>JAOTVU010000082.1 GCA_029863385.1 Acidimicrobiia bacterium
ATCCGAACCCCGCAAGCCAGCCGATCATCGCCGCGTCGATCGGGCGGGGCAGGGGAGGTGGCTCGCCACTCGGCCGGCGGCGTCGCCTACCGCCGTCAGTCGCGACAATGGTCATCGGCGTCCCGTTCGCTGTTCTGTTGTCCGTGTTCCGTTCGTGACGCGAGCCACTCCTTCGCGACCGTTGCCGGCGGCGTACCGTCGGCGATGGCGCGATTGAGTCGTCTCACCTCATCGGTGGTCAGATCACCCGAGAGTTCGTTGAGGCCATCGACGAGGTCGGGCCCCCAACGGTCGATGGCATCGAGGCGGACCAGTGGGGCGAGGTGTTCCTCGGGCTGGAGACGCCGGTCGTCGGTGAGAATCACGAAGAGCTCGGCCGACAACTCGGCCGCCGTCGAGAACATCACACCGACGTCGATCTCGTGTCGCCGCAACGCCTCGGCGGTCAAGGACAACGACCGCATTGGCACGAACTCGGCGAACTGCAATCCGTAGACGTCGGCCAGGCCCGGGAGGCACAGCGGTCGGGTCGTGCACTCGACGGGTCCGCCCAGTCGAAGGGTGCCGGCCAGCGTGCTCAGGTCGGATATCCGTTCCAGACCGTACACGGACGCCGACTCCAATGTCATCACGAAGACGTTCACGTTCTCCGCAGGGGCCGGATCGAGCAGAGTGAGGCCGCGCCGCTCGAACATCTCGCCGGTCGTCAACGCGGCTCCGCCGTCCAGACCGGTCGCGTAGTGTCGAGCAGCCGTGCCCCCGTATTCCGGTACGACATCGAGAAAACCACCTTCGATGGCGGGCGCCACGATTTCGCGGGGACCGATGACACCGAGGCGCACGACCGGCAGCTCGTTCGACTCGAGGACCTGGGCGTACAGCTCGGCCAGCAGCTCACTCTCGGCGAAGTCGAAACTCCCGATCCGGACGCCGGACGCCGCGTCGGCCGGCGCCGTGACCTGCGGCTCGGATGTGCACGCCATCAGCAGCGCCGCGAGCAGAGCCAGAATCACAGTCGGACTCACGCTGGATCGGGGACTTGAACCATGGCCCGGGTCGCGACCGAGTGTTCGACCGTCGTCACACTCGTCCATCGAATCACGCGCTTCCCCGGCCACCTAGAGGACAACGTCCCGAGCCTTCCCGATACCACAGTGCGGGGCCATGACCTTCGACTCTGTTCACCTTCGAGGGGTGAGCGCACAGTCAGATGAGCGGGACGGGTGAACGAACGCAGCCGAACGTCGGCGACAATACGAGGAGGCGTCATGGGAACGCTCGAAGACCGCTCTACGAGAGATTCGATCTTTCCGACCACCGGGAACAGCGCGGCGATGGCGGCGACAGCGACCGGCATCACCAAGAGATACGGAGAGGGAAACACCGAGGTTCTGGCCCTCGATCACATCGACGTCGGATTCATCGCCAGCAAGCTGACCGCCATCATGGGTCCGTCCGGTTCCGGCAAGTCGACTCTGTTGCACTGCGTTGCCGGCCTCGACGAACTGACCGAGGGAGAGGTGAGGATCGGCCAAACGTCGATATCCGAACTCTCCGACCAGGCGCTGACGCTACTCCGGCGCGAACGGCTCGGCTTCATCTTCCAGTCCTTCAATCTCGTTCCCACACTGACCGCGGAGGAGAACATCCTGCTCCCCCTCCTTCTGGGTGGCGAGAAGCCGGACCGGGAATGGGAGCAGCGGGTGATCTCCAGTCTCGGCCTCGATGACCGCCTCCATCACCACCCCGACGAACTCTCCGGCGGGCAGCAGCAGCGGGTTGCGGTCGCTCGAGCGCTGGTCAGCAAGCCGGAGATCATCTTTGCCGACGAGCCGACGGGAAACCTCGATTCGAGTGCCGGTGCGGAGGTCCTCGGCTTCCTGCGTCGAGCCGTCGACGACTTCGACCAGACCGTGGTGATGGTGACCCACGATCCGGCCGCCGCCTCCTATGCGGACACGGTCATCTTCCTGCGCGACGGCAGGCTCGTCGACACCCTCGAGAACCCGACGACGGAGCTGGTCTTGGACCGGATCCGTGCCCTGGAGGGATAGTGCGATGCGAGCAATGGTGCTACTCAGCCTCCGCAACATACGGAAGAACAAGATCCGCTTCGGTCTGACAACGTTCGCCGTCCTGCTCGGGGTCAGCTTCGTCGTCGCCTCGTTCGTACTGTCCGACGGTCTGCGGTCCTCACTCAACACCATGATCGGCACGGGCTTCGAAAACGTCGACGTCCAGGTTCGGGCCGAGAGCGACCTCGACGAAATTGCGTTCACCGACCGGCAGATCGACGAGAGCGTGGCCGACATTCTCGTCGACATCGACGGTGTCGCGGCGGTCGATCCGAACACCGACTCGATGAGCGTCACGCCGCTCAACGGGAACGGCGAACCTCTCGGATCGATGATGTCGCCGGTCGTCGCGGTGAGCTGGGACGGCTCGGAGATCGGCGCCCTTCGACTCGTCGACGGTCGGGTGCCGGGACCCGGCGAGTTCGTCCTGGATCAGGCCACCGCCGAGCGGGAGAACATGGTGATCGGTCAGACCTACGACGTGGTTGGCAGCAGGGGACCCGAGCCGTTCGAGCTTGTCGGTATCAACCGGTTCGGCGAGGAGGGAACCCTCGGCGACTTCGGAATGGCCTCGTTCCAACTCGCCGAGCTCCAGCGTCTCGACGAGAGCGAGGGACTGGTCCGCTACATCGACGTGGCCGGGGAGCCGGGTGTCGACGCCGAGGTTCTGGCCAGTCGTATTGACGCAGCGCTGCCGTCCGGAGTGGAAGCCGTCGCCCAGGAAGCACTCGTGTCGGAACTGGAGGACGAGTTGGGCGGTGTCATCAGCATCTTTGGCAACGTGCTGCTTGCGTTCGCTCTGGTTGCGGTGTTCGTGAGCACCTTCATCATCGGGAACACGTTCAACATCCTGCTCGGCCAGCGGGTGCGTCAGCTCTCACTCCTGCGAGCGCTCGGCGCAAGCTCCCGCCAGATTCGCTTCGGTGCGCTCTTCGAAGCGCTCGTGATCGGTCTCGTTGCCTCGATCGTCGGGCTGGCCGGCGGCGTCGGGCTTGCCCTCGGGTTGCGATGGATCATGGACCTGATGGGTTTGAGCCTCCCGACGATCGACATCATCATCAACGCCAGAACGATCATTCTCGCCCTTGTCGTCGGCATCGGGGTGACGCTCGTGGCCTCGTTGTCACCCGCTCGACGAGCGGCCTCGATCTCACCGATGGCCGGCATGCGGGCCGGTTTCCGATTCGGATCCGGCGAGGGGACGAAGCGCACGATCATCGCCATCGTGTTGGCCGTGATCGGTGCGGCCGGCATTGCCTACGGGCTGTTCGGAGGCAGCGACAACACCGCGTTGCTGTTCAGTGTTCTGGGCCTCGGCGCAGTCTGTGCGTTCGTTGCGGTCTCGATGTTCTCGCCGCTGTTCTCCAGCCCGTCGGCGTCATTTCTCGGTCTCCCGTTGGAGCATCTGCCCGGCAACAAGATCACCGGGCACATGGCCAGGAAGAACGCGGCGAAGAACAACAAACGGACCGCGTCGACTGCGGCCGGACTGATGATCGGACTCGCCCTCATCGCCATGGCCAGCGTGGTGGCCACGTCACTCAAGTCGTCGTTCCGGGCCGAGATGGAATCGACGGTGGTTTCGGACTACTTCGTCACGGCCTCCAATCAAGGCTCGTTCAGCAGCCGGGTGGGCGAGCAGGTTGCGGCGCTTCCCGAGGTCGAATCGGTCTCCTCGGTGCGATATGGCAACGCAAGGATCGGTGGTGAACAGCACGGGGTCACCGCCGCCGAGATCGAACTACTCGATGAGCTCCTCGACGTCGGGTTGGTCAGTGGTGATCCGACCGCGTCGCCCGATGCCACCGACCTGCTCCTTCAGTCCGACGTCGCCGAGGAACTCGGTGTCGCCGTTGGCGACACGGTCCCCGTCGACTTCGCCGCCGGCGGCACGGTGACCATGACGGTGAGCGGAATCTACGAGAACTCATTCCTCGTCGGCGACTACATGATCGACCTTTCGGCCTGGGAGTCGTACTTCACCGACCAGAACGACGCAACACTGTCGATCAAGCTGGCCGACGGTGTGACATTGGAGGAGGCAGGGGAGGCGCTGCAACCCCTCGCCGCCGCCTTCCCGCAACTCGAGTTCGAGACCAACGCCGAGTTCCAGGAGCGGGTCGAGGGTCAACTCGACACGCTCTTGATCATCATCAACGTGTTTCTCGGCCTGGCCATCGTGATCGCCCTGCTCGGGATCACCAACACCATGGCGCTGTCGGTGCTCGAACGGACGCGTGAAATCGGTCTGATGCGGGCGATCGGCATGACCCGAAGGCAGACCCGAAGTCTCGTCCGCCTTGAGGCCGGCGTCGTTTCGGTCTTCGGTGCCCTTCTCGGCGTAGCGGTAGGCATCATCTTCGGCTGGTTCGCCGTTTTGGCGATACCGGGCGAGATGATCGATCGCCTCACGATCCCGTATTTGTCGCTCGCAATCTATGTGGTGATCGCCGCCGTCGCCGGACTGGTGGCCGCGTCGTTCCCCGCCCGCCGGGCATCGCGCCTCAACATCCTCGATTCGATCAACGAGATGTAGGCTCTCCCCGAATTCCGATCTCGGGTCGGAACGGGTCTCCCGGGAGCCCGAGTCGTCTCACGGCTCCGACAGGCTGACCAGGCAGCCGTCATCAAGGCACGTACTGCTCCTCGATCGCGACCACATGGCTATCGTCGGTGGTCGTGATCCAGACTCCCGGCTGAACGGGCGTGCAAGTCGCTCGGCCACCCAGAATTCGTAATCCACGGTTGTGGTGGTTGCCGGGTCACCCGGATCCGGTAGCCAAACAACTTCGGCGTTGCTCTCGACCACATGGACCCGGAGCCGGTCGCTCTCGTTGCGGATGTAGTAGTCGTTGGGCGGCGGGCTCTGCTCGCCGTCCTCAGCGGCGGCCGCCGCGGCGGCGGCTCCCTCGAACCAGCAGGCCAGATCGAACGTCAGCTCCTCCGGTTGTGCGTCGGTGATGTAGCCGAACCAGCGGCCGGGCGGCAGGGTGTCGGTGGTGGCCGGGGTGCAGCCGGCGCCCGAAGCCTGCTCGTTGGTCGTGACGTCGAGCTGCCGGCCGGATCGATCCGTGTCGAAACACGTCCGTTGCAGCCAGTTGGCGAAATCCTGGCAGCTGCCGTCGAGGAGGTACCGTGTTCGTTCGACCTCGGCGAACTGGAAGGCCGTGCCGTTGAGCTGGGCCAGCAGTGCCTCGCTTCCACAGCTCGTGGAGGCGTTCGGGATCAACGGCCGCAAATCACGGAAATCGACGGTCAGCAGGCCGTCGGTCAGGATGGCGACTTGACGGCATCGGCGGTGGCCGACGAGAACATCGACGAAGCGCCGTCGGCAATATCCGATGGGGTGGGACCGGCCACGAGTTCCTGCTGGGTCTGGCGGTACAGCTCGAAGTCGTCGGCGAGACGCCGGGCATAGGGCCGAACCGCACCACAGTTCGCACTGTTGGCCGCGCCGTAGTAGACATCGATCCGGTCGCCGCCGGTCCCCGTCGCAGTGCTCGAGGTGCCAGGGTCGGCGCTGTCGGTAGGCTCCGTCGACGGCGTGCTTGACGTGGGTGCGGTCTCGGTGGCCGAGGAGGCGGTCGCCGACGTCGACGATGGGTCCGACTCATCCGTGGTCGCGGTCTCCGTCGTCTCGTCGTCGGTGCCGCAGGCCGACAAGACGAGTGACCCGATCACGGCAACGCCGAAGAACAGGCCGACGAGGAGCCGGATGGCGAGGCTGGTCTTGAGCGCGTTCATCATCGGATTGATTGCATAATGGCCGGCGGTACGCGGGAAGGCCTGTCGTTACGGAAGCTGTGGTATGGGGCCATCTGGCGGTCCGCTTTCCGCTGTTGGCTGAGGTGGCTACGCTTGGTGGATGCGGCAACGGTGGGAAGCTGAGGAGTTAGTCGAGTTCTGGACGTTGGAGGCCGACGAGCTGGCGCTCGTGGCCAACAAGTCGGGGACGACCCGGCTGGGTTTCGCTGTGTTGTTGAGGTACCCGTAGAAATGGACAGGATCCAACGCTTCGGCGGACCGTCGTCAGGTCAGGAGCGGATCGAGCGTGGAGGGGACTCGGGGACGCTGAACGCAGTGAGTGACCAAGACGAGATCACGTCGGGCTTCGCGTGCTGGGATTATCGCGCGGTCGGGTCAAGCGATATCGCCGGATGTCGAATGCTGCGATCTGCGATTTCCGAGTGGTGATACTGAGCGCTTTGGCTCGCTGGTCGGTCGCTGATCGTAGGTGCTTCGATATGGGTGAGGCTGAGCCTGTGAGTGGCAGCCTCAGCGGCCTGGTGTGCACCGCTTGATCTGATCATCCTGGGAACGGATACCACTGGGAGCCCAGTCCCAACACCTTCCGGCAGTATGGGCAGAAGAAGACAAAGCCCCGCCCCATCCCGAACAGCCCGCGGCGGGGCTTGCGCAGGTAGATCTCGGGAAGCTCGGCCTCGCAGTATGGGCAGACAGGCACGAGATCGTCGCGCCTCACAGCAGGACACGGCTGCGCGGTCTCTTGGGTGCTCGCGGTGATCCCCTGATCGGTAGGTTCCTCACGACTCGGTCATGGCGCGTTCTGCGGTGGCTTGCGTAACGGTCGTCGTCGCCATCCGAATGTTGCGACGACGAGGGCAGCCGCGATGCCGACAAGGGCAACGCAATGATCGGTGGAGCGATCGGCGCCTCACACGGTGATGACGGTCTTGCCTTGGGCATGTCCTTGTCCGACATGACCGACGGCCTCAGCGGTCTCGCTCAGCGGGTACATCTTGTCGATAACCGGTGTGACCTTCCCGGCCTCAACGAACTCCTTCAGAGCCGCCAGGTCCTCCGTGCTGTTCATCGAGACGAACGGGCGCAACTGCTGGCGGACGAACAGTGACTGTGCGAGCGCCTTGATGACGTGAGTCAAGCCTCCGATCCAACCGCCCACGGGTGCACCGTTTGACAGCAGGGTGCCCTCGGCTGTGAGAGCGCGTCTGGTGTCCGAGAACGAGTGGTTCCCTACGTTGTCGAGGATGAAGTCGTACCGCTGTTCGCCGTGGGTGAAGTCCTCCTGGGTGTAGTCGATGACGTGGTCCGCTCCGATTGACGTGACCATCTGGACCTTGTCCGTGCTGCAGACGCCGGTCACTTCCGCTCCGAACGATTTGGCGATCTGCACGGCGAAGGTACCCACGCCACCAGACGCACCGTTGACCAGGACCTTCTGCCCGGGGTGGACCTTCCCGTGATCGCGCACTGCCTGGAGGGCGGTCTGGGCTGAGACTCCTATCGCCGCCGCCTGCTCGAAGGTGAGGTTGGCCGGTTTTGGCAAGAGGTTGTCCGCTTCGACGGTCGCATACTCGGCGAAGGCGCCCTTGCCCCAGCCGAACACCTCATCGCCCGGCTGGAACTGCGTCACGTCCGCGCCGACCGCCTCCACCTTCCCTGCGATATCCATTCCTGGGATACGGTTCCTCGGTCTGCGCAGCCCAAAAGCTGGGCGCATGATGTAGGGCACACCTCTCATGACGTGGCAGTCACCGATGTTGATAGAAGCCGCGTGGACGCGAACCAGGACCTCACCCTCTTTGACCCTCGGCTTGTCGATCTCCTTGAGTGCCAGGACATCGGCCGGTTCGCCGTATCTGTCTTGGATGATCGCCTTCACCGTGTTCTCCTGAGCCGCCGGGTAGCCCTTACAGATTGTCGCCACCCTCCTGTGCACCGGTAGGGCCAAACGACCCGGATCGCTCGCCGGGGCGGCGCTGCCAGTGCACATGACACGTGTCGAATCCACCCAGCGCACATGACACGTGCCGAATGCCCCGAGAACGTGCGCAATCCCCCGGTGATGCGTGGGCGTCTGCTGTGATTCTGAGCGCCGTTATCGGGCATCGAGCCCCGCGGCTCGACCGTCCTGTTGCGGGGCCTGGCCGTCCCACGAAACGTAGCGATCGAATGGATCGCCGTCCGAACTCAGAGGCTCTTCGTGCTCCTCGGCCGGGCTGTGACAACAATGCGACCGTGACCACAGCTTGGGCTGGTCGGCCACGGCACCGATGGCCCGCATCGGCCAACAGATTGGAGATCGGTCCCTGAGCGCGCGATCCGGTTATCTCGATCGGGGGTGCGCCGGCGGTGTCCCCATGCTGGACGGGCGTCATAGCAGCCACCCGATAATGCTCATACCCGTTGAGCGACGAGCACGCTGGTCCGGCACTCCTGGCCCGCTCGGAAATCTTCAGGACAAGTCGGTCGCCGCCAAGGTCGGAACCCTTGCGACAATGCGCCAGCCCGGGTCAGGCGGACTTTTGAGAGCGGCGCGACAGGAGTACCGAACCATCGCGCCCGGGGCGGCCAAATCCGTCCACGTCACATGAGCTCCGGCGGGCTTCCGCCGGTGCCCGCCGCCGATGCGCGTACAATGGAGGCGTGACCGACATCCGCCGGACGCCGCTGCGGGAGCTGGTTGAGGCTCGCCGCCAGGAGATCAAGGCCATAGCGGCGCGCCATCACGGTCGGTCCATCGCTTTGTTCGGTTCTGTCGCTCGTGGCGACGACCACGAGGCCAGCGATCTCGACTTCATCGTGGAGTTCGAGCCCGGCACACGTCCGTTCGAGCTGCTCCTACTTGGCGCGGAGCTGGAGGCAGCGCTGGGCGTACCGGTCGACATCGGCACGCGGGAATCCCTCCGCGAGCAACTTCGAGACGTGGTCCTGGCTGAGGCCGTACCCTTGTGAGCCGCCGAGACGTAGCTCGCTTGGGCGACATCCTCGCCGCGATCGAGGCCATCAACGATCATCTGACCCACGGCGGTCTGTAGCAGGGGATCGTCTACGACGCCGTGCGAGTTCGGCTGATCGAGATCGGCGAAGCGGTGAAGGGTATCGACTCGGCACTGCTCGATACTGAGCCGACGGTCCCGTGGCAGGCCATCGCCCGGATGCGTGATCATCTCGCCCACCGGTATTTCGACACCGACCACGCTGTCGTCGCCGACGTGGTCGACAACGAGCTTCTCCCGCTGGCGACCGCTGTTCGCGCTCTGATCGGTCGAGCCGGCAGCTGAGGACGAGCCTGTTGCTCCACCCGAGGCCGGCAGCCGGAAGCAGGCGGCGGCGACTGCCAAGATGCCTCCAAGATCTCCGCTGGAGTGTCCCTAGCTGGCCCTAGAACGCCGTCGAAATGGGACAGATTCGGGGTCACGGAGTGGACGCCCAAACCGTGAATGCCCAGCTCAGGGGCACTGCGCGTCACGCCGTGGACCACCAGGAATGATCTACGACATCTTCGAAGGCACCCGAACAGATCCAGCAGCTGGTGATCTCCCGGGCGATCTCGGGTCTGCGCATCGAGTAGCGATACGGGCCGAGATCCGATCGACCAGGACCGGGAATTGCGCGCCGTCGCAGTCGGTCCGTCTACCCGGTCGTCAAACTGGCGACTCGCCATTGGGCAAATGCGCACCGACAGGGTGGTGAGTAGAGTTGAGCGTGCGTTGGAGCGGGGGCATCCGCTCGGGTAGCACGTCATCTGTCGGCTTGTCGGGGATCAGTGCCGATGAGCGTCTCGAGGTCGAACGCCGGTCGAGGGGGAAACAATGAAGTATGTGGTCCTGGTGCCGGGCTTGATGGGGTCTCAACTGGTCGATGGACAAAACGAGCTGGTGTGGCCGCCGACGCTGGGAGAGATGGCGTTCGGCTACCGCCGCATGGACAAGCTGCTTGATGACGACGTCCACCCGTCGGGTGTCTTGCGGAACGTCAAATGGTTCGGGGTCTACCGTTCGCTCGTCGACGACATCGAGCGGTGCGGCTACACGGCCTCCGGGCGACACTCGACACGCTGGACGACGTCGACGAGATCATCCTGGTCGCCCACTCGATGGGCGGAATCGTGTCTCGTTATCTCCTGGAGAGCGGCGCGTTCTCGGATCGAACCTGGTTCGACCGCATCACGACCCTGGTCACGATTGGCACGCCGCACTCGGGGGCGCCGGCCGCGCTGACCCAGATCCTGGGTCGGGAGGAGATCCTTGGCGTGTCGGGGGCCGATGTCCGCCGTCTCGCCAACGACCCCCGCTACCTGTCGGCTTATGAGCTCGTCCCACCAGCCGGCTCCGCGTTGCTGCTGACCGCACCTCATCGGGGCGCGATCCAGGGTGGGGTCGACCCGTTCGACGAGGCGGTCGTCAAAAGCCTCGGTCTCAGAAAGAACAGCATCGAGAAAGCGAAGGTCCTCTGGGAAGGACTCAGCCTCGACGCCAGGCCGGAGAAGGTGGCCTACTTCTTCTTCGTCGGCTCGGCCCACACGACCCATATCCGCAATGAGTGGGGGCCCCGAGGGCTCGATCGAATCGACCGGAAGGACTCGGGCGACGGCACCGTCCCCATCGCCAGCGCACTGGCGCCGGGTATTCCCCATGGCTTCGCCATGAAGAAGCACATGAAGATCTTCGGCGATCGTGAGCTGCGACGAGCGCTCTACGACATCCTCGGCGCCCCAGACGGAATGCAGCCTTTCGACGCGTCGACGGCGACTCCGGTCGGCGCCCCGAACGTCTTCGGTCTGAGTATCGATCGTGACACCTACCGACCGTCGGATCCGATCGAGATCGTGGTCTCCTACAACCGCCCGATCGACGACCCGCAGGAGGCGTTCTCCATCGTCGCGATCGACCCCGGGAGCGGCTCCCAGCTGGCCGAGCCGCGGCCGGTCGACTTCAACGCCGCCTTCCACCGCACCCAGATGCAGAGCTTCTCCCTCGTCGTGAACCCGAATCTCCCGGCGGGAATGTACGAGCTGGTGGCTCGAAGGGCGGTCGACGACCCGGACCGCACCTTCTTCTTCGTCTCGGACCGTGGCGCCCCCGACACCAAGGAGAAGTCGTAGACAATGGTCGAGCTTGCCGCAGTTCGAGACGGGGTACTCCGGTGGGCAGTTCTCAACGGCATCCTTGCCGAGGCCTCGCTGAGTGACGAGGGTGCCCGCTCCGGGGACGAGACGATGTGCCCGTTCTCCGAGCACCACGCTGAGTTCTTCCGGACCAGGAAGATCGTGCGGGTCTTCAGCGCCGGATCGACACTCCGAATCTCGGCCCGCCTCAAAATCGCCAAGCCGAAGATCAAAATCCTCGAGGAGGCGTTCAAGGCGAGATACGGTGACGAAGGCCTCAAGCTCGAGGTCGGGACATCCCGGCCGTTCACCGTCGACCAGACCATCGATGCGTTCGGCGAGCTGGTGCCCCTTCATCGAACCGGCGCCGACATCCTCAGCTGCGGATCCTCGATCGGCCTTGGCAACCAGCGAAACGCCGGTACGTTGACCGCCATTGCCCGTCTCAACGGCGGCGATCCGACTCGTCTGTTCGGGCTCAGCTGCAACCACGTCATCGGCGGCTGCAGCACCGCGCTACCGGGCACGCCCGTGGTCATGCCGGGCATCCAGGATGTCAGCACCGACATCGACGAGATCAACCTCGTCGGTCGCCTGTATGAGATCGCCCCGATGAGTCAGGGACTACCTTCGGTCATCCAGCTGGACAGCAACTCCGATCTGGCCGCGTTCGAGATCGACGAACACATGGAGCTGAGCTCGATGCAAGGCTCGGGGACGGGATCCTATGACACCCCGACCTCGTTCGCCCGGCAGATCCGGAAGGGACTGGCGGTCAAGAAATGGGGGAGGTCCACCGGCTTGTCTCACGGTCACATCGATGATGTCGTCGAGGGCGGGTACCCGCTGCCGTACAAGGTGACGAGCTACTACGGACCCCAACACGGAGCGTCGCAGATCTTCCGGGGCACGGTCTACTACAACAAGGCCTACGAGGTCGTGCCCAGCGGAGTGCGGCCTTTTTCCCTGGGCGGCGATTCGGGTGCGCTTGTCACCACCGACAAACCGAATCAGCCGGAACGCATTGTCGGCATCGTCGTCGCAGGGGGAAAGGAGAAGAGTCTCGTTCTCCCGCTGCGACCGATGCTGAGGCATCTCAAGATGACGATCGTCAGCGGTATGTTCGGGTGGCACGGTGCTCATCCTCGTCCGAGGGGGCGTCGGCATGGAGACCGACACCGGCGAGTTCAGCGCCATTCCGGTCACGATCGGCTGACCGCCTACGACGGGGTCGTGTCGGACCGAACCGAGGTGGGTCCGGAGGTGCCCCGTATGATGAGCTCGCTCCCGAAACGAAGGTGTTCGTAGGGTCGCTCGGGATCGTCGAGGCGATCGCGCAGGAGTGAGACCGCCTTCGCCGCCATCAGCCGACTCGGCTGCCTCACGGTCGTGAGGTCGAATGCGGCCCACGACGCCATGTCGACGTCGTCGTAGCCGACCACCCAGAGATCCTCGGGGATGCGAACACCGAGCTGGGTTGCCGCATCGATCACACCGAAGGCCGTGAGGTCGTTGGTCGCGAAGATCGCGTTCGGCGGGTCGTCGCCGGTCAGTATCTTCCGGCAGAATCGAGCCCCGGCGTCGTGCGAGAAGTCCGCGTGCTCGAGCCGGCGCTCCGGCATGGCGGTGCCGACCGGGAACACCTCGCAGAAGCCCGCCACCCGCTCGCTGCTCGTGCTGGCGGTTTCCGGGCCGGAGATCACCGCCGGCGTGCGGCCGTGGTCGGCGAAGTAGCGGCCGACGGTTCGTCCGCCCGAAACATTGTCGGAGGTAACCGTGTCGCACTCGGCATCCTGCACGGTCCGGTTCACCAGCACGATCGGTGTCTGCTCCGTCAGCGCCCGCTCCAGCGTCGGGGAGTCCGACGTCGCCGTCGTGAAGATGATGCCGTCGACCAGGCCCTGCTGGAACGCCTCGAAGGCCTCAGCATGGCTGTCGCTCACATCGGTCCAGAGCAACATACGGTGCTCAGAAGCCGCCAACTCGGCACTCAGCGCCTGCACGATCTCGGGGTAGAACGGGTTCGTGATGTCGGCGATCACCACCGCGATCGTGCCGGTCCGCTGCGTCTTGAGCGCACGGGCCAGCAGGTTGGGTTGATAGCCCAGCTCAGACAGCGCCTGTTCGACTTTGGCCCGCGTGGCGGGGGAGACGGGATTCTTGCCGGTGAGTACTCGGGAAACGGTTGCCTGGGAGACTCCGGCCAAGGCCGCGACGTCGACGCTGCTCACGTTGGACTTCGCAGGAGGGCCGGATCTCTCGCTCATTCCTCAGAGAGTATTGCCACCGCTCGGGTGGGGCCGCCATGCCCACCGACGATCTTCAACGGGAATCCATAGAAGTCGAATCGCTTCCCGAGGAGAAGCCGCAGGTTGGCGAGGTTCTCGTAGTGGGTGATCCGCTTGTGTCGGGACATCAGGTGGCACGGGTAGATCTTGCTCGCCGGGTTATCGGGGGTCGGCGAATCGACGCCGAAGACCTTCACCTTGTGATCGGCGATCCAGGCCGATGCCGCTTCACCGAGGCCGGGGAAGGTCGTGAGATAGTCCCGAGTGCCGGCGTACTTCTCCCATGTTCCGGTGTGGAACAGCAGCACGTCGCCCTCGTTGAGCTCCTGCCCCGATGCGGTCAGCGCCTCCTCGCAGTCGACCTCGGTGATGTCGGTGCGGGGTGCGACGTGGGAGACGTCGAGGCATATTCCGGAGCCGTAGAAAAGGTCCAAGGGCATCTGATCGATGCTCGGCGCATCGGGATCCGGGTCTAGGTGGCTGAACGAGTCGACGTGGGTGGGGCCGTTGTCGTTCAGCATCAGCCCGGTGGTCTGGAACGAGAAGTCGCTCTCGAAGTTCACCTCGGTCTCGTAGTGGTAGGCGTGCTGGAACTGGACCGTCTTGAGGTGGCCCGGGTAGACCATCATGGTCTCGTAGATGTCCTGTGACAGGTCGATGATCGTTGACATGGGAGTCCCCCTCGGGCGCTCGGTTCGGATTTTTTCGAATAGGGCTGGTCCTGCGATGGTAGATCGTGTATACCTATACATCAAGTTTGTGTATAGGTATTCAGGATACCTCTACGCCCAACTGGGGAAGTCAGGTTTCAAGTCATGAGGCTGCTCAAGGACGCTGTGTCGAAGTCGGCGCACGGTGAAGACCTCGGACTGTCATCGATGGTGCGCGGGATTCTGGCCGACGTGAACGACCGAGGCGAGGAGGCAGTTCGGGAACTGTCGGAGAAGTTCGACGGTTGGTCACCGGAGTCGTTCCGCCTGTCGGACGAACAGATCGGCGAAATCATCGCCGGCGTCGATCCCCGGACCATCGACGACATCAAATGGGCCCAGAGCCAGATCCGGAACTTCGCCGAAATCCAGCGGGCCTCCATGACCGACGTCGAGGTGGAAACACTCCCCGGCGTGATATTGGGCCACCGCCACCTTCCGGTGGAGAACGTCGGCTGCTACGTGCCGGGTGGGAAGTTCCCGATGGTGGCCTCCGCCCACATGAGCGTGCTCACGGCCAAGGTTGCCGGTTGCGCGAGGGTCATCGCCTGCACACCTCCCATCAACGGGGAGGTTCCGGCCGAAACGGTCACGGCCATGGCTCTCGCGGGAGCCGACGAGATCTACCTGCTGGGCGGCATCCAGGCCCTGGCCGCCATGGCCTACGGGGCGGGCATGGCCCCGGTCGACATGATCGTCGGCCCGGGAAACGCCTATGTGGCCGAGGCCAAGCGCCAGCTGTACGGGAGGGTGGGAATCGACTTGCTCGCCGGCCCGACCGAGACGCTCATCATCGCGGACGACACGGTCGACGCTGAGATGTGTGCCACCGATCTGCTCGGTCAGGCCGAACACGGTCCGACGTCGCCGGCCATCCTGCTCACCACGTCGGAGGAGTTGGCGAGGGCCACGATCGTCGAGGTGGATCGACAACTGGAACGTCTTCGCACGTCCGACACGGCCGGGCCCGCGTGGCGTGACCACGGCCGGGTGATCGTCTGCGACGACAACGCCGAGATGCTTCAGGTGGCCGACCAGATCGCCTCCGAACACGTCCAGGTCATGACCAACGACGACCAGTTCTTCGCCGAGAACATGCGCAACTACGGGGCGTTGTTCCTGGGCCCCCGGACCAATGTCGCCTACGGGGACAAGGCGATCGGAACGAATCATACGCTGCCCACCCAGGGAGCGGCCCGCTATACCGGCGGCCTCTGGGTCGGGAAGTTCCTGAAGACCTGCACCTACCAGCGGGTCGAGTCCGACTCCGCCAGCGCGCTCGTCGGTGAGTACTGCTCCCGGCTCTGTGCTATCGAGAACTTCGACGGGCACAAGGCCCAGGCCGATATCCGTGTTGAGCGGTACGGGGCCAGCGCATGAGCGCCACCGCTGCTCCGGTTGCGGTCGTCGTCGGCGGTGGCGGGGGGATCGGTAGCGCCATCTGTCGCCGACTGGCCGCCGACGGCCACGCCGTCGTCGTCGGCTACGCCACCAGCCGCGACCGGGCCGAGGCCCTGGCGAACGAACTGGGCGGGACCCCTCATGCGGCGATGAAGATCGACAACACCGACTCCAACGCACTCGGCTCGGTGGCCGCCCGGATCGGGTCCAAAGTCGGTCGGGTCGACGTGCTGGTGAACTGTGGCGGGGTCACCCGGCCGGTCGCCCACGACGACCTCGACAACCTCGACGACGAGCTGATCGATCGGATCTTCGCCGTGAACTGGCGGGGGCCGTTCGCCACCATCCGGGCGTTCCGTCCACTGCTCGAAGCCGCCCCGTCGCCGGTCGTGGTCAACATCTCCTCGGTGGCGGCCGTCATGGGAATCGGGTCCAACGTCGCCTATTGCGCCAGCAAGGCGGCGCTCGACAGCATGACTCGATCATTGGCCCGTTCGCTCGCCCCGACGATCCGGGTCATGTCGGTCTCGCCGGGCTGGGTGCTGGGGGAGTACGCGGCATCGATGCCGGAGGGTCTGGTCGATGCGCAGAAGGCGGTGACGCCACTGGCCCGCCTGGCGTCGGGAGACGACGTGGCCGCCGCGGTTTCCGCCGTGGTTCACGATTTGCCGATGACGACGGGCGCAATCATCCCGGTCGACGGCGGACGCCCACTTGGGATCTGAAGACGTTCTACAAACAGCGCGAAGACAAAGAGAAGAGTTCCGGTCGACAACAACCCAAGGGGGTCATGTGCCATGAAGGCACCGCCATTCGAATATGTCCGAGCCGAATCATCGGCCCACGCAGCCGAGTCACTACGAGAATTCGGCACCGACTCGAGGATTCTGGCCGGGGGACAGAGCCTGATACCGCTCATGTCGATCCGACTCGCCTCGCCGAGCCATCTCATCGACATCGGCCGGGCCGACGATCTGTCGTTCATCTCGGCCGACAACGGATCGGTGGCCATCGGAGCGGGAGCACGGCAGTGGACCGTTGAGCACGATGCGACGGTTCTCGCCAAAGTCCCGCTCCTGGCGGCGGCGATCGGGAGGAGCGGTCAGGTGCCCATCAGGCACCGCGGCACCGTCGTCGGAAGCATCGCCCACGGTGATCCCAGCGCCGAGATCCCCGCCGCCTTCCTGGCCCACGGGGGATCGGTCGTGGCCGAACGGGTGGGAAGTACCAGGTCGATCCCGGCTGCGGACTTCTTCCAGGGTGCCTACATGACGGCGTTGGAGGACGACGAACTGGTCCGTGAAGTGCGCCTCGACGTCTGGCCCGATGGGACGGGTCACGCCTTCGAGGAGTTCAGTCACAGTCACGAGAGCTGGCCGGTCGTCACAGCGGCCGTCCTGGTCGAGATGAACGGTGACGCCGTCGCCAGGGCTTCGATCGTCATGAGCGGCGTGGCCGGCACGCCGACGAAGGCATCGCAGGCCGAGGCGAACCTCGTCGGACAGGTTCCTACTGAGGAGACGATCGCCGACATCGCGGCGATCGCCGCCGCCGACCTCGAACCGTTCTCCGACGTGTTCGGATCCGGGAAGTATCGCAAGAAGGTCGCCGCCGCCATGGTCCGGCGTGCCTTGACCACCGCACTCAGCCGTTCAGGAGGCCAGTCATGACCACAGCGAAGCACCACATCGCCTTGACCGTCAACGGGCGGGAGGTCGAGTCGGACGTCGAACCACGCCTGTCACTGGCCGACTACCTGCGCAAGCACCTCACGCTGGTGGGGACCCATCTCGGATGTGAACAGGGTGCCTGCGGCGCCTGCACCGTGCTGGTCGACGGCCAGAGCGCCCGCGCCTGCCTCATGTTGGCCGTGCAGGCCGACGGCACCGACGTCGAAACCGTGGAGGGACTGGCGGGAACCGAGCTTCACCCTGTCCAGGAGGCCTTCCGGCAGAAACAGGGTCTGCAGTGCGGGTTCTGCACGCCGGGGATGCTGATGCGGACGGTCGAGCTGATTCGGGAGAACCCCGACATCAACGAGGAGGAGGCCCGGGAGGGTGTGGCCAGCAACCTCTGCCGCTGCACCGGCTACCAGTACATCGTCGAAGCGGTCGTCGACGCGGCCGCCGCCATGAAATGAACTCCGAGATGAACGCCGGCCCACGGACAACGATCGCCCAGAACAGGAGCACGCCATGACCGCACCAACAGTTCGTGAACACAAGAAGGACAAGACCTGGGTCGGCAAGTCGATCCCCCGACTCGAGGACCGCAGGTTCCTGCTGGGCCGAGGCGGCTACATCGATGACTTCGTCCTGCCCAACATGCTCGAGGTCGCACTGGTTCGCAGCGTCTACAGCCACGCCAGGATCGTCAGCATCGACACATCCGCCGCCGAGGCACTCGAGGGCGTGGTGGCCGTGGTCACCGGGGCCCAGGCCGCCGAACTGTGCGATCCACTGCCCGACTTCGGGCCCGATCCGGCCAACCATCCGTGGCGATGCCTCGCGTTCGAGAAGGTCCGCTACGACGGTGAGGGCGTGGTCGCCATCGCCGCCGAGACCAGGGCCATCGCCGAAGACGCGGCATCGCTCGTCGTCGTCGAGTACGAGCCGCTGGAACCCCTCGTCGATCCGCTGGAGGCGATGGCCGACGGCGCACCGCTGGTGCATGAATCGCTGGGAAGCAACATCGCGTTTCACCGCGAGTTCACCTTCGGCGACGTGGACGAAGACTTCGCCAGCGCCGACCGGGTGATCACCGATACGCTCCATTGGGGCCGTTCGGGGGGACAGCCGCTGGAGACCGTCGGTGCCGTGGCCGACTACGACATCGGCTCGGGGATGATGAGCATCCACGCCAATTCGCTCAGCTTCACCTCGTACCTGTTCATGCTGTCCGGGACATTGAAGATCCCCAGCAACAAGCTGGACATGCACCCCATGTCGGCCGGCGGCAGCTTCGGTTCCAAACTGTGGGAGGTCAAGACCCCCGCCATCGCAGGGATGATGTCGCGGTTGACCGGTCGTCCGGTGAAGTTCGTCCAGGATCGTATGGAGAACATCGCGAACGGCGACCATCACGGGTCGGATCGCCGCTACGAGGTCTCGCTGGCCGTGATGAACGACGGCACGATGAAGAGCATCAAGGTGAAGACGGTGGAGGACTACGGTGCCTACATCCAGTTCGGGGTGGGTCATCACGGCAATGCGCTGGCCCAGGTAACCGGTCCGTACACGATCAACAGCGTGTACTACGACGTCACGGCCGTCCTCACCAACAAGTGCCAGCAGGGGGCCTACCGGGGCTTCGGGTCCGAGGTGAACAATTGGGTGATCGAGCGCATTGTCGACCTCGCCGCCGTCGAACTCGACATGGATCCGGTCGAGTTGCGGCGCATGAATTTCATCGAGCCCGACCAGTTCCCCTACTTCATCCCCACCGGCAATGTCTACGACAGCGGCAACTACGCCGGTGTGCTCGACCAGGCACTTGAGCTGGCCGATTACGACGGTTGGCGCCGAAAGCAGGAGGAGGCCAGGGCCGAAGGCCGTCACATCGGCATCGGCATCTGCACCTGCCAGGAGCGCAGCGTCTTCAGCGCCACGGAGTTCTGGTTCTGGTTCGACGAGCCGGCGGCTCCGGTGTCGAGCATGCCCGAGAGCGTCACGCTCGACGTCGATGCGCTGGGGAACATCACGGCCACGCTCTACTCCTGTGCGATGTGGGGGAACAGCCCCGAAACGATGGTGGCCCAGCTGGTGGGTGAGGAGTTCGACGTCGACCCCCACACGGTCAACGTGGTGTACGCCGGCTCCAATCAGGGTCTTCCGGCCACCGGTCCCGGCGGGAGCCGATTCACCGTCATGGTGGCCGGCGCCATCGAGGTGGCGAGCCGGAAGGTCAAGACCAAGGCAGCGGCCATCGCCGCCCACCTGCTCGAGGCCAACGCCGATGATCTGGAATGGACCAATGGTGGGTTCCAGGTGGCCGGCTCCCCGTCCGCCCGGATGGAGATGGCGGACATCGCGATTCAGGCCCACCTGTTTAAGCACGGCCTACCCGATGAGATCGAGAGCGGACTCGAAGCAAGCCACGTTCACGACCACCCCTACACCACGATGCCGAGCGACGACCGCTCGGATCTGGGTGTCTTCTACCCGTTCATGGGCCATGCCTGCCACATCGCCGTCGTCGAGGTGGACACCGAAACCGGGAAGGTCGACTTCCTCGACTACACCGCGGTCCACGACTGCGGGACCATGGTCAATCCCCGGTCGCTGTGTGGACACATCGTAGGCGGCACCGCCCAGGGCATCGGCACCTCGATCTTCGAGGAGTTCGTGTATGACGACGACGGCACGCTCCGAACTCCGAGCTTCGCCGAGTACGTGATCCCCACGTCGATGGATGTACCGAAGCTGAAGATCGGCCACCAGGAGACGCCCTCGCCCTACACGCCTCACGGCATCAAGGGCGGAGGCGAGGGTGGCCGGATGATGGCTCCGGCCGCAATCTCCGCGGCGATCGACGATGCGCTGCGCGACCACGGTGTGCGGGTGCGTCGCCTACCTGCCAACCCCGAGCGGATCCTCGACATGATCGACGGAGGGTAGGAGGCGGACAGGCCGCGCTGCTGTCTCGCCCTCCACGCCTCCCTCGAGCACGGTGGTCGGCTCAGGCAACTGGCGACGAATCTGATCTTCCACAAGATCGATGCACTTGACTCGCTCGAACTGCCTCTGAACCTGACGCTCGAACCGGGCGATCTCGAGATCGCCGTCGATGGTGTTCTGCACAGGTTTGCAGGTATCGCCCTCGAAGATCGATGGAAGGGCGTGGCCATGCTCACGTCGGACATCGCAATCGAAATCGAGATGCCCAGAGTTCTTATCCCCAGGGCACTGGTTGCCTGCCAGGACTTTGATGTGGACGACATGGTGCCACCGGAACTCGGGGAACGTTGAGTTGCCTAAGCCGTTGGTCGACGCGGCTGCCGACTGAAGACCTTTTGCTGCGACGTAATCCGCCACTCGACCGCTTCGACCACACAGTTCGCAATCCACCGATCCAGCTCGTTGGGATCCCTCGGCGGTAGCGCGGGGATCCCAACTGCCGGCCCGTCGATCGCGTCCTCCGACGACGCGTGGCGGGCGGCCATGTGAGAACTCCGATGATCGAAAGGACGATCGTCCGGCGATGGTTCAGCCGTGGTCACCCAGGTCGATCGGCTGGCGGAACACGCCCGGAGGAACCGGTGCTCCGGTGCGAATCAACGACACGTGCCATGACGGTGAGGATCCCAATGCCCAGCGGAGCGCGGGAACCGCCCGGCGCCCGATCGGTGCGCCGTTGGCCTCCACACCGATGATCGACCGGATCCGCTCGGGAACCGTCTCCACCGCGGCCGAGAGCAGCGCCCGGTAGCCGATCTTGACCGGCAGGCTGAGCGGAGGATCGGTGAGGAACTCGATGGCATTGGCCTGACCCTCGGTCGGGGCGAGCGCCGGATGCTCGGCGATCCACTCGGCGAGTTCGGCTGCCGTGGTCGGCATCGGATCGGCGTCGAGCAACGCTCCGATGCGGGTCTGCTCGACGACGAAACGATCGGCCTCCTCGGTCGACAGCCGCCGGGGCCCGTAGGCCTGGAAGGCGGCGAGAAACGAGTCGGTCAGCGCATTGTGGACCCAGGCCGCATACTCGGGCGTGTCGGCGGTGTAGGCCCGACCCCGTTCCGAGGTTCCCTCAACCGGTCGGTGCGCCCGGCGTACCAGATCGACGGCCTGCTCGACCTCCGGCATGGCACCGTAGGTCGTCTCGGTCACGTAGAACGAGGTTCGGGTCAGGCGACCGAGGGGATCGGAGCGGTAGCGGGAGTGGTCCTCGACACCGGCGACCACCTCCGGGTGGGCGGCCTGAATCAGCAGGGCCCGGATACCGCCCACAAAGGCGGCAACATCGCCGATGACCTCCCACGAGATCGAGTCGGGCCCGCACAGACCGGGATCGCCTCGGTAGTCGAGCGTGTTGGCCAGCGGTTGTGGACCATGGGAGAACAACCCGCGGGTCGTGGCAACCACCTGGTCGCGCATGGCGTTTACAGCGTTTCCGAACACTCCCACCGGGCGCAGAGTAGTTCGTTCGGGCCCGGGCCGTCACACCGCTCGGCGCTCCCGGCGCCAGGTCGCCGTCGCCTATTCGCGGGCTCGGGCCATGTCCCGCAGAATCCGTCGCTCCAGCTCGTCGTCGTCGAGGCGGGCCTTGACGACGTCGCCGATGCTGATCACGCCGATCACGCGCTCGTCGTCGATGACGGGGATGTGACGGGTCCGTCGATCCGTCATCAGCTGTTCGACCTGACCGATTGCGTCGTCGAGCGTGCAGGTCGGTACGTCCGTGGTCATGACGTCACGGATGGGGAAATCGAGCAGGTTCTTGCCCTTCGTGGCCAACCCGTGGATCACATCCCGTTCTCCAAGCGTTCCGAGCAGTCGCCCCTGGTCATCGGTGACGACCACCGTGCCGATCCCGTGGGTCTGGAAACGGCGCAGAACGGCCCAGACCCGTTCATCGGGAGCAGCCTTGATCAGCCCACCGCCTTTGCCTTTCAACACTTGGCTGACTCGCATCGTTGCCTCCTTGATTGTGCGACAGCGTGAACCGACCTCCTGGCCGAGCCAAGTTCAGAACGTCAGCGAGCCGATGTCACGTCGGCCATTGGGGGCCACTTCCATCGTAAGTCGCACGCGGGAGGTGGCGCCAGGGGTCTTTGGTCCCTGGGCCGCACGATCGACTGGCGCGCCCTTGCACCACCCGGTGTAGGGTCGGGCCATGAACAACGAGGCGATGGATTCGACGGCGGTCCGCCTGACCGTGGCCGACGCGGTCGACGTCGCGGCCGACCTCATCGGATCACCGGCGGTGACCGACGGCTGGAACCAGCCCAGCGCGCTCGACGGTATGACGGTCGGCGCGCTGAGCGCCCACCTGGTGCGGGCCGCGGGATCGGTACTGGCCTACCTCGATCGAACCGACCCCTCGACGGTTCCGGAGGGCGAACTGCTCACGCCGGTCACCTACTTCCACGCCGCCATCGATTCGCCGATTCACCACCGGATCAAGGAGGTCTCGGCGGCGGAGGCCTCGGCCGGCCCGGCAGAGGTTCTGGACGAGTGCCGCCGGGTGGCGGCCGACATCCGACACCGCCTTCCCACCGAGCCGCCCGACCGTCTGATCGGTGCGCTCGGCGGTCGGATGCTTTCGCTCGACGACTTCTGCCGCACCCGATTCATCGAGGTGATGATCCACGTCGATGATCTGGCCGCCAGCGTCGGTATCCCGACACCCGAGTTCGATTCACGGGCGACCGCCGAGATCATCCACATTCTCGTCGACATCGCCCGCCGGCGGCACGGCGAGTGGCCGGTGATACATGCGCTGGCCCGGGCCGACCGGCCCGACGGTCGCTCGGTCTTCCCGGTTCTCTAGAGGGCGGCAGCCGGCTCGCCCGGAGCCGGCTCAGCCGACGAGCTCGGACGTCTGGACGA
>JAOTVU010000238.1 GCA_029863385.1 Acidimicrobiia bacterium
GGCGGTGCCGACCCCCCAGACGATGCCCAGCACGAACGTCAGCAGCGTCACGAAGATGTTGTTGGTCATCACGAACAACGAGAAAGCCGCCAGTCCGACTGTGCCGAGACCCTGGTCGGTGGATTCGGCGTCGCGCACCCACAGGAACCCTTCGGGCAGGTAGGTGGCCGCCGCGTCTGGATCGGAGTAGCCGAACAAGAACCCGAACACGGACGGACCGAACAACAAGACCCCGGCCAGCAGCACGAACCACCGGCGTTGCCACAACAACTGCCAGTACCCGCGGCCGAAGAACTCGACGATCGAAGTGCGGCGGCTGTGGCGTTCGTACACGACGAGGCGGGCCCGCCCCACCAGGTTCTCGAGACGGCCGACCACGGCTTCGCCCGGATACCTCTGCCTGGCGTAGGCGAGGTCGGCGGCGGCAGCCCGATACAGGGTGGCCAGTTCCCGGACGGCGGCCGGACCGATCTGCTCCGGCCTGGATCCGGCCGTGGTGACGAGACGGTCGAGACGGGCCCAACGGTCCTGGCGCTCGTGCTGGAAGCGGTTAAGGTTCATGCGATGACCAATGCGGGATCTGCCTCTGTCGATCTGGCCGACCGGATATCCATTGCCACGCCGGAGGGCGTCACACTCGAACTCACGCTAGCCGGGCTCGGGTCCCGTCTCGTGGCGGGTCTCATCGACCTCGTCCTGCAGGGTCTGTTCATCTTCGTGATGGTCATCTTCGCCTTCGCGTTCGCCGCCGCAGGGGAATCGGGCTTTCTCATCGTGACCCTCGTGGTGATCATCTCGCTCCTTGCCCTGGTCGGGTACCCGACCCTCATGGAGGCGTTGAGTGACGGACAGACCCTCGGCAAGAAGGTGGCCGGCATCCGGGTGCTGGGCGTCGAAGGCAAGCCGGCCTCGGTCCTGCAGGTCGTGCTCCGCAACGTCTTCCGGATCGTCGATCTGTTGCCGGGCGCCTATGCGGTGGGGGTCATCTCGATCATGGCGACCCGCCACCTGCAGCGGGTCGGCGACCTGGTCGGGGGAACGATCGTGGTGCGGATACCCAAGCCGACCGCACCCCGTGGTGTCGCCCTCGGCGTTTCGCCGGGAGCGGCCACCTGGGACGTGAGTCAGGTCACCGAAGCCGACCTGACCGCCATCCGCACGTTCATCGACCGGGCGCCCGACCTCGACCCGCCGGTTCGTGCAGCGGCGGCCGACCGGATGGCCACGGCCATCCTGCCGCGCGTTGTCGCCACCGAACGCGCCCCGTCTGCGGAACTGTTCTTGCGCAGGGTTCTGGTCGAAAAGACGGGACGGACATGAACGCCGCCGTCCTGCGGCGGAGCCTGATCGTCGGGCGCCTCGACGCCCGCCTCGCCGCGGTGGCCGTGTTCGTGCTTGGCTTCGGGCGGATCCTGATCGGGGACCGTCTCGGAATCGTGTGCCCGCTGCTGGCCACCACCGGGATCCCCTGCCCTTTGTGCGGTTCAACCACGTCGGTGACGGCCACTCTGCGGTTCGACCTGGCCGGAGCGTTTGCCGCCAACCCGGCCGGCATCGGGGTGGTAGCCGCCGCCCTCTGGGTGCTGGCCAGCCGGTCGAAGTCGGACATCGCGCTGCCGTACATCGTCCTCGGGGTTACCCTCCTCGCCATGTGGGTGTTCGAGTTGTCCCGGTTCGGCTGGCTCTGACCAATCCGTAGCCGTCACTAACCTGGACTCATGGAAGAACTCACCCAGCCGATCCGACCCGACGCGATCGAAGCGGGCAAGAAGGTCGAAGCAGACGAAAAGGACCGGGACACCGAGGGCCCGTCGAGCGTCACCCAGCCCACCAAGATCATTCGTATCGCTTCGATGACGCGAGCGATGCTCGAAGAAGTCCGTCAGGCACCGCTCGACCCGGCCGGCCGGCGGCGGTTGCTGGACATTCACCGGCGCTCCCTCGACGAACTCGAAGACGTGCTGTCGGACGACCTCAAGGAAGAGTTCAACGAGATGTTCCGGCCTCTGACCGCCGACACGCCCACCGAGTCGGAACTGCGGGTCGCCCAGGCGCAACTGGTCGGGTGGCTGGAGGGGCTGTTTCACGGCATCCAGGCCAGCCTCATGAGCCAGCAACTCGCCGCCCAGGCCCAACTCTCCGAGATGCAGCGGCGCGCCCTCGAGTCGGGCCAGCAAGAACGCAAGAACTACCCGGGCGTGTATCTGTGAGCGTCCACCCCGACGTGACACCGCTCGAGTTCCTGCTGGGGTCATGGAAGGGATCCGGACACGGCGAATACCCGACCATCGAGTCTTTCGATTACTTCGAAGAAGTGTCGTTCGTCGCCCCGCCCGGCAAACCGTTCGTCGTCTACACCCAGAAGACCCGGCACGCCGACGACGACCGGCCCCTCCACACCGAAACGGGCTACCTGCGGCCGGTCGGTGACGGGACCGTGGAAATGACCCTGGCCCAGCCAACCGGCGTGGTCGAGATCCACGTCGGTACCGTCTCTGCCGGGCGCCTCGAGTTGACCACCCACCAGGTCGGCCTCACCCCGACGGCCAAGGAGGTGACCAGCGTCCGGCGGGAACTGGCGGTCGACGGCGACACCCTCACCTACGACCTGGCAATGGCAGCCGTTGGCCGGCCCATCACGCACCACCTGCACGCCGTGCTTCATCGGATCTGAAGGATTGCCCCCGACGGCGGCCGGTCTGATATCGTCGCCGCCATGCCGTCGTTTGATGTTGTTTCCGAAGTCGACATGCAAGAGGTCCGCAACGCCATCGATCAGGCATCGCGTGAGATCCTCACCCGCTACGACTTCCGGGGCACCGACTCCACCGTGAAACTGACCGAAGACGAAATCGTGCTGGAGTCCGCTTCCGAGCCACGACTCGACGCCGTCATCGACGTGCTCAAGACCAAACTGGTCAAAAGGAACGTGTCGCTGAAATCGCTCGACGGTGGCGCCAAGAAGCCCGCCGCCGGAGGCCGGGTGCGCACCTCCTACAAACTCGTGTCCGGCATCCCCCAGGACGCTGCCAAAGAACTGACCAAGGGCATCAGGGACCAGAAGCTGAAGGTACAGGCCCAGATCCAGGGCGAGCAACTGCGCATCTCCGGCAAGAAGAGGGACGATTTGCAGGACGTGATCGCCTACCTCAAAGCCCTCGATTTCCGCTTGCCCCTGCAATACACGAATTTCCGCGACTGACGTGCGGTTCCGCAGCCACCTGGCTCGCCCCATCGACCCCCGGTATCGGTCGAACCGTCAGATCCTCATCGTGGCCACGTTGGCCGTAGTCGTCTTCACGATCCGCGCATTCGGCGACGGATTCGGGTCGGCTCTCCTCGAGGGTCTTCTGTCGGGGGGCGCGGTCTTTCTCACCTGGGCCCTCACCCGCGAACTCGACCCGGATGAGCCCAACGCAGCGCTGCTGGCCGCCTTGATCTCGGCACCGCTCGTCTGGTATCTGGGTGTTCCCTCCCTGCTGGTCGTCGCAGTCGTGCTCATGATCGGCCGGGTGCTCATCCGCTCGAGCGGTCGGCCGTCGACGACGCTCGACCTGATCGGCGTGTCACTCCTCGGCATCGTGGCGGGGAGATCCGCGGTGGGCTGGGCGGCAGCCCTCATCCTGGGGTTCGCCCTTGCCAGAGATCGAGCACTGCCGGGACCGGCCGCCCCGGGCAGCCGCATCGCCGCGCTGAGCGTGGCGGCCGGAGCCACCGCCATGGCCGTACAGTTCTCCGAGCCGGGTCGGACGTCGCTCACGGTGTTGTACTGGGTCGTGCTGCTGGCCGGTGTGCTGGCCGGTTCCTTCACGGTGCCGTACCACCCGGCAACGCTTGGCGACTATTCGGGAGAACCGCTGTCGCCGGTGCGCAAACAGTCCGCCCGGCGGGCAGTTCTCGCCGCCGCCGTGCTCGCCGTGGTCGTTCGGGGCGGTGAAGGCGTCGTGACGATGCTGCCGGTCTGGGCAAGTTTTGTGGCCGTCCTGCTGGTGGGCCGGGGCTGGTTGCCGGTCAAGACCGGCCCCGACTCGGCCTCCGACCTGCCCTGAACCGACCGTCGAGGCTTCAAGTCCTACTCCGTTGTGAACCGGGCGGCGGGAACCTCCGTACTGCAAGGCAACCCATACGGAGGAGACATCTATGCGACGGTTCGGAATCCTGTTGGCCGTAACGGCCCTGGCAGCGACTGCTTGCAGCACTGCCGACGTCACCGAGGAGACCACAGCGACGACGATTGCCACAACCACGACAACCGAAGCCCCTGCGTCGACGACCCAACCGGCCGCCGCTGCCGCGGCCGTGGCCGTGGCCGTGGCCGACTCCGGGCTCGGGATGATCCTCGTGGACGGCGACGGCAACACCCTCTACCTGTTCCTCCCCGACAACCAGGGCGCCAGCGTCTGCTACGACCAATGCGAAGCCAACTGGCCACCGCTGGTCGACACCATCGAAGCGGGCGACGGCATCGACGACTCGCTGCTCGGCACCGCTCCACGCACCGACGGAACCGAACAAATCACCTACAACGGTTGGCCCCTCTACTACTTCGCCAACGACGCAGCCCCGGGCGACACCAACGGCCAGGGCCTCTCCGACGTCTGGTACGTCATCTCCCCCGAAGGCGACGGGATCGGAATCGGCGGCTGAGCGATGGCCCGAAGAATGCCGGTGGCGACGGTGGTTCTGGCTGTCTGACGGCCACCGGAGGACGGCGCCGGGTA
Source organism: Acidimicrobiia bacterium (assembly GCA_029863385.1). Lineage (GTDB taxonomy): Bacteria > Actinomycetota > Acidimicrobiia > Acidimicrobiales > SZUA-35 > JAHELU01. The sequence continues at coordinate 4,722 of JAOTVU010000238.1, forward strand.
GGTTTCGCCCCACGAGCAGTACGCAAGGGGGGACACGATCGTGCGTAAGTGGTTTCGCCGGTTCTATCGCCACCCGCTCATCCAACGCATCGCCTGGCATGTCAAGCGGATCGGCAAGAACCTCGACCCTCACTTCTTCGTCGCGCTGCTGAGCGGACTGGTCGTGATCGTGGCGGTCGCCTCCCTGGCCGTGATGCTCATCGAGAAGGAACGGAGCTTCAACGGCTACGGCGAGACGCTCTACTGGGCGGTCACCACCGTGATGGGCCAGGGCGACGCGTCACACGTCACCACCTGGGGCGGATGGGCCGTCAGTTGGCTGCTGGTGCTGTTCGGGGTGGGCATCGTTGCCACGATCACGGGGGCGCTGCTCGGGTTCGTCATCGATTTCCTTTTGAAGGAGGGACAGGGCATGGGTGCATCGGGATACACGGATCACATCGTCATTTGCGGCTGGAACGGCACGGCCCGGTCCCTGGTCGAAGAACTGCGATCGGATGACTACAACCACAAGGTGGTCGTACTCCACGACGTGGATCGCGACCCGTCGGGCGGCGACGCCTATTTCGTGCGGGGCGACGCCACCAGCGTGGCCGACCTCGAACGGGCCGGCATCGAGCATGCGTCTGCCGCCATCATCTGTCCGGCCGACGGATCCGACGAGGCCGACATGCGCTCGATCCTCGTGGTCCTCGCCATCGAGTCGGTGGCCCCCGACGTGCGCACGGTTGCCGAAGTGAACAACCCGAACCACGCCGACCATTTCAGACGGGCCGAC
>JAOTVU010000083.1 GCA_029863385.1 Acidimicrobiia bacterium
TCGGACCAGCCAGCCTAAAACTACCGGTGCGGACCGAAAGACCCGTGAAAATGACGTCAACTTTGCCAAGCGGGCGCGACCGGGCAGGCGTTCCTCGCCTCGTCCACGCCGAGATCAGGATCGAACGGGATGGCCCAGTTCACCCAGCATCAGACCGAGACCCACGAGATGAGGGTTCGAACGCCCTGGTGGCGCCGGATCACGGCTGTGTTCACATTGAGTTCGATGGTGGTGCTGGCCGGCCTGTTCCTGGCCGGTCTCATCACCCTGACGCTCCTGATGGTGCTCTATCTCCTGGAGCAGGCGATCGCCTGACCGGGTGCGGAGAATCGGCCGCCGATCAGCGGCCGAACAGGCCTCGCTTCGAGCCGGCGTCGTCGTCGCTCGACATCGAGGAGGACGAAGCCGATGGCGAACCGGTGGCCACCCCTGCCGGGCTGTCCGACGGGCCGTTGCCACCGGCGGACTCGGTGGTGCCGCCGTTGGCGCTGATCGACAGTTCACCATTCGCCGAACCGTTTCCTGGGCTGTGGCTCGATCCGTTGCCGTTGCCGTTGCCGGAACCGGTGTCGGTTGCGGCATCGGTGGCGGCTCCCAACTCACCGAAGCCGGACTCTGCCAGTTCGACGCGGTAGTACGGCTTGTACTGGAAGACCACTTCCTCGAGGCGGAAGATCCGGGCGTGCTCGACACCCTGGTCATTGCGCATCTGTTCAACGAATCCCACGGCATCATGAATGTCGTCGGTTTGGTGGTAGCCCGGCTTACCGTCGGACCCGCGATAAATGACCATGTGTGACATGGATGCTCCTCTGTTGGCCTGGTTCGGTCCCCCACCAACCTTCCGGTTCTCGGCAGGAGACATGCGGCGGTCGCAAACCGACCGCCCCCAGCATTCCAGATCGGAGCGGCAAAGAAAACCCCTATGAATGGAAGCCATGAATGTCGAAACATCGCCAGAGCGGGCCACACCGGCGATCGCCGAGTGGTCGAAGCCGGACTTGCCACCGATGATCCCCGTGCCCGGGTCGTGGCCATCGGAGCAGCCGTCAGGCTCGATCTGCTCGATGTGGAGCGGTTGGTCGGGTTCCTCGACGACGACAGCCACGACGTTCGCTATCGGGCCCTCGAAGTGCTGCCGAAACTGGTCGATCGAGCCGACGCCGCCGACGCGGTGATCACCCGCCTGGCCGATCCCGACCTCGCCGAACTGGCGGCGTTCACCCTCGGTGAGATCGACCCCCGGGGTGAGGCCAGGGATCGCTCGATCGACGCGCTGCGTCGACAGGCCATGGGCCACGAGGACGCGCTGTGCCGCGAATCGGCCGTGGCCGCTCTGGGTGCGCTCGGTGCCGGGTTGGACGCCATCCTGGCGGCCTGCGGCGACATCGCCACGGTCCGCCGGCGGGCGGTCCTGGCTCTCGCCCCCTTCGAGGGGCCTGAGGTCGATGCCGCGTTGACCAGAGCCCTCGAGGACCGCGACTGGCAGGTACGGCAGGCGGCCGAGGATCTCCTGTCGGTGGAGTCGGACGGCAACTCGGGGGACTGAACCCGTTGCCGGGCCGGCCTTCAGATGTCGTCGACGTCGACGATGTGCTGGGCTTCGAGGCCCCAGCTGGAACCCTCCGACCAGTCCTCCCGTTTCCAGATCGGCACGGTCGCCTTGAGGGTGTCGATACCGAATCGGGCCGCCTCGAACGCCTCACCGCGATGGGGTGACGACACGGCGACGACGACGGCCGCCTCGGTCAACGGAACCTCGCCGATGCGGTGGAGAAGGACGATTCGGGCCAGCCCGGGCCAGCGGCTGCGAGCACGGGCCGCGATCTCCTCGAGGCGGGGCACGACCTGGGACTCGTAGGCCTCGTATTCCAGGCGGGTGACACCGTCCCGTCCGCTCGAATGGTCGCGGGCGGTGCCGGTGAACACCACAACGGCGCCGCAACCCGGATCGACCACCCAATCCGAGGCCATCTGCACCGGCAACGGCAACGACGACAGCCCGGTCCAGGTGTCGCCGGAGCCCGGTGGTCTGAGCGGCTCGTGGGCCGCTCCCGAACCGGTCGGCGCCGAGGCCGGCGGCTTGGTCTCGAGATCTTCCACGTCGCCAGCCTACCCGGCAGCCGGATCGGCGTCGCCGAGCCCCGACGAGCGCACGGTGGGCCGAGGGGAGGAATGCAACCCAAACCGGTCGGGAGCCGTCCCGCCGCGGATTCTCCTCCGGTACCTAGTAGTACGATGTAGCCCGTGTCGTTCAACGGTGAGGAGTCTTTCGAGGGCGGTCCTGTACCCGACCCCTCGAACCGCCATTGGCGTCATCCATCCGAGTTGGCCGCCACGGCGGCCGCACAGTCTTCTCCTCCGACACTCCGTGAAGCGGGACTCGGCCCGCTGGTGCTGACCGGTGTGCTTGCGGTCGGTGCGGTCTCGGGTCTGCTCGTGGCGCTGTCGATCGGAGGTCTGTCCCTCGTCGGCGATGGTGGCCTGCGGGTCGTCGACGGCGACATGGTGGAGGCCGCCATCGGCCAACCGACGGACCCCGAATCCGAATCCGGCGCGGGTGAACCGGACGCCGGCGAGCAGCCCACGACAACCGTTGCTCCGGGCCCGACCCAGACCTCACTGCGTCTCACCCCGCAGGTCCCGCCCGACCCCGAGGTCGAACTATGGTCGGAGACGGTCACCGGCCCGACCTCCGATGAGGTTCTCCTCCTGGCCTACGGCGTCTTCGCCTCGACCGACGCCGACCATCGGCTGGCCTCCTATCTCGTTCACGACGACATGGTGATCACCAGCGCCGCCGCGGTCTATGGACGGGACACGCTCTGGTTGCGGGTGGCGGGGCGCTGGGTCTCGGCGTCGGTCGCCATGGCCGACCCGTACACCGATGTCGCCGTGCTGCAGACCGCGGATCCGCTGCCGGCGGAACTCTCCTCACCGACGGTCTTCGCCGGGCAGCCCGAACCCGGTGCCGAGGTCACCGTTCGACTTGCACCACCCGGCGACGAGCCGACCGCGGAGGCGGGACGCACCGGCTACATCGCACCGACGGATCAGTCGGTGAAAACATCGCTGAACCGGCGCTGCTACGACGCCTTCGCCACCTCCCTCCCCTCGTCGCTGGCACCGCCCGGCTCGGCGATGGTCGATGGTGGCGGGTCGGTGATCGGCATGACGATCTCGACACCGGGGCCGACCGCAGCGGCCATACCGATGGCAACCGTGATCGGCGTGGCCCGGACGATGATGGAGGTCGGTTCACCGGCCGCCGTGTGGCTCGGCATCGAGGCCGGCTCGGATGCCGATGGACGCACCCGGGTCATCGACGTCGTCGACCCGGGACCGGCCGCCGGCGTGATCATGGCCGACGACGTGATCCTCTCGATCGACGGCAGGCGGGTCGAGAATCCCGACCACCTCGTCCATCTGGTCCGCGGCATCGATCCCGACGTCGAGTCCGAGATTGTCATCGAGCGCGATGGCACCACCGAGTCGGTGAGCCTGCGCCCGGCGCCGATTGCCACCAAAGGGTGATTCTGCTCAGCGGGTGAGCCGGCGAGCGGCCCAGATCGCAACGCCCAGAGCGGCTGCGCCGGCGGCCCCGGCCAAGCCAAGCGCCAACTCCTGTCGCTTCTGTGGACCCAGCGAGTTCAGCAGTGGTGCCGTGGTCCCCAGGATGTAGACCTCCTCGCTGGTGTACCGGGGCGTCCAGCCTGTCGCCCGAAGTTTGTCGGTCGCCACCACCCAGGGGTGGGTGACGTAGGGCTGGAGGCCCTCGAGCAGTGAACGGTCGGCGAACACCATCGCCGCCCGGTGGCGGAGCCGACCGGCCCGCTCCGGCAGCCGAACCTCGGTCTCCCCCCGGAGCGAGCGAAAGGCGTCGGCGCCGATCCAACCGTCGGAGGCGACGTTGTAGACGCCGTCCAGGCGTTTGTCGACGACATGGACCACGGCCCGGGCGAGGTCGTCATGATGGAGGAACTGGACGGGTGGATCGACCTGCTCGGGCCGGACGGCCATCGCCGCCCGCAGTGCCGAACCGATCCAGCTCTCGTCGCCTTCCGACAGCGCCACCGCCGGCCGCAGGATGGTCAGACGCACTCCGCTGTTCCGAGCCCAGGTCGTCGCCAGCGCCTCCAGCTCGGCCTTCAGCTGAGCATGGGCCAGGTTCGACGGGCGCAGCGGCTGACCCTCGGTGATCGGCACCGGGTTGTCACTGTGGGCTCCGTAGACCAGAGCCGAGGAGAGTAGAACGAACTGCTCGACCGGCTCCGCCGAGGCGGCCTCGAGCAGGCGCTCGAGCACGACTCGGGCCGTCCGAGCGTTGGCATCACGGCCGCGATCCTCGGCCAGGTGGATGATGATGTCGACACCGGCCAGGATGGGAGCGAGGTCGAGCTCCAGCAGATCGGCCTCGATCCGTTCGACCGTAACCTCGGATTCCTCGACGTTGTCGCGACCTTCGGTCGGCACCCGATCGAGGGCCACAACCCGCTCCACACCGGGGATTTCGACCAGTAGGTTCAGCACTCGTCCACCCACCGTCCCGGCGGCACCGGTTACCAGAATCGATCGCACCCCTCTACGATGCCTTTGTGACCAGTAGTAATCCACCCGGCGACCAGTTCCCCTTTTTCGACTTCAACGCCCTGCTCGGGGGCATGGCCGGCGCCGACCCGTGGAAGGCGGCGGCCGAGATGGCGACGTCGATCGCGTCCGACGGCGGTTCCGAGCCGAACGTCGACCCGGCGGTCCGCATCGCCATCGAGGATCTCGTTCGGGTGGCCGAGCTCCACGTCGGTCAGGCCGTCGGCGTCACGTTGCCGCCGGGCACCAAGGTCTCCGCTGTCACCCGTTCGGTTTGGACCGCCCAGAGCGTCACGGCCTATCGCCCGTTCTTCGAACGGTTCGGCGAGGCACTGTCGACCGGTATTCAGTCGGGGTCATCGGACCTGGTGTCCGAGGAGGGCCTGGACCTCGACCCGAACGACCCGTTCGCCCAGCTGTTTCCCGCCCACATCATGGGCCAGTTGTTCTCCACCCTCGGCCCGATGCTGGTGGCCACCAGCGCCGGTGCCATGCTCGGCCATCTCGGCCAGCAGGCGCTCGGTCAGTACGAACTCCCGGTCCCCCGTTCGACATCGGAGATCCTCGTGGTGCCGGCCAACATCGACGCCGCCGCCGACGACTGGGACGTTCCGGAAAACGATCTGCGGCTCTGGTTGCTGATCCACGAGCTGGTCGCCCACTCGGTGCTGTCGGTGCCCCACGTGAAAGCCCGGCTGGAGGCACTGTTCATCGACTTCGCCTCAGCCTTCCGCCCCGATCCGGAGGCGATCGGCGAGCAGTTCGGGGCGATCACCGATGTGGCCGAGATGCAGGAGATGGCCGAAACGATGAGCGACCCCGACGTGGTGCTGTCGCTCATGCGTTCACCGGCCCACGATCTGTTGGTGCCGCAGGTCGACGCCATGGTCGCCGCCGTTCTCGGTTTCGTCGCTCACACGGTACGGACGATCTCCGAAGGCCTGATCCGGGCGGCGCCGATCATCGAGGAGCGTATGCACGAGCGGCTCACCGACGTCGCACCGGCCGATCGCTTCATGGAACGGCTTCTGGGCCTGGAGATCGACGAGGAGACGCTGACCCGGGGTGAGAACTTCATCAGCGGCATCGTCGAGCGGGCCGGCGACGAGGGTTTGCGTCGGCTGTGGGCCGACGAACTCGACATCCCGACGGCGGCCGAGGTCGACGCGCCGGGCCTTTGGCTGGCCAGGATCGGCCTCGACGAGGACAACGCCAAGCTCGATCTCGAGATCCCTGAGGACCTTTCGGGTCTCGACGATCTCTGAGCGAGCCGTTCTGGTCTACGACGGACCGTCGCCAGGTTCACCGCCCGACATTCGGTCTCGCAACGATCGTGACCAGGTGCGGTTCTCGAGTCGCCGGCGCAGCGGCGGCGGAAGGTGCCGGGCCAGATTGTCGAGACCGTCGTCGAGCAGTCCCTCCGAGATGATGGCCGCCGGGTTGGGGGTACGACCGATCCAGTAGGTGGTGGCGACGAAGGCGGCCGAGGCGGCGATCATCAGGTACCCGACCCGCGCCGGGAGCGGTATCACGACCGGGATCATGGCACCAAGCACCCAGACGAGCTGGAAACGGCTCTCGTAGCGGCTGAAGGTCCGACCGAGGTTGGCCTTCGGCGCGTCGCGCTGCACGATGGCATCGAAGGCCTGTTTCGCACCCTGAGCGGCCAGCGCGATGGCGAACGCCATGATGAACGCCCCGGCCAGGCCGGTCGAGATGGCAGCCAGCAGCGAGAGACCGGTGAGCAGGATCAGCGCGTAGGCCAGAATGCGCTCCTCGCGCAGCCGGGTCCGAAGCCGGGGCACTCCGCCCGAACCGAGGAAACCGCCGATGCCCACGCCGATGAGGGCCACACCGAAGTGCCACGGCGGGGCGCCCCCGGACGTGAGATCGAGGCGCTCGAAGCCGAGTGCCTCCCGGACCCGATGGCCGAGCTCGACCCCGGCGGCAGTCGGCCCCGGATCGATGCCGCCGCGCAGGGCAAAGGCCAGGAGCATGGTGACGAACCCGGACACACCCCGGAGATAGCCCATGGCACTCGACGAGACCAGGATGTTGGCGCTTCGCAGCTCCTCCCGTTCCTCGGCCCGCTCGGCCTGGGCGGCGACCCGGGTCGACGGGATCTTGAAGCCGACGACGGCGGCGCTGAGAAAGACGATTACCCCGAGACCCAGCACCCACGGGGCGCCCCCGAGGCGCAGCAGGAGAACGCCGGGAATGCCGGCCATCCCGCCGGAGACCGCGGACAGCACCGCAAGCCGGGAGTTCGAGCGAACCAGTGCCTCCTCGCTGGCCACCGTCGTCGGTACGACGGCGCTTTTCGCCACGGCGTAGGTCTTGCCCATCACCAGCATGGTGAAGGCCAGCGGGAACAGCGGCCAGTCCTGGACGTAGAACACCAGTGCGGCCATCACCATCGCCCGCACGAAGGCCGACCCGATGATCATGAAGCGGCGGCCGCCCTGGATCCGGTCCATCCACGGTCCGAGGAAGGGGGCCACGAACGCAAATGGCGCGATGGTCAAGAGCAGGTAGGCGCCGACCCTCCAACGGGCGGCATTGGGGTCGACGTCGAAGAACAGAGAGTCGGCCAGCGCGACGGCCAGGAGCGTATCGCCCGCCACCGACAGTGCATGGGTTCTGGCCAGGCGCTGGAACGGGGTCACCACGAAGGCTTCGGCCCCGGCGTCACGGGAGCGACCGGTCAGGGTTGTGAGCAGACCGCGGGCATCGATCGCCGAGCCCCCGTTTTGCCCGTCACCGCCTGGGCGTGAGGCGGCCCGGCCCTCTCCGGTTTCGGCTTCGGTGGCTCCGCCCAACGACTGGCCTTCGGTCACGATAGGCCAATGGTAGATGCACAGTGGCCTCGACCCACGGGTTCGATTCGAGGTTTGGGAGTTTCGGCGAAGACCGAAACGTCAGCGCGAGATCAGCGTTGGCGTTCGGGTACCTCGTACTTGTAGCCGAGACCACGGATGGTCACGATTCTCGTCGGACTCGATGGATCAGGTTCGACCTTGTTCCGGAGTCGTTTGATGTGCACGTCGAGGGTCTTGGTGTCACCGACGTAGTCCTGGCCCCAGACCCGATCGATCAAGGCGTCCCTGGTCAGCACCCGGCCGGCATTGGCCATGAGGTAGCGGAGCAGGTCGAATTCCTTGAGCGGCAGCTGGATCTCGGCACCGCGCACGAACACCTCATGCCGGTGGTGGTCGAGGGAAACGTCGCCCACCACGACGGCCGAGTCGTCCTCGCCGCCGAGGTGGCCCGATGCCTCCGCCGGCGGTTCCGTCTCGGATGACCGTGCCTCCGATCGCCGGAGCACCGCACGCATCCGGGCGACCAGTTCCCGGACCCGGTAGGGCTTGGCGATGTAGTCATCGGCACCCATCTCCAGCCCGACGACCGTGTCGATCTCGGCCGATTTGGCCGTGACCATGATGATCGGAACCCGCGATCGGCTCCGCAGCTCCCGGCACACGTCGAGCCCCGACACCCGAGGCAACATCAGGTCGAGGAGCACGAGATCGGGCTGGAGATCATCGAACCGGTCGAGCGCCTCCGCACCGTCTCGCGCCACCTCGACCCGGAAACCTTCCTTGTCGAGCCCGACCTTGAGAGCCTCCACATAGGCTTCCTCGTCTTCCACCACAAACACCGTCGGTCGTTCGGTCATCTCGTTCTAGTCCCGTTCCTGGTCGGAGTTGACATTCGCCAACAGATCATCGACGTCCATGGGTTCGACCTGGAGCTGAGCGGAGGAGAGCGGAATGCGCAGGGTGAAGGTGGAGCCGCGACCTTCGGTAGATTCGACCTCGACGCTCCCCCCGTGATTGCGGACCGCGTTGCGAACGATGGACAGTCCGAGACCCGTACCGCCGGTGGCGCGGCTGCGAGCGGTGTCGACCCGGTAGAAACGCTCGAAGATCCGCATCAGATCGGCCTCGGGAATCCCGATTCCGTCGTCAATGACCGACAACACCCCTTGGGGACCCCCGTCACCCGACTCGACGTCGACGGCAACGGTGACGGCGGAACCGGCGGATGAGTACTTGGTGCCGTTCTCGATGAGGTTCGCCACGGCCGACACCAGCTGGCCGAAGGATCCGTCAACCAGAATCGGTCCGCCGAAGCGGCGTTCCATCTCGATGGGCACGGCGCGTTGAGCCGACGACTCGGCGGTCCGATCCATGGCCGTGGTGACCACCGACACCAGGTCGAACGTCTCGCCGGCCTCCTCGGGCCCGGATTCCAGGCGGGACAGGATGAGGAGGTCCTCGATGGTGTCGGCCAACCGGCCGGCCTCGGTCTGGATCCGGCCGGCCAGCCGGGCTCGGACCTCGGGATCGTCGGTGTCGGCCAGCGTTTCGGCCAGCACGCTCATGGCGCCGACGGGCGTGCGAAGTTCATGGCTGACGTTGGCCACGAAATCGCTGCGAACCCGGTCGAGATGGCGGGCCTCGGTGACGTCCTCGATGGTGGCGACGACGGTCGAAATCCCCCCGTCGACCTGGATCGGCGAGGCCTGGACGAGAACCGTTCGCGCCGGCGGACCGTAGAGGCGCACCTCCTCCTCCGGCGACAGACCGATCAGGGCCGCCGCGACGACCCGTTCGAGTGCCGCTTCGACCAGCGCTTCGCCGTGCCTGGCGGTGGCGAACTGCCGGCCGACGTGATTGCGATACAACTCGTCGCCTCCGCCGGTGAACACGACGACACCAAGCCGAAGATCGTCGAGCGCCTGCTCGATGTGGTCGCGCCGTCGATCCCGGTTGGAGTCAGGTGGTTCATCGGCTGACGGCTGGGCGGATCGGTCGGCCTGCTCTTCGCTTCCCACGCCCGGTGCCTCGAGTCGGGCGGAACGGTACCCCGACGGGATCGAAGCCCGTCGCCCGATCGAGAACCCGACCAGCGCCGCGACCGCCACCGCCAGCAGGAACAGGATCAGCTCAGTGCCCGTGGACACCATGGCTAGGACTCGGCTTGATCGTCGCCGCCGTCGGATGTGCCGCTGCCGCCGGTGCCACCGAGATTGTTCGTCAGCTCTCCGTTCGCCTTCATACCGGCCCGCATCATCCCGATGTGTTCGGGCGTCCAGCCGGTGATCATGTAGGTCACCCGTTCGCCGATGTTGACGGCGTGATCGCCTATCCGCTCGTAGTACCGGGAGATCAGGGCCAACTGGACGGCGCCGGCGAGATCCAACGTGTGGACGTCGTGGGCGGCAAAGATCGCCTCGACCATGTCGCGGTTCAACTGGTCGAGTTCGTCGTCGATGTCGTTGAGGGCCACGGCCAGCGAATCGTTGTTGTCAGCGAAGGCGTCGATCGACAGGCGGAGCAATTTGATGGCCTCCCGGCTCATCGACGCGATCAGCCCCCGGATCCCCGGGCTGAGATCGGTCCCGTACATGCGCCGGCTGGCCTTGCAGATGTTGACGGCCAGATCGGCCGAGCGTTCGATCTCGGCTACGAGCTTCATGATCGTGAGGAGCCGGCGAAGGTCGCCGGCCATCGGGGCCTGGAGTGCGATGATCGAGACGCATTTCTCCTCCAGTTCGAGGGTCAGCGCATCGATGGCGTCGTCTTCGTCGATCACCGCCTGAGCGTCGGAGAGACTGCCGCTCAGAAGCGCCTCCGTGGCCCGGGGAACGGTTTCGCAGGCCATCGCCCCGAGGCGGATCACCCCCCTGGTGAGCTCATCGAGATCGCGGTGGTAGGCGACTCGATGCTCGCCGCTCGGGGGTGGTGTGAGGTGAGGTTGCTGACCCATGATGGCGCTATCCGAACCGGCCCGTGATGTAGTTCTCGGTTCGCTCGTCGGTTGGATTGGAGAAGATCTTCCCGGTCTTGTCGAACTCGATGAGCTGACCGGTTCGACGATCGCTCGTGGAATCCAGCTCGGTCGTGAAGAACGCACACCGGTCACTGACCCGGGCCGCCTGCTGCATGTTGTGGGTGACGATGACGATGCTGTAGTCGTTCTTCAGCTCCTGCATCAGATCCTCGATTCGCCCGGTGGCGATCGGATCGAGCGCCGAGCAGGGCTCGTCCATCAGGAGCACGTCGGGACGGGTGGCGATGGCCCGGGCGATGCACAGGCGCTGCTGCTGACCACCCGAAAGACCGAGAGCGGATTCGTCGAGGCGATCCTTGACCTCGTCCCAGATCGCCGCCGACTGCAGCGATTCCTCGACGAGCTCATCCCAGTCGCGTTTGGGAATGCCGGCGATGCGGGGCCCGTAGGTGATGTTGTCGCGGATCGACTTGGGAAACGGGTTGGGTTTCTGAAAGACCATGCCGATGCGCCGGCGAACCTCGACCGGATCGACCCGGGGGCCGTACAGGTCGACGCCCTGAAAGGTGATGGTTCCTTCGACCCGCGCCGTCGGAATCAGATCGTTCATCCGATTGATCGATCGCAGGACGGTGGACTTGCCGCAACCGGAGGGACCGATCATCGCCGTGATCTCGTTCTCGACCACCGGCATCGTGACGTTCCGAACCGCTCGAAAATCGCCGTAGTAGACGGAGACATCGTCGAGCCAGGCGACCGTGGGCGGCAGGTCATCGGCGACGGCCGTGTGGCCACCGATGGTGGGTCTGACGGCGATGTCCTGTCTGGTATCGGGCATATCGGTCATCGTTTGTTCTTCCTGGAGCATACTTCTGTCAGCCCTCACGTTTCGCTTCGAACCGGTTACGGAGAAAGACGGCGGCGGCGTTGAACGAAAGCACCACGAGCAACAGGACGACGATGGCCGCCGAGGTGACCGGTATCCAGTCGGGACCTGGTTGGGATGCCAGGTCGGTGATCACGATCGGCATCGCCGTGAACTTCTCGCCCATCTGTTCGAGACCGAAGAAGCCGGTGTTGGGGCCGAGCCGGCCTTGCACGGCACCGACCAGGATCAGCGGTGCGGCCTCACCCAGCGCCCGGGCCAACGACAGGAGCGTGCCGGTGAGGATGCCGGGCGCGGCGTAGGGCAGTACGTGACTCTTGATGACCTCCCATTTGGTGGCCCCGACCCCGTAGGCCGCCTCCCGCAACGAACTCGGCACGGCCCGGATGGCCTCGGCTGACGTGATGATCACCACCGGCAGGGCGAGCGCGGCGAGGGTGAGCCCGCCGGCGGTTGTCGTGTTGCCGCGGGAGATGGCGTAGTCGCCGTAGACCCCTTTGAGCAGACCGACGAAGATGGTGAGCCCGAGAATGCCGTAGACCACCGACGGGACCCCGGCCAGGTTGCGGATGTTGATGTTGATCAACCGGGTCAGCCGATTGTCGGGGGCGTATTCCTCGAGATAGATGGCCGCCGCGATGCCGATGGGGAACGTCAACAGGATGACGAAGATCCCGATCCAGAACGTGCCCCGCAGCCCCTGGAAGATGCCGGTCTCGTCGGCTCGGCTCCGGGTTGGGTTGGCCATCAGGATGCCGAGCCGTTCGGCGAAGACCGGCCAGGCGTCGGTGATGATGTCAAAGAGCAGCACGGCGAGAACCAGAAGGGCGAAGGCCAGGGTGCTGAGAAGGGCCGCCTTGAACAAGCCCTCGTTGCGGTCCCGGCCGCCGGTTTCGACCGCGGCCCGGACCTTCTCGGCCACACGGTCACGGTCGGTGTCACGGACGACGGGTTGGATCACGGACATCGGTCAGTAGGCCTGCCTTACTCGTCGGACAAAGCGGTCGGCGATCAGGTTCAGGCCGAGGGTGATCACGAACAGCACGAACCCGACGAAGAACAGGGACCCGAACCCGAGTTCGGTGATGGTGCCGTCGGTCCCGGAAGCTTGAGAGGCCATGGCCGCCGTCATGGTCGAGCCCCGATGCAAGGGGTTCAGGGTGAACTGGGCCGAGTTGCCGGATGCCCCGGCGGCCAGAAACACCACCATCGTCTCGCCGATGGCACGGGAGGTGGCGACGATGATCGCGGCGACCAGGCCGGAGACGGCGGCAGGAAGGACGACGGTGAGGGTCGTCGTCCGCTTTCTGGCACCGAGCCCGGCCGACGCTTCCCGCAGCGAGCGGGGTACCGCACGCAGTGCGTCCTCCGACACCGAGGCCATGAGCGGAATCGTCAGGAGTCCGACGCCGAGACCGGCGGCCAGCAGGCTCTGGTTCTCGGCTTCGCTGAAGAGCCGCTGGACGAGGTTGGGCGATATCCATCGCAAAGCGAAGAAGCCGAGCACGACCGAGGGTATGCCGGCCAGGACTTCGACGATCGGTTTCACGACCTTGCGAACCCGCTCGTTGGCGTACTCGGACATATAGATGGCGGCACCGAGGCCGACGGGGCCGGCGACGGCCATGGCGACGATCGTGACAACGATGCTGCCGACCAGCAGAGTCTTGACGTCGAACTCGAGGAATCGGGGCGCCCACTGGTCACCCCACAGACTGCCCAAGCCGACTTCGCCGCCGGCCTCGGCCAGATCGGCCTCGCTCGGATTCATGAGGTTGAGCACGAATTCGACGGCCCGAAACACCAGCGAGGCCACGATGCCGACCGTGATGACCACCGAGACCAACGCGGCGGCTTGCACGATGAGATGGACGACCCGTTCCCTGATTCGCCGGCGACTACTGCCCTCCAACGCTCGCCCGGGGTCCTCGCCGAGCCGGCCCCGGGCGGCCGGTGCACTAGCCGTCATGCGTCAACTCCCTGCTGTCAACGTTGCGTCACCTCGCTGAACACGTTCTTCACCGGCAACGGTACGGGCGGCACGTTACCGGCCAGCGCTGCGACAATGACCGCCACATGAATTGACGGTGAACGATGAATGAACGACGGCGCCGGGATCAGGCGCCCGGGGAATCGCCCTCGACGGCGAGAGCGGGCAGAGCGTCGACCAGGGAACGGGCGTGGCCGTACGACAGGATGTCGTGAGCCTCCTGCGGTGGCAACCAGCGAATCTCGTCGACCTCCTCGTTCGGCTGGAACGAGCCGTCGGTGCACCGCACCAAGAACCAGCGAACGACCTTGTCGCGACCGCGCACACGGTAGGTGTCGGCCGCCAGTTCGGCTTCGACCTCGCCCCGGAATCCCGTCTCCTCCTCGGTCTCCCGGATCGCACAGTCCATGTAGGATTCGTCGGGCTCGCGCTTGCCCTTCGGCAGATCCCAGTCGTCGTAGCGAGGCCGGTGGACGACAAGCACCTCGAGGCCATCGGGTCCGTTGCGGTAGACAACACACCCGGCGGCGCGGATCACCTCATCGTCGTTGTCGCGGCTCGTCTCGACGGCCCGGCCGTCGACCACCAGTTCGAATCGTCGAACCGGGTGGTGGTTTTCGCCGTCGGCACCGTCGGTGGAGGCGACCGAATGATCAGTGCTCATGAACAGTTCAGCGTACGGCATCCGCCGGAGTCGGATGGGATTCCATCGGCAACAAATCCAAGCGCCCCGCAACCACGAACGACCTTAGATCGGATCGGCCACCAGGAAGGCGGCACCGACCGCACCGGCATCGTCGAGCCGCCGGGCCAGCACCAGTTCGGTGAAATCGACACCCACGCCTCCGAAGTCGTCGGAGGTCCTGATCTGCTCCAGGAAAGGCTCACCGAGCCGGTCGACGATCCCGCCTCCCAGAACCACCAGAGGGAGATCGAGCAGGGTGGCGGCGTTGCCGATGACCAGGGCAAGAGCATGGGCCGCCTCCTCGATCAGTTGGGCCGACAGTTCGTCACCCGCTTCGAGCCCGGCCGCAATGTGGCGCGACTTCAGTTGGGAATCTCCGACCTGTGACAGCAGATGACGGTTGGCGTCGGTCCGGCGACGCATCTCGTTGTCGATGCCCGCCCGTCCGGCATAGGTCTCCAGATGACCGAAACCGCCGCAGCCGCACGGCCTGCCGCCGGGGTCGACCGTCAGGTGTCCGATCTCGCCGACCATACCCCGCTGCCCGACGATGAGTTCGTTGTCGAGAATGAGACCGCCACCGACGCCGGTGCCGACGAAGATGGCGAGCATGTCGGCGTGACCTCGACCCGACCCGATCCGGTGTTCGGCCACCGCCCCGCAGTTGACGTCGTTGCTGACGACGACAGGCTTGCCGAAACGTTCGGCCAGCTCGGTCGCGACCTGGACCGGCTCGTCCCAGCCGACGATGTTCGGACACGGACCTGCCGTACCGTCCGGTGTCACCGGCCCGGGGACGCCGACTCCGATGGCGGAGGCGTCCGCCCAGCCGTCAAGCGCCCTGACCGAGTCGACGATTGCGTCGACGACCGCGCCGGGCCCGTCCGTCGGCGTGTTCTTCTTGACCCGACCGCGGGCCGCTCCGGTCGCGGGATCCACAACCCGGGCGAGAATCTTGCTGCCGCCCACGTCGACGCCGATCACGGAACTCGTCCCGGCTTCGACCGGCTCGGTGTTGGTCACCGTCGGTGGCGCCTAGATCTCGGCCGGCTGCTCGGCAACCTCGCCCTCGGCCCCGGCGGCGTCGGCTGGTGCCTCGGTCGCAACGACCGGTTCGGACTCCGGCGCCGCCTCGGGGGCAGGCGCCGCCTCGGGGGCTGCGGCCGGCGGGGCCTCGACCGGAGCCGCCTCGGCCACCGGGGTGATCGTCGTGTCGGCGTCGTCCTCACCCAGATCCCAGTCACAGGTGATCCGCTCGCGCTCGGCGTCACGATTCACCCGCTCCTTGTTCCGCCGGAACTGCGGGTCGTGTTTCGGCAGCAGCAGCAGGCGGGCGTTGACCCGCGCCCAGAAGTCGTCGATCATCTTCTGGTCGCCGTATCGAACCTGCAGGTCCCAGTGAGGGGCGATCGGGCCGGTGTAGACGATCGTCACGTGGGCGACGGGCGGGAGATCCTCTTGGAGTTCGACGTCGGTCATGGCGATTCATCCTAGTTTCGTGTGGCTGGTTTTGTGCTGGGACCCGGCTCATTCCGGGCGGAGGCGGCCCGCCGGTCAGCGACCAAGGAGAACAAAAGGTAAAGATTCGCATCTTTTTTGCCGCCGAGGGAACCAAATGGCCCAGTGGTGCGTCTCTATACCCATGGAGAGCAATTGGATGGCGATCGGCAACTGCAGCGACAAACCACCGGAGCTGTTCTTCCCAAACGACGGGGTTGGTGTCGAGGTGGCCAAGAAGGTCTGCGCCGACTGCCCGTCGAAGGAGCCGTGCCTCGAGTATGCGCTTGCTCATCGCATCGACCACGGGGTGTGGGGCGGCACGTCCGAGCGTCAGCGACGTCGAATCCTGAAGGCCCGTAAAGAGGCCCGTTTGGCCGAGGCTCGGGCCAACTAGACATCAGAGGTTCAGGTCGGTCCACCGGTCCGTGCATACCACGACCCGGCCCACATCAGGTCCGGGTCGTTCTGTTCGGTATGAAGTTGTGAGCTGGTGAGAGCGGGCCTGTTCAGGCCTTTTCCTCGACGTCGTCGGCCTCCGAGCCCTGCTGCAGACCCTCTTTGAATTCCTTCTGGGCCTGACCAAGGCTACGCGCCAGCTTGGGGATCTGGGACCCCCCGAAGAGGACGAGCACGACCACAACGATCATGATCATCTCATTGGGCTGAAGAATCGCGAACATGAGTTCATGGTACCGCTAACTGCGGCTCGAAACCATGCAGGTCGCAAACCAGCCGCGACCTTCAAGACCCGATTGGATTCGTTGGCTGTGGGCTCAGGCGCTCTCGCCGGCGTAGGCCGCAGCCGCCGCCTGCCGTTCCAGCGCGCGCTGGCGACGAATGCGGCGGCGTTCCCGCTCACTCATCCCACCCCAGATTCCGAACTTCTCGCCGTTGGCGAGAGCGAATTCGAGGCAGTCTTCGCGGACGACACAGCCCCGGCACACCTCCTTCGCCTCCTTTGTGGAGGCTCCCCGCTCGGGAAAGAAGAGGTCCGGGTCGACACCGAGACAGTTTGCGTATTCTTGCCAGCTGGTATCGAGCATGAGGTGCTTACGACCTATGCGCATGGTTCCTCCTCGCGCCTCACCGAGCGGAGGGCGTGAATCTGGTTCTTCGATCGTGTTGGTTACGACTTGGTTGTTCACCGTGGCTCCCGACTTTGTAGAGATTTCGTCCACCAAAGACAGCCCGTGAAACTCCTGCCGCTGTAATTACAACACTGTGATCCTGCCCGTGGCAACCCCGACCGGCAAGGAAAACTCCCAAAAGGACCACTGTTCAAGCGGGTTTTTTCCTGGTGCTGGTGCTGCCTGGAGCGCCACCCAGTCGGTTGCGGCACTGCCGTTTCGACCTCGAACCCCAAACGCAACGCTCGAAACCAACCACTATGCGTGACCGTTGGGAGGGAGTGCAGCCTGCGTGCCCGGCGCTGGACTCCACCGAAAAGCCACATTCAGATCAAGAGCTGAACACGGGTGATCACGCTCCGTGAGATTGGCCGGCGACTGGTTGGAACGGACCATCGGGCCGATCGAGGGCGTCCCTCATCCCCCACTCGACGGCGCACAGGGTGTAGATTCGCGTCCGATCCCGACCGAATCGGTCGGTCGGGCAATTTTCCCCGGGGCGACGGATTCAGCGCGAAATCGTGATCTTCGTCACAGTTCGCCGTCTTCTCACGCCGGCTTCCCGCTCAGCGACCCCGCACAATCGAGCGCTTGTGCTCGATGAAATCGACCAGCACGTAGTCGCCCAGCGTCTCCGGGTTGGTGTAGAACGCTCGTCCTTTGTTGAGCGACGTGAGGCGTTCGACGAAGCCCCGGAGTCCGCTGTCCGGGTCGAGCATGAATGTGTTGATGGTGATCCCCGCTTTGGTGCAACGCATCACCTCGGCCATCGTCTGATTGATGGTCTCCATCGTCGGCGGGTAGCTGAACTGGGGGCGACCGTCGGACAGGAGGTGCGCCGTCGGCTCACCGTCGGTGATCATGATGATCTGCTTCGTCCCGCCCTCGGAGGCAAGCATCTGCCGTGCCAGCATGAAGCCGTGCTGCATATTGGTGCCGTAGTCGTAATCCCAGGAAACCTCCGGGAGCTCCGACGCTTTCAACTTGCGAGCCAGCGCTGCGAAGGTGACGATGCCCAGGTAGTCACGCGGGTACTGGCTCGTGATCAGCGAATGGAGGGCCATTGCCACCTTCTTCGCCGGCAGGAAGTTGTCGCGCATCGGCATCGAGAGCGATAGGTCCAACATGAGCACGGTGCTCGAGCGAACCTGCCGTTCGGTGCGCTCGATCTCGAAGTCGTCGGGCGTCAACTGAACCGGCGTGCCGCCGCCGCTGCGCCGGATGGCATTGCCGACGGTACGTTCGATGTTCAAATTGAAGGGGTCGCCGAACTCATAAGGCTTCGTCGAGTAGTTGCGCTCGTGGCCGATGCCGCTGACGTCGATGTTGTGCTGGCCGAGCTTGTCGGCCGAGAGGCGTTTGAACAGCTCGCCCAGAGCCTGCTGACCGAGCCGCCGCAGGCCGCGGGGCGTGAGCTCCAGGCGACCCTCCTTGTTCTGGATCAGACCCTGGTCCTCCAACATCCTGGTCAGTTCGGCAATGCGTTCCAGACTGGCCGCTGACTGATCGCCCAGTAGCCGCCGGACCTGGTCCATGTCGGCCTCGGCCAGCGCCTGCGGGCTGGTGATCTGACGGAGGAACTGCTCCAGTTGATCGAGATCGCTGAGATCCCGCATCATCGACGACGCATCGGCCAGACCGAGCGGATCGAAGCCGGAGAAGTCATAGCCCTGCTGCCAGCCGGCATCGGGGAACATCTGTTGCAGGTTCTGGCCCAGCCGGGACACCTCGAAGTTCAGGTCCATGTCCTCCAGCAGCTGATTCGACAGGTCCATCAACTGCTGGCGCTGCTCCGGGGTCATCGAATTGAGCAGAGCCTGCATGGCCGCCATCTGCCGGGCCATGTCCTCCAGCAGCTCGTCGAGGGTCTGCGGGTTGTTGGGGAAGAAGTCGCCGTAGGACTCCATGAAGTCGTCGAAGTCGGGCTCCTCACCGTTGGCCCGCTGCTCCAGCATCCGATTGAGTTCGGCCATCATGTCCTTCATGCGGGCCATCTCTTCTGGGCTCATGTTGGACATCGCGTCGGCCATCTGCCCGAACTGCTGGTTGACGAGTTCCTGACGCAGCCGGTCGAGGAGGTCGTCGAACCGCTGCTGGGCTTCCTGCGACTCGAACTCGTAGTTCTGCAGACCACGGACCTTGCCCGCGAGGTCCTGGGGCAACATGTCGAGCTGCATGTGTTTCTCGGCCGTCGTCGCCTTGGCGTTCTCCGCGGCGCGCCGGCGATCGTCGGCCAGATCGGGATCGGCCAGCTCGATGTCGGCCAGCGCCGAACGATCGTCGAGCGACTGCCGTTCGGAGTCGACGAGATCGTTCAACTCGGAGTTGATCTCGTCGTAGACGCCGCCGAGATCGTAGTTCTCCAGCCGTTCCTGCCGCTCCTCGCGCAGCTTGCGGAGGATCTCCCGGAGGCCTTCGATCTCACGGCCGTCCCGGTCCTCGAAACCGTCGTGCATCAGTCGCCGGAGGGCTGATGCCGGATCGCCGTGGTACATGAGGTCGTCGGACAACTCGGCCAGGACGTCGAGGGCATCGAAGTCGAAGCCGCTCTGTGTACCGTCCCATCGGGAATAGCGAAATCGCTGACCTACCATTCCTCCACACTACTGGCCGACCCCGGGCGCGGTCCCATCGCCTCTCGGCTCAGGGCCGGATCAGCGGGAGATCCGCCACGTCACGAGATGGTCGATCCGTTCAGACCTGGTCGGTGCGCAGGGGTTCGAGCACGGTGACGTAGTCGACGAGACGGGCCGCCAGCTCGAACGCCAATTCGGGGTCGTCGACGTCGGGCTCGATCCAGCACTCCGACAATCGACGCCAGTTGGCCGCGCCGAGAAAAGGCGCCAACTCGGCGCTGATCCCCAGCTCGTTGCGCCAGCTGGATTCCGCCCGGGCCAGCGCCGCCACGACCTCGGTGTTGCGGGCTTCGTCGCTATGTTCGCTGTGGAAGCCGATCTCCACCGCTGTGCCGTCGGCACCGTCGACATGGCGACGTGACAGCAGCTGGGCCTCGTAGTGCTCACGGCCCGGCTTGTCGGTGTCGAACCAGAGCTTGACCCCCCGGCGGTGGCTGCGGGTGCGGACCTGGCCGAGTTCCGAGGGAACCATGGTCCGGACCAGATCGGCCACTTCCTCGAACAGCGGAAACTCCACGGCCTCAGCCTAGTCACCACCACGATCTCCCGGCCGGCGACCGATGACCATCGGCCGCGCCAGTCGGAAGACCGGCACGGCGGTAGCCTCACCGCATGGGTAATGGCGTAACTTCGATTCTTGGTTCGACCAACAGCGCGGCACTCGATCTCGATGCCATCCGCATCGGCCTCCATCTGCTCGCGATGGCGGTGTGGATCGGCGGGCAGATCATCATGATGGCGCTGCTGCCGGTGCTGCGTGAGGTCGACGGCATGCCGGCCAAGGCGGCTCAGGCGTTCGGTCGCGTGGCATGGCCGGCCTTCGGTCTTGCCGTCGTGACCGGCATCTGGAACATCCTGGTCATCCCGATGGGCGACGTCAGCTCCGGCTACAACGCCGTGCTCGGCGTCAAACTCCTGCTGGTCGTGGTCGCCGGCGTTGCCACGTTCCTCCATCAACGGGCCACCACGGCTTCGATGCGGGGCGCCACGGCCGGAAGCGGCTTTCTGGCCTCGCTGATCGTGGTGCTGCTCGGCACGATGCTCGCCCACTGAGCCGAGGCCCATCGCCAACCGCACCCGACGGACCGCCGCTTCGAGTCTCGGGTGGCCTCGGCCGCTGTCACCGGCCCTGAGTACTGTGGAAGTACAACCAGGGAGGTTCCGGGCCATGACCATCCAGTCCGACCAGCTGATCAGCCTCGGCTACGAGCGCTACGTCCGCTCCGACGCGGTCACCGCCATCGAGCCGATCACCGACGATCGCGGCCCCGGGCGTCGGGCCCTCGTCTGGGTCCGCGGCCGTCCCGACCCCATGGTCGCATCCCGATCCGAGCGGGCCATCGCCGACGACCTCCGCACCCGGGCCGACGACGTCGCCCATCTCCAGGAGCTGCGCTCGACGCTCCGGTCGGTGGCTCGGCAGCTCGACACGGTGCCGGGTGTGCTTCGTCGGGTCATTCGGGAGGAGTCGGGCGTCGACCTGGAGGAGCTGATCGTCGAGGCGTCCCGGGTCGCCGGCTGACCGGGAGACACCACGCGGGTCTCGAAATCCGGGACCCGACCTCGGATTTCGCGACAGGAGTTCACACGGCGGGGGTTCGCGGCAGCCATGGCCACCGACTACCGTTGACCCCGTGACTTCCCCCAGCGACGTAGCGGCCGAACCCAAACGCAGCAACGGCCAGGCGGTGGCCGCGATAGTGGCCTCCGTCGTCATCGGCGCCCTCGTGGCCTGGGCAGGGTCGACCGGTGCCAGGTCGGCCGGCGGGATCGGGATCCACTGGTGGGTGGCGGCCGTGGCCTTCGGTGTGAACTGGGCGGCGTTCGTGCCGTCGTTTCTGAACCGCACCGAACACTACTACGACCTGGTCGGCAGCCTCACCTACCTGAGCACCACCCTGCTCGCGGCGTTCCTGGCCAGCCCCCTCGACGCCCGAGCGTGGCTCCTCCTCATCCTGGTGCTGATCTGGTCAGGGCGGCTTGGCATCTTCCTTTTCCGGCGGGTGCGATCGGCCGGCAAGGACGGTCGGTTCGACACGATCAAACAGAGCGCACCGCGGTTCCTGGTGGCCTGGACCACCCAGGGTCTGTGGGTCATCTTCACCGCAGCCGCGGCCCACGCCGCCATCGCCAGCGCCGATCCCCAACCGTTCGGCATCCTGGGCATCGTCGGCCTCGTTCTGTGGCTCACCGGCTTCGGCATGGAGGCGGTCGCCGATGCCCAGAAGAGCGCCTTTCGAGCCGACCCGGCCAATGACGGGCGGTTCATAACGACCGGCCTCTGGGCCTGGTCCCGCCACCCGAACTACTTCGGCGAGATCCTGTTGTGGGTCGGCGTGGCCGTGATCGCCCTCCCCGCACTGTCGGGCTGGCAGTACGTGACGCTCCTGTCACCGGTCTTCGTCTTCCTGCTGTTGACCAGGGTCAGCGGTATCCCGATGCTGGAGCGCCGGGCCGACAAGCGGTGGGGCGGCCAGGAGGACTACGAGGCCTACAAGGCTCGGACACCGGTGCTCGTGCCAAGGCCGCCGGGCTGAGCGAATCGATCAGCGAAGGAGAACCATGGGTGAGTACTCACTGTCGGAGCGCGACGGGCACCTGTTCGTCATCACCATCAACCGGCCGGAGGTGATGAACGCTCTGCACCCGATGGCCAACGCCGAGCTGTCGACGCTGGTCGACGAGTTCGCCGCCGATCCCGAGTTGTGGGTGGCCATCATGACCGGGGCCGGCGACCGGGCCTTTTCCGCCGGCAATGATCTGAAGTTCCAGGCCGGTGCCGGTGGCGAACGGCCTCAGCACCCCGAGACCGGCTTCGGTGGGCTCACCAACCGGTGGGATCTCAACAAGCCGGTGATCGCGGCGGTCAACGGTGTGGCCATGGGGGGTGGCTTCGAGATCGCACTGGCCTGTGATCTGATCATCGCGTCGGACAACGCCCGCTTCGCCCTGCCAGAGCCCAAGGTCGGCCTCGCTGCGCTGGCCGGCGGGATCCATCGGCTCCCCCGCCAGATCGGCATGAAGCGGGCCATGGGCATGATGCTGACCGGCCGTCACGTCTCAGCCGAGGAGGGTCGGGAACTGGGCTTCGTCAACGACGTGGTACCGCAGGACCAGCTCATGGACCGCGCCCGGGAATGGACGGAGATGATCCTGGCCTGCTCCCCCATGTCGATCCGAGCGACCAAGGAGGCTGCCTATCGGGGGCTCGATCACGCCTCACTTCGGGAGGCCTACAGCGCCCGCTATCCCGCGGTCAAGGCCATGATCGACTCGGAGGACTTCGTCGAGGGACCGCGGGCCTTCGCCGAGAAGCGGGCCCCGGAGTGGAAGGGCCGCTGACGGGCTCGGCTCCGG
>JAOTVU010000240.1 GCA_029863385.1 Acidimicrobiia bacterium
GTAGGACTTCGGGCGCCGGCGACGTTCGTCCGGTATTGAGGTAGAGCAATTCAACGAACTCCGACGATGTGCGCGAGCCCCACTGATCATTGAATTCACTGGAGTGGGCCAGCGTGCCAGCTATAACCGGAAGACTTGCGTCGCCACTCATATACCTATTTGTCCATGAGTATGCCTCGTACGCATTTGGCTCCCGCTTGAAGTAGGCCCGATAAATGCGGCGAATCGAGTCGGTCATCTCCGGGCAGGCGCTCGGAGGCGGATTCTGGGCCTCGGCCGAGTCGAGGGGCACGCTGGCCGCCAGCACCAGGGAGACGGTGAGCGCGAGCAGAAACCGGCTCTTGTTTGCCGGAAAGCGAGGCTCGGTCTTCTGGCTGCGATGCCGTCCTGAAAAGATCATCTCCGGGCGATGGTTCGCGAAAGTATCGATCGCTCGGTGAGTACCACGGGACTCGTGCCGGCGACTGGTTCTTGTGGCGCATGCTAGCAGGATGTCGAATCGGATTCGAACTTGGACATCAGCCGATGGGGGAGTTCCGGAGAGAGAAATGCATATTTGCCATCTATATCTACATGCTTGTCCAAACAATATGAATAAAATGTCCAGCGAAGAAATGTCGGGTAATGTGTAACACAGTGAGCCTGGACACCCGAATTGCGTTCGAAAGGCAGCAGCCCTCCGTAGCGCTGAGAGCCTTTCTCGACCCACTGAAACCGGGGTCCTATTTCGATTGCGGTGAGGCTCGACTCCACGGCATCGATGAGGCGCTTGAGGCCGAGGCCGTTCGCCGAGGCCGTTCGGTCGGCGACGACGAGTTCCAACTGGTGGCCACGGATGGCGGATTGATCTTCTGCCGGGCCTCGATCTCGTTCGCCATCGCCGCTCGCTGGAAGGACCTGAGCATCGGCCGACCGGTCGCCACCGATCTGGGTGGCGCGGTGGTGGTCCCGATCAAATGGCCGACTCACGGCGATCTCGAGTTTACGGTCAGCCGCCGACTCGGAAGCAACATCTTCCGCCGGTGGCTTCAGATTCAGGCCCAGGCGACCCGTCGCCACCAGGTTGAGCAGGGTACGGCCCTCGACCAGCAACGACGATCGCTGGAGACCACCAGTGATCACCGTTTCCACCCCCCTGCGCCGTCGGAGACGGCGACGGTCGAGCGCCTGGGAGGTGATGAAGCACTCGATCTTCGTCATCCGAATGGGCCTGTCATTGAGCTCGGTCGGCTGGAGGACGAACATGGGACGAACGGCGGTACAACCAACCACGTCGGGATGAACGGCACGGCAACGGCCGGCGGACAAACGGACCACGCTGGAACGCACAGCGCCGGCTCCCGGCACGACGTTGGCGTCGAGTTCCCGGTCGACGAGCCGGTCGATGTTGCCGTCGGCGATCCGGTGAAGCACGATGTCGGTGGTCGTGATGACGGTCGACGAACTCCGGCCGACGACGAGAGCGCGGTTGGCCCCATGGCCGGCGGCAGCGATCACGGCGACTGGTCGGCTCTCGACCGTGATCTGGTCGACTCCTGGGTCGACGACCGGCACCCGGCACCACAGGGTCGCACCGAGCCCGTCCCCAGATGGCCCCATGTCGATGACGACGATCCGACATCGGACCCGTTTGAGGGGGTGACCGTCCCGATCGTCGAGCAGCAGCCCGCGCCGATTCGCTTCGACCCGGTTGACGAGGCCATCGTTGATGAATCGTTCGACGGCGGTGCACCCGCTCACGATGACCTGATCGGTGTCGTCGGCGGTGATCCTGCGGCCACCCAGTTCATGAATCGTACGCTCGAGGGCACCGAGGTGTTCCCCGATGACGGACGGCCACCGGCCCGAACCTTTGACCGTAGGATCGACCGATCGGCCTCGCACGGAAGCCGGGAGCGCTGGCCGGAGGAGCGAAGTTTGCTGCCTGTCCCGGAGATCCGGGGGGCTCGGCTGCAACGAACCTCCTACGCCGTCGACGCGGCTGGGCGACCGGCTATCGACATCCGCTCCTCGGTTCTCGATCGTGGGCCGGAATCCCACCTGGTGACAATGCTTCGGGAGTGGCGACTGCCGATCCTGGCGGTCGTCAGCGTGTTGGCTCTGGTGGTCCTAGTGATCGTAGGTTTGATCGCCGGGGGCCGGGACCAGGCGGGTACGGTGGCAACCGGAGCGGCCGATGATTCTGGTCAGACGGCCCTGGGCGGCGGCGAAGCCCAGGATTCGCTCGGCCCGACGGTGCCGGGAGACGAGGATGGCGGTGGGGACGTCGGCGGCATCGCCGGTCAGACGACGGCGACCACGGCTACCACTTCGACAACGGTCGAACAATCGGCCCTACGGGTCACCACCAGCAGTGTCCAGATCTGCCACTCCAACTACGGGGGCTGCGTTCCGGTGGCAGCCGACGTCGACTGTGAAGGTGATGGTGACGGACCGGCCTTCCAAGCCGATCCGGTGGCCGTGTTCGGTGATGACGTCTACGAACTCGACACCGACGGTGACCGTCAGGCATGTGAGGCCGATCAGCCGGCGTCGGCGGTCGCTGGTTCGGACTCGGGCGGCGGGTAGCCCGGCGGCTGACCCAGAAGTGACCCGATCCACTCGTCTCGGCTGACGGTGGTGAGCTCCCGCAGCGTCGGCCGGGCCCGTTGGTAGGCGTTGATCACCCTGGTCTGTTGGTGTTCCAGAAAACCGGAAACGATCAGCCGACCCCGTCGGGCCAGGAGCCGACCGACCGAGGGGGCCAGCCGTTCGTGGGCGCTCACCAGGACGTTGATCAGCACGGTGTCGAATTCGCCGGATTCGCCGACCAGGTCTTCGGCGGCCACCGTGGAACAGCGGGCCACCACACCGTTGGCCTCGAAGTTGGCCTTGGCCGTGTCGACGGCGGCCGGGTCGAGATCGATGGCGGTGATCGATTTTGCCCCCAGGTGGTGGGCGGCGATGGCCAGGACGCCACTGCCGGTGCCGAGGTCGAGAACCCGACCCGGGGGCCGGTCGAGGTTGACGGAGCGGCTCAACAACTCGAGGGCCAGTTCGGTGGTCGGGTGCGAGCCGTGGCCGAACGTCGGTCCGGCAATGAGGGTCAAGGCGACCGGACCGCGGATGGTGGAGATGGTGACCTGGCTTGGAGCATCGGAGTGCCAGGGGGTGTCGACCGGATCGACCGTGGCGGAATACCCCCAGTCGGCTGCCATCCTCACCGCCCGGTGGGCCGAGGCGGGATCGTCGAACCCGGCAATCAACGCCGCCGATGCCGTGGCGTCTGTAGCCGGCTGTTCGACGATGGCGTTGGCTCCGAGATCCCAGATCCTCGACACCAAGGCCGGACGGTCATCGAGCAACCCGCCGGAAACCGCCCGGGCCGACGCCGGTTGAAAACGAACAATCCAGCTCACTTCGGTGAGGCTAGACGCTCCGGTCCGCCGTCGCTCTACGCTTTGACTGGTGACTGCCGCTGCCTCCCCTTCCTCGAACCCCGGGTTGTCCGCCCAGCCCCCGTCCGATCAAGGGCCCACCCTGGCCGCCATCGACATGGGGACCAACTCGTTTCACATGGTGGTGGCCCGGGGAACCGCCGACGGAGGTTTCGAGGTCATCACCACCGAAAAGGACATGGTCCGCCTCGGCAAGGGCAGTGGGGACATGAAACACCTGACCGAGGCGGCGATGGAGAGGGCGGTGGCCTCGCTCAAACGGATGCTCACCGTGGCCGCCAGCTATGACGCCCACGTGTCCGCTGTGGCGACCAGCGCGGTGCGGGAGGCAACCAACAGCGGCGAGTTCCTCAATCGGGTGAAAGCCGAGACCGGACTTTCCGTCGATGTGATCAGCGGCTTCGAGGAGGCCCGTCTCATCCACCTGGGCGTCCTGCAGGCCCTCCCGGTCTTCGATCAACGGTTGTTGCTGGTCGATATCGGAGGGGGTAGCACCGAGTTGTTGATCGGAGAGGGCTCGACCCCCAGGGCGGTTCGCAGCGTCAAACTAGGGTCGATTCGCTTGACCGAACGGTTCTTCCGTCCCACCGCTCATGACGGCGTCGGCGTCGGCTCCGGCCGGCCGATCGACGATGAGGCGACCCGGCCGAACAAGAAGATGGTCAAGAAGTGCCGCCGGTACGTCCGCAGCTCGCTGGCCGCCGCCGCCCACGATCTCAAAGCCCTGGGTTTCGAGGTGGCCGTCGGCAGTTCGGGGACGATCATGGCCCTGGCCACCCTGATCGCCAGCGCCCGCGGTGAGGACGGACTGCAGGCCAGTGGGCTGTCCTTTACCCGGAACGAGCTTGCCGCGGTGATCGACCGCCTCGTCGCCTCGTCGTTGAACGAGCGTCTGAACATGCACGGAATGGACGATCGACGGGCCGACATCATCGTCGGGGGGGCCCTGCTGCTGGAGGGAGTCTTCGAGGTGCTGGGAATCGAGACCATGACGGCTTCGGCCTATGCCCTGCGTGAAGGTGTGTTGTACGACCGGCTGACCACGCACCGGCCCGGTGATCGTCGGCTTGCTGATCTGCGTCGGTCCAACGCCCAGCGCCTCTCCCGACAACTCGATCCCGATCATCGGCACGCCGAAACCTGCGCCCGGCTGGCCGTGCGACTGTTCGACGAGACCGAGGAGCTGCATGGGTTGGGGCCGGCCGATCGGGAACGGCTCGACATGGCTGCCCTGGTTCACAACGTCGGGCTCTCCATCTCCCATGCCTCGCATCATCTTCACACCTACTACATCGTTCGGAACTCCGAGCATCTGACCGGCTTTACCGACCGGGAGTTGGAGTTGTTGGCCCAGGTGGCCCGGTATCACCGCAAAAGCCACCCGTCGGACCGCCATGTCGAACACGGCCGCCTGGAGGCCGACGACAAGAGCCGGGTGGCCGTGCTGGCCGGGTTGCTACGAGTGGCCATCGGGCTCGACCGGGGCCACACCGGAGCGGTCGGCGATGTGATCCTGACCGTGGCCGACGAACCCCCGTCGCCCGACTACGAGGAGTGGCATCCGAATCGACCGTGGCTGGTGATCCGCCCGGTGCCCGTTGACACCGATCTCGATATCGGTCTCGAGGCCTACTCGGCTCAGGAGCGGTCCCGTCTGCTGGCCGAGGCGCTCGACATCAACGTGGCGGTTGAAGGAGTGGTTCACGATGCGCTGGACTAGGTGGGACTAGTGGCGACACCGAGCCCGTCCCGGCGGCCCGCTGATCGCTGATGTTCGAGCCATGATCTCCCGTCCCTCCCCGTCGTCGGTCGAGATACGACCTGGTCGACCCGACGATGTCGGCGAACTCGATCGGCT
>JAOTVU010000239.1 GCA_029863385.1 Acidimicrobiia bacterium
TCACCGGTGCCAGCTCCGGCATCGGCAAAGCATCGACGGCCTTGTTCGCCGACCGGGGCTGGAACGTGGTCGCCACCATGCGAAACCCGGAGGACGGCGCGGATCTCGCGGAGCGCGACAACGTGCCCGTCGCCCGGCTCGACCTGCTCGACAGCGAGACCATCGAGACGGCGGTGGCGGCGGCGCTGGAGCGCTTCGGTACGATCGATGTGCTGTTGAACAACGCCGGATACGGCGCGTACGGGCCGCTCGAAGCCACGCCGATGTCGGTTGTCCGCCGCCAGTTCGACGTCAACGTCTTCGGACTCATCGAGACCATCCAGGCCGTGCTGCCGGCCATGCGAGCGCAGCGCAACGGGGTCATCGTGAACATCTCATCGGTCGGCGGACGTATCACCTACCAACTCGGAACGCTGTACCACGGTTCGAAATGGGCCGTCGAAGGTCTGTCCGAGGCCCTCCACTAGGAGCTCGCCGCGCTCGGGATCCGGGTGAAGCTCGTCGAGCCGGGCGGTGTGAACACCGACTTCGCAGGTCGCTCGTTCGTGTTCACCCATGACCCCGAGCTCTCGGACTATCAGCCGCTCGTCGATGCGGCGGCTGCCGCGCTGGAGGCCGGAACACCGAGCGGAAGCCAGGAGCCGGAGGAGGTCGCCGAGGTGATCTTCACCGCTGCGACCGACGGCACGTCACAGATCCGATACATCTCCGGTCAGGGGGCGAAGGCGTTGTTGGCGAACCGCTTCTCGGCCGAGCAGGACGAGCAGTTCGTGGCCGGGATGCGAGCCCAGTTCGGGCTGTGACGGGGCGGACCCGTCACGTCATTCTTCCGTATTGTCGGTGGGCGTTGACGAGGAGAGGATCTCGCGGATGGCGGCCACGCACGCCGCCGGGTTGTCCTCCTGGATGAAGTGCCCGGCGTCAGGGATCTCGACGACACTCGCCTTCGGGAACTCCTTGCGCCAGCGGGCAACGGTGGCATCGCTACCGAGAGCGAAATCCTTCTTGCCGAACACCAGTGCTGCAGGCTTGTCCCGCAGCGTCTGTGCGACCCGCGTCTCGAGGTCGGTCAGCCAGGGACGCGCCGCGGTGATGGCGATGGGGAACACCGCCGCCCCTCGACGCGACTCGGGCGTTGGGAGTACGTCGGTGTAGTGAGCGAACTCGTCGGGCGACATCTTGGTCTGGAGAGATCGCTTCATGACCACCGTCACGAAGAAGTTCCGCTTCGTGATCAGGGCCTGGATCGGCCTTGATCCCATGAGCTTGGAGAACGCCTTCATGGTCCGGTCATCGGCCGGCCAGAACCAGGTGTTGGCCATGACCAGGCCCTTGATCCGGTCCGGGACACGGGATGCGATGTCCAGTCCGATCGGGCCTCCCCAGTCCTGGCCCATGACCACGACGTCGTTGAGGTCGAGGTGCTCGACGAGTTCGAGCACCACGTCGGCATGCTCGGCGGGCATGTACCCGTACCCGTCAGGGTGAACCGACAGACCAAACCCCGGATAGTCCGGTGCAATGCAGCGCACTTCGGGACCCAGCGCCGTGATGATGTCCCGGTACAGGAAGCTCCAATCGGGGTTTCCGTGCATCAACAACACAGCGGGACCGTCACCCTCGTCGATGTAGTGAATCAGGCCCACACTACTGTCAAACCATCGTGACGTGAATGGAAATAGCTTCGGGTCGGGGGTGAAGTCCACAATTCCTTCGGGTCGTTCCATGGTGTTCTCCGTCTCGTTGGGCCCGAATGGTCCCTGGGAACTCGGGCTGATCGAATTCACTCACCGTAGAACGTTTGGAGTGGATATTCAGGAAGGCTTACACGAGCATCGCCTCCCTCGCCGGCGGCTGAGCCTCGACTCATCCCGGAGGGGTGCCGCCGGTCGAGTGGACGTCAACGTCACGAGGTGGATGATCTGGCCTTGAATGCGGTTGCGGCGTGGGCCAACAACCCAACAGTCCAGGGGATCGTCACATAATGTGCGTAGTCGAGCCCGCTTCCCAGGGCGTAGTCCTGAGCCCAGAGAAACGCATTGACCAGCACGAAAACTCCGGTGTGGAACGCCAGGTCCTCGAGCGGGGTCGTTCGGACCGGCCCCATCCGGCGCCCGGTAACGGTCATGGTCACAGCCACGGCCAAGCCGACGATGCCGGCGATCAGGAGCCCGTAGGCCCACGTCGACGAAATCTCGCCGACGGTCCAGGCGAAATCTCCGCCGAGCCCGACGGACTGATCCTCGTCCCCGAACAGGATGAACAATCCGAGGAATGTCGCCACTCCTCCGAGCATTGTGACGAGCCACCAGGCGCTCTTCCAGCCGATACCTCGGCCGCCCTGCTGGAGCGTGCGCTGGGTGGTGTTGTCTCGTTGAATGGTGTTGTTAAGCATTGCGCACCTCCTTCACCAATGAGCGAACCTCGACGGGAGGTGCGAGGACAAGAGGCCAAGGTCCTTGGGGCCGCCGATCGACCGGACGGGGTCGTTGATCGGCCGGACCCGCCGACTAGTCGAGACCGTTCCCGACGGCCATCGATTCGAGCTTTCGCAATGCCACTGCACAAACGCCGAGGTACGGCGCCGCCAGCCACGGTACGCCGAATCCGGCTCGTGACCTGTCCGAACCCAACGCCACCACGGCGTGATCGGTTGCGGGTATGCCGGCCACCGTCCACGTCCACCGGGTGCCGGGGTCGCACTCGGTGATCTCGAACGGCAGCGTCACGCCGATCGAGGTGGTGACCGTACCGTTCGCTCCGACCTCGAACGAATCGCCGTCGAGTTCGGCTCGACGAACGGTAGGTCCCCAGTCGGGCCAGCAGTCGACGTCGGTCAGCAGCTCCCAAACCTTCTCGGCCGGCGCTGCGATATCCCGATGGACCCAAACCGTCTTCACCCGATCACCGTAGTCGGGATGGTCGTCGGCCGGCCGACCGGGCCGGCCGACGACGGTTGGTTTCAGGCGCCGGGCCCGACGTGCAGCACCCGCATCATCTCGTGGTCCTCATGCGAGAGGATGTGGCAGTGCCAGACATAGCGGCCGGGCTTGTCGAACGTCGCCTTGATGCGGGTCACTTGCCCCGGAAGGGCGGTGACCATGTCCTTCGGCGCGTTCTCCACGTATTCGGGGTAGTCATCGGGGTTCACCGCCGCACCCAGCGTCGGGTTCACAATGCGGAACCCCTGGCCGAGCAATCCGTTGTGCTGCACTACGGGCTGCTCGACCACGAGCGTGCCAGCGCCGATCTCGTGTCGACCGAGGATCTCGAAGTTGACCAGGTGGAGATGGACCGGGTGGGCGTCGCCGGTGACGTTCCAGATCTCCCACTCCTCGGTGCTGCCGAGGGCGGGGTTCTCCGTGGTCGGGCTGTGCCAGGCGATCGAGCCCTCCATCTGGCCGACGAGCCCCGCATTGACGTAGGCCGGCTCGTTCGGCCAGTTGATCGGGTTGCCGGCGAAGTCGGTGGCCGGTTCGGCGGTGCCCAGCAGCGGTTGCAGGCGACCGAACTCGTCTGTGCCCTCGAACAGCGCCACCTTCCGGGTTCGGGTCGGGGTCGGAACCACCGGCCCGAAATGGATTCCGGTTGGCGTGACGTCGGGGACGCTCGTGTCGAGCACGTTCACCACATCGAAGGCCATGATGCGGTCGGTCTCGGTGAAGATCTGCGGTCCGGGGATGTCGCCACCGAACGGCTCGTCGCCGCCGATGTTCTTCATGATGACCCGGTTGCCGAATGTGACGTTCTTGAAGTCGATGATCACGTCATAGCGGGAGCCGGTCTCGACCAGCAGGGTGTCGACCGTCGTCGGGCTCGACGCCAGACCCTGATCGCTGCCGATCACCGTGAAGGGGAGCGGACCGGAGATCACGGTCGAGAAATCGGAGGCCCCGGGTGGGACCTCGAAGAACTGCACCGCGAGGAACCGGCTGTCGCAGCCGTTCAGGAGCCTCAGCCGGTAGTTGCGGGGTTCGACGTTCTTCTGAGGCCAGATCGTTCCGTTGACCAGCATGTGATCGCCGAAGAACTCGGCCAGGGCCGTGGGCCCGCCGCCGGGGAACAGATCGGGGGGAAGCACGACGTTCTCACCGGTGATGAAGTCGTCGTAGAACGGATCGCCGGGGAACGCCGGATAGAACAGGGCGCCTGACTCGGTGAACATCCGATCCTGGATGGCCAGCGCGACCTCGTAGGGGAACGCGGGGAGGTCCAGCGGGTTGCCCAGCAAGCCGGTGTCGAAATCGTCCCGGAGGATGTAGAAGCCGGCCAGTCCGGCGTAGACATTGAGCCGGGTGATGCCGAGCGCATGGTCGTGGTACCACAGCGTCCCCGCAGGCTGGTCGTTGTGGTAGATGTACTTCTTGTCCATCCAGCGGGGTCCCCGGATCTCGAAGCCCGGCGAGAAGAAGTACTCCGGGTTGCCGTCGAACTGGAAGTCGGTGTGGCCGCCGTGGAGGTGGGTGACAATGGGTGGGCCGTTGGCCCCGATCGAGTAATTTTCGTAGCCGGGTAGCGAATAGGCCCAGTGCAGGCTGGTGTCGACGACATTGACGAGATGCGGGCCGGGATACGGGAGCTTGTTCTGCCACATGACCTCGACCGGCTCGCCACTTCTGGCCACGAAGGTCATCCCCGGCCACGTCCCGCCCGGTCCGTTTCGGCCGTATCCCCACACCGTGGTCGGCAGAGGCGTTCCGTTTGGATCGAGCAAGCCGGTCTGCTGCATCGTCTGCTGGGCTGCGATCTTGTACTTGTTGTTCGGAGACCGGAAGATGAACGCGGGGTCCAAGGCGTTGGGAACCCGGTTTGCGAACTTCGGTTGAAGCGCCGGGTCCGCCAACCCCGCAGCGGCCGGAACAGCGCCGACCGGATCGAGCGCACCGAGAAGATTGAAGTACACCGCCGCGCCGGTTGCCGCCGACGCCTTGATGAACTGCCGTCGAGTAATCATTGTTGCCACCTCAGCTCATGCCTATGCCCACCTGCCCCGGTGGCCACATTACGCCAAGCTTGAACCCGGGGTTTAGAGGCCAATGTCCCTTCTTCGGGCCGTTTGCGCACCCGGCGGGCCTCACGTAGCGTGAGCCCATGACCGTCATCGATCGCACCGCAACGTCGCACCCGCTCGACCGCCTCACCGAGGACGAGACCACGGCGGCCGTCGGTATCGTCAAAGCCGACGAGCGGTTCGGGCCGAGGATGCGGTTCGGAAGCGTCAACCTCAGCCCGCCACCCAAAGCCGTGGTCATCAACCACACACCGGGCGCAGACTTCGAGCGAGCGGTCGACGTG
>JAOTVU010000084.1 GCA_029863385.1 Acidimicrobiia bacterium
CGTCTTCGCCTCGCGATCGGGCGGGCCGGCGATTTCAGCCACCCCGAGGCGCTGGTCCACATCGACGGGGTGCCGCTCGCCGCATGCGATCGTCACCATCAGGAGCTTCGCCTACCCGCCCGTTTCTGCGACGGTGCCGGCCACGAGCTTGTGCTGCACGGCTGGACCGGGGGCGTGCCCGAGGTCATGGGTCCCCGCAAGCCCAGGCCACCGCTGGTGATGGGACACTGCTCGATCGATCGGGTCGATCAGGGAGTGGCGCGGTTCGAGTCTCTGGCCCGGGTGGCCCTCGGGGTGGCCGACGAGCTCGATATCGACGACCCGGCCCGGGCCGGGCTCCTCGACGCGCTCGACGCCGCCTTCCTGACCCTCGACACCCGCGAACCGTTGGACGACCGCTTCCACGAGTCGGCCGCCCGGGCCGAGAAGCAGTTGCGGACCGCCATCGAGGCGACGGGTCCGGCGTTACCGGTCGAGGTGTTCGCCATCGGCCACGCCCACATCGACGTCGCCTGGCTGTGGACCGTCGCCCAAGCGCGGCGCAAAGCCGGTCGCACCTTCCACAACGTATTGGCGCTGATGGACGAGTTCCACGACTTCCACTTCACGCAGAGTCAACCCCAGCTGTACGACTACATTCGCCGGGACCATCCCGAGTTGTTCACCGCCATCGGTGAGCAGGTGACGGCCGGCCGGTGGGAGCCCATCGGCGGCATGTGGGTCGAGGCCGACTGCAATCTCACCGGCTCGGAGGCGCTCGCCCGCCAGTTCCTTCTCGGACGCCGGTTCTTCGCCGAGCATTTCGGGCCCGAGACCGAAAGTCCGGTGCTGTGGCTGCCCGACGTGTTTGGTTATGCGTGGAACCTGCCCCAGCTCATCAAAGCGGCGGGGCTCGACTATTTCTTCACCATCAAGATCAGCTGGAGTCAGTACAACCGACTTCCGTACGACAGCTTCTGGTGGCAGGGCCTCGACGGCACCTGCGTGTTGACCCACTTCAGTCCGACACCCAACGACTCCCACCCGGCGTGGGCCACCTACAACGCGGAAGCTCGTCCGGTCGACGTGCTCGACACCTGGCGCCACTACCGGCAACGGGAGGTTCGGTCGGCCGACGGCGCGGCGGCGATGCTGATGTCATACGGTCACGGAGACGGCGGGGGAGGGCCGACCCGGGAGATGATCGAGAACCTCGCCGAGCTGGGTGACTTCCCGTCGATGCCCCGAACTCGAACGACGACCGTCAAGGCCTTCTTCACCGAACTGGAGAAGGTGGCCGATCGACTACCGGTCTGGAACGGAGAGCTCTATCTCGAATGCCACCGCGGCACCTACACCTCGCAGGGGGCCACCAAGTGGGGGAACCGCCGGGCCGAGTTCGGATTGCACAACGCCGAGTTCGTGGCCTCGTGGGCTCGGCTGCTCACCGGTGCGGACTATCCCGCGGACCTCCTGACCGAGGCGTGGAAACTGCTGTGTCTCAACCAGTTTCACGACATCATCCCGGGTTCGTCCATCGGTGAGGTCTACGAGGACACCGCCGCTGATCACCGTCGGATCGAGACCATCGTGGCCACTCTCGTCGACGAGGCCGTCCAGTCGCTGGCCCGGACCCTGCCGACGACCGAGGTCGTCGTGGTCAACCCGAACCCGGTTGCGGTCTCCGACCTCGTCTTCCTCGCCGACGGCGAGGTCGGCCGAACCCCGACACCCGATGGTGACCTGGTCGACATCGAAACCGGCGCGACCGTTCGCCATCAGCGGGTGGACGGCGGCCGTCTCCTGGCCCTCGATGCGATCCCTGCCTATGGTCTCAAAGCCATCGGCGCCTCAGACGCTGCCGTGGCCGCTGAAAAGCCGGGGTCGTCGGCTGCGACCCCGGTCGACGTGACGGAGCTCGACGATGGATTCGAGCTGGCCAACGATCACCTCCGGGCGGTTCTCGACGGTAACGGGCAGTTGATCGAACTGGTCGATCTCGATCTTGACCGGCCGATCCTGCCCGCGGGGGAGGTCGGCAACCGACTGCAGTTGTTCGAGGACCGGCCGTTCGACTTCGACGCCTGGGACATCGAGATCTACTACGAGGACCGCCAGTGGGCACCGGAGCAGGCCCACTCGGCCCGAATCGTCGAATCCGGACCCCTGCGGGGCGCGATCCGGTTCGAACGGCGCCTCGGCGCCGGCACGATCACCCAGACCGTCATGTTGCGGCACAACAGCCGCAGGCTCGATTTCGTCACCGACGTCGACTGGCGGGAACGGCACACGCTGTTGAAGGTTGCTTTCCCGGTCGACGTCCACGCTGATCACGCCACCTTCGACATCCAATGGGGCAACGTCGCCCGGCCCATCCACACCAACACCTCGTGGAACTGGGCCCAGTTCGAGACCTGCGCCCACAAGTGGGCCGACCTGTCGGAGGGTGACTTCGGCGTGAGTCTGCTCAACGACGGGAAATACGGTCACGATGTTCGAGGCAACGTGTTGCGATTGACGCTGCTCCGCAGCCCCGGGGCACCGGATCCGAAAGCCGATGAGGGACTGCACCACTTCACCTACTCGATCCTTCCCCACAGGGGTGACTGGCGATCGGGCACCGCCCCCGGAGCCGACGGGCACGGATCGACCGTCGCCGAGGCGTATGCACTCAACAACCCGCCACTTGCCGTTGCCGTCGACGAACGGTCCGCCGACGAGCCGGATCCGCGGCCGGTACCGGTTCCGCTGATCGACGTCGATCGGGCCAACGTGCTGGTCGAGACGATCAAGTGGGCCGAGGACGGCGACGATCTGATCGTGCGACTGTTCGAGAACGAACGCCGGCGCGGGCCGGTGCGGGCGACGGTGGGCTTCCCGGTTGCCGCCATCGAGGAGGTCGACCTGCTGGAGCGCCCGCGGCCGTCGACGTCGATGGAACGCACGGCCGACGGATTCTGCTTCACCATCGCCCCGTATCAGATCAGGACGTTCCGGATAGCGCCTGCGTGACCGCTTTGTCGGCGGCCCCGATCGGGTCCGGACCGCACAACCGGGCCCTAGGATTGGAGCCGTTCGCCGGACTCGGACGGCGTTCGACCGATGCCGCTGCCGGCGAGCAGTCGGAAGGAGCGAAGGAGCGGCAATGCAGCTGACGACACCGGATTTCGACCCACAACCGATGATCACGATCATCAGCGGCGGCACACAAGGTGTCGGTGAGGCGGTCGCCCGCAGACTGGTGGCCGACGGGGCGGCCGGCCTGGTCCTGGCCGGTCGATCCCCCGATCGTGGTCAGGCGCTGGCCCGCGAGTTGGGTGATCTCGGTACGCCGACGGTGTTCCTGGCCGCCGACGTGCTCGACCCCGAGGCACCGAAGGCGCTGGTCGATGCCTGCGTCGATCGGTTCGGATCCGTCACCGGTGTGGTGAACGTGGCGGCTGCGACCAGCAGGGCCAACCTCTTCCAGGATTCCGTCGAGCATTTCGATCGCATGATGGCGGTCAATGTTCGAGCCCCGTATTTCCTGATTCAAGCTGCGGCCCGGGTGATGGTCGAACAGGGATCGGGTGGTTCCATCGTCAGTGTCGGCTCCACCTCCGGTTACGGCGGCCAGTCCAAGCTGGCGGCCTACAGCATCTCGAAGGGTGCGTTGTCGGTCATGACGAAGAACCTGGCGTTCGCGTTGATGCGGCACAGGATCCGGGTGAATCAGGTCAATCCAGGCTGGATGGAAACCGAGTCGGAGCATCGCACACAGATCGAGCACGACGGCGCCCCCGAGAACTGGCTGGAGCTGGCCGCCCCGACACGTCCGCTCGGCCGGCTCGTGCAACCGTGGGAGGTGGCGAACGCCATCGCCTACTGCCTGTCGCCGGCGTCGGGTCTGATGACCGGCAACGTCATCGACATCGACCAGTCGGTGCAGGGCGCCGGGAATCCGCCGCTGCCCGGCGCCGACGACACGATCCACCCCTGAGGCAAGCGTGAAGAACTCGAATCACCTGATCCGGCTTCCGGCGTTCCTCGTCCTTGCAACGGTGGCGCTGTTCGCGGCGGCGTGCTCGAGTGGCGCCGACGACCCGGTCGCCGACGCGGTACCTCGACCGGTCGACGGTGAGGCGGAGGAGGGATTGGCCTCGACCGACTCGACCGAGCCCGACGTGCTCGACCTGACGGCCGGACCGGAACCGTCCACGCTCGCCGAGCTCGAAGCCGTGTGGGCCGAGCATCGGGCCGCCGTCGTCGACCGGCTGCGAGAGGGGGAGTACGGCGTCACCGACAACGTGCTCACCGGTCCGGGCGATTTCGTCGTCGACCTCGACCAGTGCCTGGCGGGTTGGAGCGGTGCCGAGCCGGCAACCGGCACGATCGAGATCGTGCACGTTCTGAGCGCGGCCGATGCCGGCGCCTACGCCATGGGCGCGCAGGCGTACTTCGACCATGTCAACCTCCAGGGCGGCGTCGGCGGCCGTCTCATCGACTATGAGGTCGTCGACGACGAGTTGATTCCGACCAAGACCATCGAAGCGGTCGACGACCGGATCGATGGAAGGGCGATCGGTATCACCACCTTCGGCACGCCGACGAGCCAATCGGTGTTCGACCAGCTCAACCGGGCCTGCATCCCCCAGCCGTTCGTCGGGTCCGCCCACCCGGCCTGGGGCGATCCGCGGTCCCATCCGTGGACCCTCGGCCTGCAGCTGTCCTACGCCACCGAGACGATCCACTGGGGCAACTGGATCAAACGGAATCTCACCGGGGAGCTGCCGGTCAAGGTCGCCGCTTTGACCATCGACAACGACTACGGCCGGGCCTACCTGGCTGCGTTCGGGCAGTGGGCTGCGTCGAATAGCGACGTGGTGTCGGAGGTGGTGGTCGTCACCCACGATCCGTCGGCCGCCGACGTGACGGCCGAGATCGCCGAGATACGGGCGGAGGTCCCCGACGTGTTCCTGGCCGTCACCGCCGGCTCGGCGTGTGGGGCCGCCGTCGATGCCGGTGAAGCCGCAGGGCTGAACGAGATCACCGACGCCCGATTCCTCCCCACCGCCTGCACCGACCCGCAACGATTCCTGATTCCAAACGACCGTGACGGCGGCGGCTATCTGGCCGCCGACGGCGGTGTGAAGGCCGCGGACGATCCGCTCCACGAGAACGACCTCTTCGTCGAGTTCATCAATGGACTGCTCGTCGACGCCGACATTGCGCCGGAGCAGACCGCACTGGCGGGAGCCGGTGCCGGCCAGTTCGCGTGGGCCTACGTGGAGGCGCTGCGCATCGCCGCCGACCTCGACGGCGGCGTCAACCGGGCGAACTTCCTTCTGGCCCTGCGCAGCCTGGAGCTGCGCCACCCGATGGTGGTGGCCGGCATCGCCTTCGCCACCGACGGATCCGATGACGGGTACCCGATCGAAGGAGCCCGCATGATGCGGTACTCGGCCGGCCAGCAGGCGTGGGAGAAGGAGTCGCTGGTCGTCGACCTGAATCGAGCCACCCCCACCTGCAGCTGGGACGGGTCCGACTGCTCGTGATCCCGACGGCCGGCTGACAGGCCTCTCACCAGGGGAAAGCCGTTCAGGCACGGTTAAGAAGGCGGCAAGGGTTGGGCTATTTCGCCCAGTGGCGAACGACCGGAATGTTACAG
Source organism: Acidimicrobiia bacterium (assembly GCA_029863385.1). GTDB lineage: Bacteria > Actinomycetota > Acidimicrobiia > Acidimicrobiales > SZUA-35 > JAHELU01. The sequence continues at coordinate 5,627 of JAOTVU010000084.1, forward strand.
TGACCGGCGATGGCTTTGGTGGAGCGGGACCCTGAGCGAACGGCGGCCGCATTGTTGGTTCGCAGGGCCACGATGCGGGCAGACCTCGATCTGATCGATCAGCTGGTCGGACTCGACCGGTCGGCGGCGGTGGCGGCCATTCTCGACAAGCCCGTCGACGAGGCCCAGGCTCCGGTCAGCGGGAAGAGCGACAAGATACTCACCTGGTGGTTCGGGCGCATCTCCGAGGGGGTCAACGGTCTCCAGGACCGCATGACGTTTCTGTGGCATTCGATCATCCCGACCCACCGCCATTCGGCCGGGGAGCAGGAACTGGTCGGCGTTCAGCTCAACACTCTGCGATCCCGGGCACTGGGCAACTACCGCGACCTGCTGCAGGCGATGATGGTCGACCCGGCCATGCTCAAGTATCTCGACGCCGACAGCAACCGGGCCAAGACCCCCAACGAGAACCTGGCCCGCGAAGTCATGGAGCTCTTCTCCCTGGGGATCGGCCAGTACACCGAGGACGACGTGCGGGCCGCCGCTCTGGCCCTCGCCGGATGGCGGGTCGACAAGGACAACAACATGGCCTGGCTCGACCCGAAACGAGCCTACGAGGGTGAGCTCACCATCCTCGGCGAAACCAAACAGTGGACGTCGGCCGATCTGGTCGACAAGCTGTGCGACCATCCGGCGACCGCAGCCCGAATCGCCTCCCGTGTCTGGTACCACTTCACCGGTGTCACCCCGAGCGGCGAGCAGCGGAGCGAACTCGGGGCCTGGTGGCAGGCCCAGAACCTGGAGATCCGGCCGCTGCTGGAGCGCATCTTCCACGACGAGCAGTTCTGGGCCCAGCACTACGCCCGCCCTCGGAGCGGTTTCGAGTGGTACACCGCCGCCCAGCGGATCCTGCAGTTCGACACCGACGAGAACTGGCGGCCCCGCAACCTCGGTCAACTTCCGTACGAGCCACCGAACGTCGGCGGGTGGCCCGAAGGGGATCGGTGGCTCAACCTCGATTCGATGCTACGGCGATCGGAGCAGCTGTTCTCGGTCGATTTTCGTGACATCCCGATGGGCAACACGGCCACCGTCGAGGAGATCCTCAACCAGTGCGGGTTGTTCGTCGTCGACGACAGCACGGTCGCCGCGCTCGAATCGGCAGGGGCCGGGGTCGACGACGTCAGCGAGGAGAGCTTTGTCGAGTTGCGGTGGCGCATCGCCCTGAGCTGTCCGGAGTTTCAACTGCAATGACGTCGCACCACGAGAACTTCGACTACGGACCACGTCGACCCGAGGCCGTCACGGGCGATCAACCTCCACCCGGTTTGATCACCCGGCGCCGGATCCTGCAGGGGCTGCTGGCGGGAGGTGCTGTTGGTTATGGTGCGTGGCGCGGTTTGTTCGACAACCCCGCCGTGCCCGTCAGCGATCTGGCATCGGCCCGGGTCGACACGAGCGTTCTCGAAGTCGCACCGCCCAGCGGGGGAGTGGTCGAGGCGCTGGTTGCCGAGGTCGACGATCTGTGGGGCAAATTCGCAACGTCGGAAACCACCCTCATCACTCCCGCACCGGTCGACCAGCGAGTGCTGGTCATCGTCGAGCTGCAGGGCGGCAACGACGGGCTGTCGACGGTCGTGCCCTACGCCAACGGCACCTACTACGACCGTCGGCCCAATCTGGCCATCGCCGGCGAGGAGGTGCTGGCCATCGACAGTGAAGTCGGGCTCAATCCGCAGCTGGTCGACCTGGCTCAGCGTCAGCTTGCCGTGGTGGAGGGCGTTGGACCGACCGAGGGCAACCTGTCGCATTTCGAGATGGAGCAACGCTGGTACTACGGCGCCCCCGGTGGTGCCGGATCCCGTCGTACCGGCTTCCTGGCCCGCATCGCCGACCGGATCGACGGCGGCCGGATCACCGGCCTCTCGGTGGCCGGCCACACCCCGATGTTCAATGCGGCCACGGCATCGACGCTGGCGCTGAACAACCTGAACCAGCTGAAGGTCCTCACGAAGAACGATTGGATCTACCCGCTGTACCGGTCGGGCATGCAGAGTATCACCGGCGGGCCGGTGGCCGCGACCCTGGCCGAGACCTGGGGCGATCTGTTCGAGATCGGGCGGTCGATCAGCGGCGACATCGAACGCCACGACGGCGACTCTGCCATCGTCAAGAACGGCGGCGGGCTGGGTCGTCAGTTGGCCATGGCGGCCGAGATGATCAAGGCCGACATCGGCGTTCGGGTCGTGCACGCTCAGATGGGTGGTTTCGATACCCACGACGGCCATCGGGGCCGCCATGAGCGGCTGATGGGCCAGTTGAACGGTGCGGTCGCCGGTTTCCTCGACCTGATGGACGAAGCCGGGCTGTCGGATCGGGTACTCGTGGCCACGACGAGCGAGTTCGGCCGCCGGGTCAATGAGAATTCGAGCGGCCTCGATCACGGCTCGGCCTCATCGATGCTGCTGCTCGGCCCGGTCGAGCCCGGCCGCCACGGCGAGCCGTCGCCGTTGGGCGACCTCGACCGGCGCGGCAACCTCAAGACCACGGTGCCGTTCGAACGCTACCTGGCCACCCTCGCTCAGGATTGGCTCGGTGTCGAGTCGGGTGCGGTGCTCGACGGCGCCCCGACACCGCTGGGATTGTTCCAGGTCTGAGTTTCCGGTGCACCGGGGGTCTCGCCTCCGCCGTCCGCCGATCCATCTGTGCGTTGGCGGCCCGGTTTCCGGGGTGTGGGCCGCACAGAATGAACTGTGCGCTGATGTCGGGCCGGTCAGCCCTCGCCGGGTGCGGTGGCGGTCAGACCGAGGCGGGTGGCGTCCTCGGTGCAGAAGATGGTGACGGCGGCGTCGACGACGAACTGCAGCTCGCCGATCGACAGTTCGTCGTTCTGGGCTCCGTTGAGGGCCTCGTCACGGATCTGCTCGTACTCGGGGAGATCGCCGGCGGAGGTGGCGTAGCTGCAGGCCGTCTCGCCGAACACCATGAGGTCGTCACCGGTCAGCGCCGCAGCCGTGATCCGGTTGTCCTCGAGCAGTGCTCGGAACCGGCCGATCAGAGCGGCGTTCGCTGTGGCCCCGGTGCCATCGGCGGTAGTTGTCGACGTCGCGTCCTGTCCTTCCTCGGTCATCACAGCGCCCTCTTCGGCCATGGAGTCGTCCATGGCCCCGTCGCCCATCGCGCCCTCCTCCATCGATCCATCGGCGGAGGTCGGCGTTCCGGAGTCGTCGGTCGACACCACGAGCTCGTCGGAACGGCCTTCGGTTTCGTCGGCACTGGCCGACGGCTTCTGGGTCTGCGTCTCGTTGTCGCCGCCGAGCAGGGAGAGAAGCGCCGCGATCACAATGGCTGCAGCCGCCAGGAGGCCGGCTGCAACCATCGGCATCGTTCGCGAGCGCTGGATGCCGGCCGAGCGGGTCTCTTCCGTCGGTTCCAGGATCGAGACCCGATCGTGTCGAGCGGTATCGGGGTCGGCGGCAACCAGCGGATTGGGGCCGGTGGCGGTCCGTGGCGGTTCGGCCATGACCATGGTCGGGTTCCGGCGGCTGTCACCGACATCGGCCGCCATCGCCGCTGTGGCATCGGTATCGAACCCGGCGGCAACCTGCCCGCTCACCGGACGACTCGGCATCGGCTCGGCGAAGTCGGTCTGATAGGCCGCCGCCGTGGCATCGAGTTCCGGAACCCGACTCGGCTCCGGTTCCGGGTCGGGGAGCGGCCCGGGGTCGGGGAACAGGTACGGTGCGGGGCCCGGGTCGTGTGTTGGCAGAGGCGACGTCCAACCGGTGTCGAGCTGCGCTGACCGATGACCCACCGGTTCGAGAGGTTCGACGTCGTCGACTGGCGTGGACTGGTGGTCGGATCCGTGTTCGGCGGCTACGGATTCGGTGGGCAATGGATCGAGGTCCATGTCCGGACCGGTGTCCGGTGCCCACCAGCGGCCATCCGAGGCGAGGTACCAGTCCTCCGGGGGAGGCCACACATATCGTTCGCCATTCCAGGCTACGTAGTCGGAATTCATGTGTTTCAGCCACTCTCCGGTCTCGAGGAGTTGGTTGCTCTCGGCGCCAGTCTACGTTACGGAACTGAGAAGTTATACCTATTGTTGTGACTGGTCACACCGGCGGCAAGCGACGGCGAAAGAATCGTCGCCGGAGCGCCGGCGGTGACGCTAAAGTTGGGAACACCACGCGCGGATGCCCGAGCGGCCTAAGGGAGTGGCCTGCAAAGCCATGATTCGCGGGTTCAAATCCCGCTCCGCGCTCTGTTTGAACCGGGCTAGCAGTTGCTAGCCTGGTCAAACCGAACAACCAGGGCCATTAACTCAGTTGGCTAGAGTGCTTCCATGACATGGAAGAAGTCGGGGGTTCAAGTCCCTCATGGCCCACGTGTTCGCTGCGGAGCAACTCGCCCCGAGTTCGGCTTCGCCACCATCGCCGGCTGAAGGTCGGTGGTGGGCTCGAAAGTGCCGTAGCTCGCAGGCGGTGGGGGACCGAGCCCAGCGGTCTCGTCTCGTTCTCGGTCGGGGGCGGTGGTTGTTCCGATCGGCCCGGGCGGAGGAACCCGAGTTCGACAGCTTCAAGCGCCGAAGGATGTCGACGCCGCGTCGGTCGGATGGCGGCAGCACCGGGATCGGGCCCGAGGGTTCGGTTCGACGAACCTCAGACCGCCGTCTTGGCCGTCGGGATGACCTCAACAAGGGCTGATCGACAGTGGATCCCAAGCTTGGCATACGCGGAGGCGAGATGATTCTCGACCGTCCGTATCGAGATGTGAAGATGGTCGGCAATTTGCTGGTTCGAGCTGCCCCGAGCCGCGGCAACGGCAACCTCCAACTCGCGTTCGGTTAGGAACCTCACCTCGGCCTGGAGCGCCGGGGTGCGGGCCCCCGAGCACTGTGCGGACAGGACGCCGGCCATACTCGAGGCTCTGGCCGCAGCGACGCGATGCCCGGCAGCTTGGTGGATTCCGGCCGCTTGAGTGTATGTCTCTGCGGCCAGCAGCAGCGCGCCGAGCCGCTCGTAGTCACGACCGCATGCGTCCAGGGCGGCTCTGTTGGAGGTCAACAGGGCCTCGGCATGGCGGACCAGCAAAGGCGCAAACTCGCCGTCCGCGTGGGCTGCGTGCTTGGCGAGATCATCGGCAACCAGCTCGGGATGGCCAAACCGCACGGCATCGTGCAGGGTGAACACACCCCACATCAGATGCGAGTTGTCGATGAGGTGACGACCGGCCTCGGCGCAGGCCTCGCTCGCCAGCAGGAGCTCGCCGTCGCCGGCAAGCCGCCATGCCGTGGCTCGTTTGTTCAGAGCCGCCACTCGGAGTTCGCACGTGATGTATTCGGAATTGACGGTGTCCAACACCCGCTGGGATCTTTCGCTCTCTCCCGCGTGGGCAAGCGCCAGGGCTCTCCAGCATTGGGCCACCGGCAAGGCGCGGAACGGATCGTGATCCTGGAGCTGGCCGACTGCCTCCGCATACATCCGCACCGATCCTGCGACGTTCCCCCGAAACAGCATCGAGGCGGCATAATGACTAGCCCAGAGACCGAGCGTGGCGATGGATGATCGCTCGGCTGCCTCCTGATATTTGATTCGGCAAGCGTCTTCCGCTGCGATGAGGTCACCGCCGAACATCCGCCCGTGCTCATGGTGCATTGCGAACAGTTGCGCCGCCAAGGGAAGATGGTCGGCGGCTCTTGGGACCAGCCGCAAACCGCGCTGCAACGTGTCGGCGGCCTCGTCGAGTTTTCCGAGCATGACGTCGCTGATCGTCGATGCCAAGAGCGAGCTGACCATGACGGAGTCCGCTACTTGAGCCTGGTCGGCGACTCGTGATCCGATGTCGATCGCACCGGCGTAGTCACCAATCAGCGTGGCGGAGATCGACAACTCGGCAGCCAAAGCGTCCTTCCAGTCCGGGTCTTCGAGTTCAGCCAGCGCCTTGACGCCCGCATCGAATGCCGCGTGCGGGCAGCGACCCAGATAGGTGGCATTTCGCAGGCGCGCCATGGCCGTGCGCCCGATCTCGGCATCGGTCGAGGCCCTCTTGGCCGCAGCGGATAGACGCTCGTCGGCCTCGGACTTCCTCCCTTGCTGGGCCAGCGCGTGCGCAAGTTCGAGCTCGGCCTCGATTCCGCGGCCCGCAGCCAGAGCGGAACGTGCGAGCTGCTCGGCGAGCGAGGCGTCATAATCCGCCAGCGCCAATCGGGCAGCTTCGATCAGCGCATCGCCATCAATTGAACGACCTGATGCGAGCTGCCATCGGGCGAGCTCGAGTTTGTCCCCGTGGCGCCGGGCACCCGACGCCAGCCGTGCGTCGGCGAGCAAACCGCTCAACCGGCGGGTCTTCGACGACGGAAGCAATTCCCGAAGGGCCGTTGCCAACAGCCGTGACTTCACCCGAATGTAGGTACGGCTTCGGTCCGAGGCCTCGGTGATCATCCCCCGCTCCTCCAGCGTTTCCACTGCGTCCATGTCCGCCGTGAGAGCGAGCAGGTCATAATCGAGGGGCTCGCCGACGGCGATGAGCTCCAGTGTGCCGATTTCGGCCGGATTGAGAGTAGCCAGGGCGTCTCGCGCTACGCGTACCAGACGCGAGCTGATCGGTGGAGAACCGGAGAGGGTCCACACGTCGTGTTTGGTCGACAATGCCCCGCGTTCCAGCGCTTCATCCACGAGCTCAGAGATATAGAGCGGGTTGCCCTCGGAAGCTCTGACCAGCTTTGCCAGCGACATGGCCTCCATCGGTCCCCCGAGCCTGGCGCACACGAGGTCTTCGATGGCAGAAGGAGGCAGCGGACCCAGCCGGATCGCCTCCAAGCGATCGTCGTTGGCCAGCCGCAGGATGGGGGCCGGTAGCGATGCGCCAGTGCGCACGGTCATGAGCACGAAGGCAATGTCTGCTAGCGCGAGTTGAGAGACCAGAGTCGCCGAATGTTCGTCGAGAAGATGGGCGTCATCGATGAACGCCAGGAGCCGCCCGTCGCCGGCTCTATCGGCCAGCGTTCGTTGGGCCTTAACCAGGATCTGCAACGGAGTGTCACCCCGCCGGACGTCGGGCAGCCAGCCGGCAACCGCACCGAATGGGATGCCTGAGACGCCGTGCACCCCCTCCGCTCGGATGGTCTTGGTCCCGCCCCGGCTTGCCTGCGTGAGCACTTCGCGCCCCAGACGGGTCTTTCCGACTCCCGGTGGGCCACTGACGACACCACCGGACAGGCCACGACGTGTGACCAACCGAAGTAGGTGCGCGACCTCGCCGGTCCGCCCTATGAGATCCCTAGCCACAGAACTTGCTCCGTACCCCCGCCACCTCCGCCTAACACTAATTCAGATATTAAATGTATCGCTAAGAATTGGTTAGTGCAAAGCCGACGCCGGCTGCGACTTTCTGTACGAGGCCGAGCTGATCTCAGTACCCAGGCGGTCCATCGGCCCGCACCCCACAGCCAGGGCAAGCCGCTACGACCACCACGCTGTCGGCCGTGACCGTCAACTCGCCATAGGCCTCGACCAGTCCAAGACCTCGAATCCGTCCAAACCCGAGCAGGGCCTCCGCCGGGACCGTGGAGAAGAACCGCGTAGGTAGTTGACGCCTGTCTAGATATGGCCAACGCTCCGACCTCGGTCAGCGGTTGAGGAGATGCGTAGTCGGCTACTCATGACGGACGAGGTCCAAGAGCGCAGGCTAGGAGGGGAAACTGTTGCCCCAACAACCGAGAGGGCACGCAAGACGGAAAAGCTAGGGATTGCCATGTTCGGTTCTATTCTGGATCGTGCCATTGGCGGGCGCGGTGGTGTCGCTGATCCTCGTCGTGAGCAGCCAGTGGCTCTTGGGCCGCCTGACGGGCGATTGGCGTTGCGGGTCTCTCGAACCGGCCGGTTCAGGAACGGGGGCGGTCGCGCCCGCGACCGGTCGCTGCTGAGTTCTTTGGCAGCCGCTTTGTTCGTCGCCCTGACAGTGGGTCTGGTGGCCCACGTGCTCCACGTCGGTCATCACGCCGTCGCCATGAACGGGCTCTTCCATTGGCTGCGGGACGCCTTGCTGGCCGTCCCGCTGGCGCTGGCGGTTGTATGCGTGGTCAACCGGCGGGTGCGTTCGTGGACGCTCGCCCGCGGTTCGCTGGCCCGCGTCCGCTGGGCACTCATGGTGGGCCTGGGCTACGCCGCCGTTCTGATTCCGGGCGGTCTGGCTCACGCTCTGCTGTTCCCAGCTGAGCACCATTCCGGAGCACCGCTGCCTCACGCCGTGTCTGATGCTCTTGCCCTCCTCCCCACATCTCTCTCTGCCGCGCTCGGCTTTGCGCTGCTCTTCGGGATACCCGCCGAGCGCACCGTGCCGCTTCTCTCCGTCTTGCGTGGCATCCGTGCGATGTCCATCCCCGCCCGAACTGGCCAGGCGATTGTGGCGCGGACGATTGTTGCGATCGTGGCCTCGATCAGTCTTATTCCGACTCCGTCCCTGGCCGCCGAGCCGGCCACCGCCGCCCCGCTGACCGACCACGTCCCGACCATTGGGGAGGGATGCAACCGCCAGATCTACGCCGACGTGGTCGCCCTCGATCAGATCATCGTCTACAACCGCCTGGGCGCCGTCAACCCCAACGGCCTCATGTACGCGCTGCGCCGAGATGTGGTCCACAAGGACGGAGCAAACGCCGGCCAGACCGAGGCTGAAAGCGGCGTCCCGCTCGAAGAGGGCAACGTCATGCTCCGTGAGGACAAGCGTCCTCGTCCGCTGGTGCTGCGCGCCAACGTCGGCGACTGCATCACCGTCGACTTCGAGAACCTCATCGACCCCGTCCCCGCGGGCCAGGCGTGCCCGCCTGAGGTGGTCGCACCGAATTCTTGGGACAACCAGCCCCACGGAGACTGGCCGTGCGACCGTCACGTCGGGATGCACGTCACCGACATGCAGCTCGTCGACGACATCCAGTCGGACGGCGCGTACGTCGGTGAGAACGACCTGACCGGCACCGACGGCGACAAGAGCATCGTCGCGCCCGGCGAGTCGACCACCTACGAGTGGTTCGCCGAATACGAGAACACCTTCCTCCTCTACAACCAGGCCGTGACGGTCGGCTCGGAGGGCTCCGGCGGCACCGCCGGAGTCGGGCTCTTCGGCGCATTGAACGTCGAGCCCGTCCAGAGCGTCTGGTACCGCAGCCAGCTCACCCGCGAAGAGATGGACTGGGCCACCCCCGCCGAGCTGTTTACCGACACCAATGAGAACGGTGTGTGGGATGACGCGGTGCCGGCGGATACCTATGAGGACTCCAATGGGAACGGTGTATGGGATGACGCGGTGCCGGCGGACACCTACACCGACTCCAATGCGAACGGCGTGTGGGATCCGGCGGAGCCACTGTTGACCGACGTGAACGGCAACGGTGTGTGGGACCCGGAAGACACCTACACGGACTCCAATGGGAACGGCGTGTGGGATCCTGCGGAGCCACTGTTGACCGACGAGAACGGCAACGGTGTGTGGGATGACGCGGTGCCAGCAGAGCCACTGTTGACCGACGAGAACGACAACGGTGCGTGGGATGACGCCATTCCGGCGGAACCCCTCACTGACACCAACGGTGACGGCGTCTGGAACGCGCACCGCACCACTCCGGGCGGCCAGCCGATCATCGACTACGCCGCGGTCTACCCAACCGAAGCGGGCGACGCCAAGGTCGGGCTCCCGATCATCGCGATGCTCAACGGGTCCGAGCTCGTCCACTCCGACATCAACGCCATCATCTCGGGACCGGCGAGCAACGGCTACAAGATCCCGAAAGAGGCCTATACGCCCGGTTACTGGGAGAACGCCAACTACCCGGGCGGCGACGACCCGTTCCGGGAGTACACGGTGATCTTCCAGGACGAGGCGTTCGGCGTTCAAGCGTTCCCGCAGTTCAGCCAGTCGGCGTTCGAGCACGCGCTCCACGGCGTGGCAGACGCGTTCCCGATCAACTACGGGAGCGGCGGTATCGGCTCGGAGATCATCGCCAACCGGCTCGGTTTGGGACCGATGGCCAACTGCACGGAGTGCAAGTACGAGGAGTTCTTCCTGACCTCCTGGGCGGTGGGTGATCCGGCGATGATCGTCGACGTCCCGGCGAGCGTGAACGTCAACCCGGACGGGACCGTCGCTGCAAACCCGGTTCGCGCCACCAAGGCGCTGTACCCGGACGACCCCTCGAACGTTCACCACAGCTATCTCAATGACCGGGTGAAGTTCCGCAACCTCCACGCCGGGCCGAAGGAACATCACATCTTCCACCTCCACGCCCACCAGTGGCAGTTCGACTGGAACGACGAGGGTTCCAACTATCTCGACAGCCAGGGGATGGGACCGGGCAGCGGGTTCACCTACGAGATCGCCTATGGCGGCTCGGGGAACCGCAATAAGACGGCCGGTGACTCGATCTTCCACTGCCACTTCTACCCCCACTTCGCCCAGGGCATGTGGGAGCTGTGGCGAGTCCACGACACCTTCGAGCGGGGCACCGAGCTCACAGTCGACGATCCCGGGACCATTGGTGTGGATGAGGGGGGTCGACCGGTCGATGGCGCTCGAGCCCTGCCCGACGGCGAGATCGTGGAGGGTACGCCGATACCGGCGGTCGTTCCGCTGCCGTCGCTGCCGATGGCACCGTCGCCTGCGGTCACCGACACGCTGAAGACCGACTGGAACAACCCGGCGGATCCCTTCGACATCTCGACCAGCCAGATCGACCTCGACGGTGACGGCAACCCAGACGTCCTGGAGGCCCCCGCCGACGTCGACATGGACCTGAACGGCGACGGGAACATCGACGCCGCCGACAACCCCGGCTATCCGTTCTTCATCCCGGGTCTGACGGGCCACCGTCCGCCGACCCCGGCGCTGGACATCGTCGATATCGACAACGACGGGAAACTTGAAGACGGCGGTCTGCCGCGGCACATCCTCACGACCGGACCGAACCTCAACCCGGCGGCCGGTGACGTGACCCATGTGCAGTTCCAGACCCCGGTCGACTTCAACAAGATCATCGAGAACGCCGGCTTCGGCGCCGTGCCCGAGGAGGGCACGCCGGCCGAGCAGGTGGCCATGGCCTTCCACGAGGCGCGCTGGCACGACACCTACCTGCCGGACGGCACGGCGGTGAACGCGGGCAGCACGGTCCTCCGCCGCATCGATGAGGACGGCGACGTCGGCCCACAGGGCGGTGAGCCGAGCATCAACCTGCAGGGGTTCGAGACGAACGGTCTGGCGCCCAAGCCGGGCGCGCCCTACGCCGATCCGTGTCGCACCGATCCGGCGCTCAACTCGGGTGACATCTCGCTCGTTGACAAGACGCGCCGCTACAAGGGCGCCAACATCGAGATGGACATGACCCTCAACAAGGTCGGCTGGCACTTCCAGCAGCAGCGCTTCGAGGCGCTGTGGGAGGATGTCGACGACATCCTCACCGGCGCCAAAGCGCCCGAGCCGCTGGTGATGCGGCTCAACCCGACCGAGTGTGCCGAGTTCTGGCACACCAACCTGGTGCCAAACGTGTACCAGCTCGACGACTTCCAGGTGCGGACGCCGACCGACATCATCGGCCAGCACATCCACCTGGTGAAGTTCGACGTGACGTCCGCCGACGGCTCGGCCAACGGGTGGAACTACGAGGACGGCACGCTGAGCCCGCAAGAGGTCGAGGAGCGCGTCCACGCCATCCACGAGAACGTTGAGACCAACCCCGCTCTTGAGTGCGGCGAGGACTTCAACGACGCCGACCACGACGGCCGCCTCGATCCCGGTGACAATGCGACCCCGGCGTGCCCGCTGGCGAAGAAGCACCCCTTCTTCGGCGAGGGCGCCATGGGCGCGGCCGTCGGCGACCTGGCGTGGGGCGCCCGCACCACGGTGCAGCGCTGGTACGCCGACCCGCTGCTGTCCCAGAGCTGGGACCGCGGTCTGGGAACGGTGTTCACCCATGACCACTACGGGCCGTCGACCCACCAGCAGGTGGGCCTGTACTCCACCGTCCTCATCGAGCCCGTGGCCTCCCAGTGGCGGGACCCGGAGACCGGGACGATGTTCGGCGGCGTCCTCGACGAAAACACCGACGCCCTGTACGCCCCCGGTGGCTGGGAGAACTCGGACAAGGGTCTCAAGCGGCTGACACCGGATGTCGGCGCTGGGGCGCTGCCACGCCAGGACGGCGGACCAACCTCGTGGCGGGCCGACATCCTCGTGCCCGACTGGCAGGGCGGCGGACTCTGGAACGTCTTCGGTGAGAACTCGCACCGTGAGTGGTTCATGGAGTTCGCCGACTTCCAGCACGCGTACGAGGCGGGCCGCGGCGAGCCGACGACGTGCAACGCCAAGGATCCTGCGGATCCCGGCCGGACGATCCCGTGTTACGCCGACTTCTTCGGCAGCGTCAACCCGTCGATCAGGCAGGAGCCGCCGAAGGACCGGATGCCCGACCTGGTGTTCTTCCCGGAGAGGTGTTTCGACGAGGGCGACGGAACCGCTGGATCGCTGAGGCCGTGCCCGGAGGCCATCTCGGCCGACGATCCGGGCACGTACGTGGTCAACTACCGCAACGAGCCACTGGGGTTGCGCATCTTCGAGGACGCCGACCTCGACGCGGTACTCGATCCTGGTGAGGACACAGACGGTGATGGTGTGCTCGGTCAAGTGGCCGGTGACGCCGGCGACCTGGCCCGCGCCTTCCAGACGCGGACCGACCGGGCCATACCCCAGCTCAACACCGTGTACGGCGACCTGCCGTGGGCGGCGCCGCCCGGGGTGCATGCGGGAGACCCGGCGACACCGTTGCTGCGGGCCTACGAGGGTGACAAGGTCAGGGTTCGCATCCAGACCGGCGCCCACGAGGAAGAGCACAACATGATGATCCACGGGCTCAAGTGGCGCCGCGAGTTCGACAGCGCCAACTCGGGCTGGCGGAACTCCCAGTTCATGGGCATCTCGGAGTACTTCAACCTCGAACTCCCGGTCAGCCTGGACGTTGGACCCGGCAACCCGGCCGAGGTCGACTACCTGTGGACGGCGGGCGCGCACAAGGACGACCTGTGGAACGGGTTGTGGGGCATCCTGCGTGCCTACAGCAGAGAACGGGCGGACCTGCTCGCGTTGCCGAACAACCCGGTGGACGCCGACGGGCCGTCGATCACAAACATTGACGACTTCACGCCCCCGGGTCCGGGGAAGAAAAAGATTCAGCCCAGGATCTGTCCCAACACCGCGCCCGACGTGATGTTCAGGGTCACCGCGGTACGGGCCCAGGACATCGGTCTTACGGACGGGATCGTCTACAACTCCCGGCTCACCGACAACGGACAGGGTGTGGGGCCGCTCGTCGACCCGACGGCGATCATGTATGTGCTCAATGACGATCTCGAGTATGACGCCGCCGGCAAACCGATTGGTCTCAAGGCCGGGGTACCGGTCGAACCGCTGATCCTGCGGGCCAACGCCGGTGACTGCATCAAGATCGAGCTGCACAATGCGCTCGAGGCCGCCCCGGTGAACGGCGACCCCTTGAACGGGTTCGTCGGGCAGCCGGACATGCCGGGCTTCGCGTCGCTGCCGTCGATCGTGACCAAGGCCAAGAACGTGGACCACAACGGTGTCACGGGGATGACCACCTTCAACGCCAACGACCTCGCGCCGTCGAGCCTGGTCGGGCTGCACACGCAGTTGCTGGCGTACAACGTGCGCCAGGGTGACGGGTTCCAGACCGGCGTCAACTCCGGGGATCTGGAGAACATGCAGCTGGTCGCCCCCGGCTCGATCAGGGCGTACACCTGGTACGCCGGTGACATCGGGGTTGTCAACAACGGCAATGGCTCGGTCACCCTCGTGCCGACACCGGTCGAGTTCGGCGTCGTCAACCTGATGCCGGCGGACCGGATCAAGGGCTCCAACAAGGGCATGGTCGGGGCGCTGGTCATCGAGCCGCAGGGGGCGACGTGGGTCGTCGACAACGACAGCCGTGCCTCGGCGACGGTGACCCACGAGTGGGCCGACGGCACCACGACGTCGTTCCGTGACTTCGTCGTGGTCCTCCAAAACGACATCAACCTCCGCTACGGAGGCGGGTGTGTGGAAGATCCGGTGGCCGGTCCGTCGGGGGGTGAGTTCGCCGTCCCGGAGCTGATGGATTGTGCCGTGCCCAACATCGCGGCTGAGGGTCCCGGCACGCCGGAGGATCCGCAGGACTCGGCGCAGAAGGCGATCAACTACGGGGCGGAGCCCATGTGGTACCGGCTCGGGATCCCACCCAACACCGGGTTCTCGGACGCGGCGTTGCGCGACAACCAGAACAACCACCTGCTGTACTCCAACAACATGCCGGGGGTCGGTGAGGACCCGCAGACGCCGGTGTTCTTCGTGTCGACCGAGCCGACCGACGTCGACGTGGACGGCGACGGCGCTGCGGACGCCATGCAATTCCGGATGCGGGTGGCGATGCCGGGTGGTAACGCCCGGGGCATGGTGTGGACGGTCAACGGCCACGCCTGGCAGCAGGCGCCCTACGTCGGCGGCAGCGCGAGGATCGGCGACGATTTCCGCACCCACAACGCCCTCGACCTGAGCGCCGGCGGCCACAACACAGATCGCCACAACATGCAGACGTGGTGGCTCGGCTCCCAGGAGGGCGTCGGCGCCGGCAGTCACTTCGACTTCGTGCCTCGCAAGACCGGTGGCAAGTTCGCGGTCGAGGGTGACTACCTGTTCCGTGACGTCGGCTCGTTCGGCAACTACCAGGGCCTGTGGGGCATCCTCCGCTTCGCGGCGCCGCCCGATCCGCCGGCCAACTCGGCCCCGGTCGCGTTGCCCGATGGACCCTACCAGGTGACAGCGAGAACCGGCGGACCGGTGGTGACCGAACTGCCTGGTCCCGAGGAGGTCGGTTTGCTGTTCAACGACAGTGACCCCGACGGCGACCCGCTGACGGCGGTGCGAGTGTCCAACGCTCAGCACGGCAATGTGACCGTGAACGCCGACGGGTCGTTCAGCTACCGAGCGACGGCCCGTGGTTTCCAAGGCCGGGACAGCTTCACGTATCAGGCGTGCGACCCGTCAGGGGCGTGCAGCGGTCCGGCCACGGTGACCTTGGCCGTTGGATGACGCAAGAATCGGTGGTGGGTGCGGACCAAGGCGGCCGCACCCACCATACTGTTCCAATGCTGGGACAATGTATGCCATGAGCACCGTCAACTCGCGTGGCCGCCTCGCCTCAGCCGTTGTCGCCCTCGCCCTGCTCGCCGCGGCGTGCGGCATAGACACGGCGCTTGACCACGAGCATCCTGAGGGCGCCGCCGAGGACCACAGCCATGACGACGACGCCGCGGCGGACGGCGGTACCACGACCGACCACGACGACCACGGCGACGGTCACGGGGTCCCGGTGGCCGAGGGCGCCGAGATCGACCACCACGGCAACCCCATCCACGACGAGCTGTTCTACGGGGAGGTCACCGAGAACGGCGTCACCGTCGAGTTCACGATGCAGAGCTTCCTTGGCATCGGGGGCCGCGGGGCCGACCTCGCCTCGGAGATCGTCGATGGCGCCAACTCCGCGGTGATCTTCAAGGTCGTCGATTCGGCCGGCAACCCGATCGAGGGGGCACGGCCGCTGGCGTGGCTCGAGCAGGGCCCGGCGGCCACCGACGAGCAGTGCCAGACCAAGATCGCCGGCTACATCTCCGGCGCCCTCACCGAGCGCCCCCTGATCGACTTCAACAGCTTCTTCCTCCTGGCACTCAACGAGGGACCGACGATCTCGGTCATCGACCCCAACGTCGATGTCGCCGGTTTCACCCAGCTCTTCAGCGTGATGCTGCTGAGGGGCCCGGGTGACGATTGGGTGAAGACGAGCGACGGGGACCGTATGGTCGTCTCGGTTCCGAGCCACGGCGAGGTCGCCGTAGCCGACCTCGAGAGTTTCACCGTGCTCGACCACGTGTCGGCCGGACCCAACCCAGGGCGGGTGGTGCTGGCG
>JAOTVU010000241.1 GCA_029863385.1 Acidimicrobiia bacterium
TCGGTGACGGCGGCACGTCATGGGGCTCGATCGCCGCCGGCGAGATGGAATGGATCGACTGGTGGGACGGTTGGGGCCCCGGCTGGCGGATCGATCAGGGCGACACGGTCGTCGACGAGGAAACCCTGCGCGCTGTCCACCTGCGGCCATACCTCGACGCTCTGGCCGCCGGATCGCTCACCGTGATGGCCTCCTACAACTCCTGGAACGGCGACAAGCTGCACGGCCACCGATACCTGCTCACCGACGTGCTCAAGGGCGAGCTGGGATTCGAAGGCCTCGTCATCTCCGACTGGCTCGGCATCGACCAGCTCGACGCCGACCCCTACCAATCCGTGGTCAAAGCCATCGCGGCCGGGATCGACATGGTGATGGTGCCGTTCGAGTTCCGACGGTTCATCGACAACGTGATCAAGGCCGTCGAAACCGGTGACCTCCCGATGGGGCGGGTCGACGACGCCGTGTCGAGGATCCTGTCGGTGAAGCACGCGATGGGTCTGTTCGATGAGCGGCCCCCTCCCCCACCCCCGATCGACACGGTCGGCTGCGACGCTCATCGTCGCCTGGCCCGACGAGCGGTTGCCGCCTCAGCGGTTCGGCTGAGCGATCCCGATGGCGTTCTGCCGCTGGAACCGGCGACGGTGCTGGTGGCCGGCGACGGAGCCAACGACATCGGCCTGCAGTGTGGCGGCTGGACGATCGAATGGCAGGGTGGCCGAGGTCCGATCACCGAGGGAACCACCGTCGTCGACGGGCTGCGGCGATCCGAACACGGACTCGACGTCGTCCACGAACCATCCGGCCGATTCGCCGAGACCACCCGTGCGCCCTACGGCGTCGTGGTCGTGGCCGAGCCGCCGTACTCGGAGGGATCGGGTGACCGAGCCGACCTCACCCTCCCGGTCGAGGATCGGGAGCTGGTCGAACGGGTGCGTCGCCATGTCGATCGGTTGGTACTCGTGCTGATCACCGGTCGTCCGATGATCCTCGACTCGGTGATCGGTCACTGCGACGCGATCGTCGCGGCCTGGCTGCCCGGCAGTGAGGGCGACGGCATCGCCGACGTGCTCACCGGTGCCGCCCCGTTCACGGGACGGCTTCCGCGGCGCTGGCCCGGGAAAGACTGGTCGGTCGACAAGCCGACCGCAAGACAACAACCGCTCTGGGATCGTGGACACGGGATGGTGACGTGATGGAAAATCTGATGGAGGCAACCGGCGAGTTCATCGACGCCGATGGCATGACGTGGTATCGAATCGACAATCACGATCTGCTCGACCCGTTCCTCGTGAGCCTCGTCACCCCGGACGACCAGTGGGCCTTCATCTCCTCGAGCGGAGCGCTCACCGCCGGTCGACGAAGCGCCGAGTACTCCCTGTTTCCCTACGAGACCGATGATCGGCTTCATCGCAGCGGCGGTCGAACCGGACCACTGACCCTCATCCGGGTCGCAGGCTTAGCCGACGTCTGGCAGCCGTTCGACACCGACACGCCGATCGGCCGCACCCACCGGTCGCTGGCGAAGACGGCCTACGGTGACCGTCTTCGCTTCACCGAACACCACCCGGACCGGGGCATGACGTTCGAGTACACGTGGGCCACAGCCGGGCGCTTCGGCCTGATCCGGAGTTGCCGGCTCGCCCTCGACGGTGACCGGGATCCGGTCGAGGTGACGATCCTCGACGGCCTGGTCAACGTACTGCCGGCAGGGGTCGAGCTCGCCTCGCAGCAGGCGTCGAGCACGCTGGTCGACGCCTACCGCCGAACCGAACTCGACGACGCGACCGATCTCGCCCTGTTCACGCTTGAATCGCTCGTCTCCGACAAGGCCGACCCGGCCGAAGCGCTCACGGCCAACGTCATCTGGGGACACGGCCTCGACGGATCAACGATTCTGCTGTCCGAACGCCAGGTCCGGCGGTTCCGCTCGGGGCTCGACGTGACCGCCGAACGGATCAGGACCGGCGTCAAAGGGGCGTTCCTGCAGTCGGCGACCGCTCGGTTGTCGCCCGGGGAGGAGCTGCGGTGGGAACTCGTGGCCGACGTCGATCTCGACCACCGAGCCGCCGTCGAACTCAGCGAGTTTCTCGGGCAACTATCCGACGACCCTTCGGGAATCCCCAGCGCCGTCCAGGCGGAACTGGAACAGGCCCACCACAGCATCGGGGAACTCGTGGCCGGCGCCGATGGTCTTCAGGTGACAGCCGACAAGGGGTCCACCGTCCACCATTTCGCCAACGTGTTGTTCAACTGCATGCGCGGCGGTGTGTTTCCCGACGAACACCGGATCGTGGTCGACCGGATGACCAAGTTCGTGACCGATCGTGATCGGCGGCGGCGCGACCGCTTCGTCGAGCTGACCGGGGATCTGGAGCCCGTCGTCGACATCGACACCATGCGGCGGGCCGTGGCGGTCGATGAAGACCTCCTTCGGTTGGTGAACGAGTACCTGCCCCTCACGTTCAGCCGCCGACACGGCGATCCGAGCCGGCCGTGGAACTCTTTTCGTATTCCGGGCCGGCTGCCCGATGGCCGCATGGCCATCGGCTATCAGGGCAACTGGCGTGACATCTTCCAGAACTGGGAGGCGCTGCTCCACAGCTACCCGCTCTTCATCGAGTCGGTCATCTCGAAGTTCCTGAGTGCATCGACGGTCGACGGCCACAATCCCTACCGCATCACCCACGACGGCATCGACTGGGAGGTTCCCGAGGACGGGAGCTGGGGCAACTTCGGCTACTGGGGCGACCACCAGATCGTGTACCTGCACCGGCTGCTCGACGCAGCCGACCGTTTCCATCCTGGCCTCCTCGAGTCGATGATCGCTCGACGATCGTTCTCCTACGCCGACGTTCCGTACCGCCTCCATCCGTACGAGGAGCTCGTTCGAGATCCAAAGCAGACACTGGATTTCGACGATCGGCGGCAGGCCGAGATCGACGAACGGGTGGCCGCCATCGGCGCCGACGGTCGCCTGGTGCCGGCCGCCGACGGGTCCGGGGTCCACCTGGCCACGATGGCCGAGAAGCTGCTGGTGCCTGCCCTGGCCAAACTCTCCAACCTGGTCGCAGGTGGCGGAATCTGGATGAACACGCAGCGCCCGGAGTGGAACGACGCCAACAACGCACTCGTGGGCAACGGAGTCTCGGTCGTCACCCTCCTGCATCTTCGCGACTACCTGTCGTTTGTCGATGGGATCCTGAAACGCGCGGCCAACGACGAGGTCCATGTCGGTCGTCGGGTCGTGACCTGGCTGCGAGAGCTGATGGAAGCGTTCACCGCCCGCGACCCGCTGTCGACCGCCGAGACGACCGCCGTCAACGACGTGGCGACAACCGCGGCTCGCCGCCATCTTCTCGACACCCTCGGCCTCGCCTACGAGCGGTATCGAACCGCGGCCTACGACGGCGGACCCGGTGAGCCCGAGCTCGTGGCGGTCGCCGAACTTCGCCAACTGATCGAGGTCGCAGGCCGCCATGTCGATGCGGCATCGCAACTCGCTCACCGACCCGACGGCCTCGTCCACACGTACTGGCTGACGCACCTCGGTCCCGAGGGCGCATCGCTCCATCCCCTCTACGAGATGCTCGAGGGGCAGGTGGCCGCGCTGTCGTCGCCGACGGCCGACCCCGGACAGGTCGTCACAACGATGGCCGCTTTGTGGGAGGGCGACCTCCATCGACCCGATCAGGGTTCGTTCATGCTGTACCCCGACCGAAGGCCACCACCGTTTCTCGACAAGAACCGGATTCCCCAAGCGGCTATGAGCGCCGCTCTGGTCGCTCTGGCCGACCGAGGAGCGGGCGTCGTGAGCCGCGACGCCAACGGCGACCTCCGCTTCGGCGCACACCTCCGATCTGCTCGCGATCTCGAAGCGGCGTTGAACCAACTCGCCGCCGAATCCGAAACGGCCGATCTCATCGATGGTCATCGGGCCGAGATTCTCGCCGCCTACGAGGAGGTGTTCGACCACCGGTCGTTCACCGGACGGTCCCAGTCGATGTACCGCTACGAGGGGTTGGGCTCTATCTACTGGCACATGGTGTCGAAGCTTCAGTTCGCGCTGTCCGAACGGCTCCTCGACGCCGTCGCCGGCGGTGAACCGCAGGCGGTGGTCGACGAGATGTTCCGGCATTACGGCCGAGTCCGGGCCGGGCTCGGGTCCCGCAAGTCGGTGACCGTTCAGGGCTCGTTTCCCACCGACCCGCACTCGCACACCCCGGCTGGCATGGGCGCCCAGCAGCCGGGCATGACCGGTCAGGTCAAGGAGGGGGTCCTGATCCGCTGGGTCGAACTCGGCGTCCGGGTCCACAACGGCCGGCTGCGCTTCGACCCGATCCTCCTCGACCCTGGCGAGTTCCTGACCGAGACCACGCCGTGGGAGGCCTTGGGGCCCGACGGGCGCCTGCGGTCGGGCTCGTTCGGATTCACCTACTGCGCGGTCCCGATCGTGTATACGCTCGGGAAGGCCGCCGCGGTCGACGTCACCTGGGCCGACGGCCGAGAGGGCCGGTTCGATACCGAGCTGGATGCCGCCACCAGTCTGGCGGTCTTCGAACGGTCCGGCGCGGTGGTCCGAATCGACGTCACGGTGAGCAGGGATCGGCTACTGGCCACCCGGAACCCGCACGTGCTCGACGGGCCCGAACCGGCCTGACCCTGCCACGAACCGCCCCAAACCCAATTCTTCCTGAAGGATCCGCGCATAATGCGCGGATCCTTCAGGAAAACCCAGGAGTATCAGTGGGGGCGGCTAATAATCCGGGTAGTCGACCTGCCACAGTGTCAGACCGTGCGGGGGGGCCGGGTTCTCGGCCACCGAGCGATCGCGGGCGGATAGCACCTCGGGCAGTTCGTCGGCTCGCCGTTTGCCGGTGCCGACCGCCACCATGAAGCCGACGATGCTGCGCACCATCTGATGGCAGAAGGCCGAGCCGCGGATGTCGAAGCGGAGCAGGCCGTCACCGAGGTCGAGCCAGCGGGCGTCGTCGACCCGTCGGACGAGGGAGACGTCGTCGGTCGAGCCGTCGTCGACGGGGCGGGATCGAGGACGGCGACAGAAGGAACTGAAGTCGTGTTCCCCGATCAGGTGCCGGCAGGCGGCATTCATGGCGTCGATGTCGAGCGGACCGCGCTGAGCGGAATCGACCCACCATCCGGTTCGGGACAGGAACGGATCGTCGACCGGACGGTTGATGACGAGGT
>JAOTVU010000085.1 GCA_029863385.1 Acidimicrobiia bacterium
GTGATGAAGGACTCGCTGGAGTCGTTGCCCTGCAACATCGAGATACGTGTCCTGGCCGTGGCCGAGGCCCAATTCGACGACGCCCACGCCCAGGACCCGATCGAGTACGCCATGTGGGTCAAGAACGCCGACCCGTTCGCCGACCCTCACGGCTATGTGTCGTCGTACCAGCATCCCGACGGCGAGTGGGGCACGGTGCACGGCTTCGCCAACGGCTACACCGATCCCGACCGGGTCGCTCAGCTGATCGACGACGCCGAGGTCGAACTCGATCGCGATGCCCGGGCCGCCCTCTACAGCGAACTGCAGACGATCCTGTACGACGATCCGATGTGGTTAATCGCCGGCCAGGAAGGTGTTGTTGCCGCCTACCGGAGCGATCTGAAAGGCTGGGGGTCCAACCCGTTGTGGCCCCGGCCCAGCCTCAAGTTCCAGTTCATGGACAAATAGACCTCCACCATGCAGATCCGGCAGTACCTCATACGACGGCTACTGATACTCCCCTTTCTGGTGATCGGCGTCTCCATCGTGGTGTTCGCCCTGACCCGGATCGGGGGGTCACCGGTCGCCATCTACCTGTCGCATGAGATGACGCCGGAGGAGGTGACCGCCATCGAGGAGCGGTACCACCTCGACGAGCCGGTTCCTGTCCAGTACTTCTACTGGGCGTCGGGGGTTCTTCAGGGCGATCTCGGGTGGTCCGGTGTCTCCGCGGCGCCGGTCACCTCGGTCTTTCCCTCCAAGTTGGCGGCGACCATCGAGTTGGCGTTTGCGGCCGCGGCCGTTGCCATCAGCCTCGGCATCGCCCTCGGCACCTACGCCGGGGCCAGACGAAACCGGCTACCCGATCATCTGACCCGCATCGTCGCCATCAGTGGGGCGGCCATGCCGCTTTTCTGGTTCGCCATCGTCATGCTGATCGTGTTCTGGGTCAATCTCGGGTGGTTTCCGATCGGCCGCAGCGATCCGGACATCTTCGCGTCAATCTCGCACCCGACGAACCTGTACACCGTCGACGCAGTGCTGGCCGGCAACCTTCGGGCCTTCGGTGACGCCATCTGGCATCTGATCCTCCCGGCCGTCACGCTCGGCTACGGAGCGACCGCGATCATCGCCCGTATGATGCGGTCGTCGCTGGTGGAGCAGCTCCAGGAGGACTACGTCGACGCGGCCCGGGCCAAGGGCCTACCGGAACGCCTGGTGCTGCGCCGTCACGCCCGCCGCAACGCTCTGATGCCGACGGTGACCGTGATCGGCCTGTCGTTCGGCTTCCTCCTCCAGGGCACCGTCGTGGCCGAGATCATCTTCCGCTGGCCCGGGCTGGGCCGGTGGATGGCCGATTCGGTGCTCCGCGGGGATCAGGCCACGATCATGGCCTACGTGCTGTTCACCAGCGTGCTGTTCCTGGTGGTCAACCTCGCGGTGGACGTGCTGTACGCCTACCTGGACCGGCGGGTGATTCTCGGTGACTAGCGTCGTGGGCGCCGCCGACGCCTTGGACGGTTCGACGCTGTACGACAGCGCGGCCAGGGTCAGGGTCCGCCGAACCATGGAACTGGCCCGCAGCATCCTGTCGAATCCCACCACGATGGCCGGGTTGATCCTGGTGCTGGCCCTGCTGGCCATGGCCCTCCTGGCTCCGATCATCACCGAACCGAACACCCCCGACCCCGCTCAGATGCCACGCGACTGGGGGGCGATCGCCGTGCCACCGGGATCACCGGACCACCTCCTGGGCACCACCAACACCGGCGGAGACGTCTTCTACGGTGTGGTGTGGGGCTCCCGAACCTCGCTGCGTCTGTCCATCCTCGTGGTGTCGATCACCGTGACCGTCGGGGTCATCGTCGGAAGCGTGGCCGGGTTCCTGGGGGGCCGGGTCGACGAGATCCTCATGCGGATCGTCGATGTGTTCCTCTCCATTCCCGAGTTGATCTTCGCCCTCGCCATCGCCGCGGTGCTCGGACCGGCGTTCCGCAACATCATCCTCGCGCTGGCCGTGGTGTTCTGGGTGAAGTACGCCCGCATCATGCGCGGTCAGGTGATCACCGTCAAACGTAACGACTACGTCGACGCGGCCCGGGTCATCGGCGATACACGGCTCCGCATCTTCGCCAAGGACGTGCTCCCCAACGCGATCACACCGGTCGTCGTGCAGGCCACCATGGACATGGGCAACATCGTGCTCGTCGGCGCCACCCTCAGTTTCATCGGATTGGCCGAAGCCGGACTGGCGGAGTGGGGCGTTCTGGTGGCCGAGGGTCAGGCCGGTATCTCCTCGGGTCGCTGGTGGGCTTCGACGTTCCCCGGCCTCATGGTCTTCCTCTGGGCCCTCGGATTCAACCTGGTGGGCGACGGGATGCGCGACGTTCTCGATCCGAGGACGGAGAAGTCGAGGTGACAGCGTCGTCGTCCGTCGACGTGGCGGCGGGCGAACCGAGAACCGACCCCAAGCCCGTTGTCGCCGTCAACAACCTCCGGGTTCATTTCCAGGTCAAGGCCGGGGTGGTCGAGGCGGTCGACGGCGTCAACTTCGAACTGCTCGAGGGTGAGACGCTCGGGCTGGTGGGCGAGACCGGCTGCGGCAAGAGCGTGACGGCACGCTCGTTTCTCGGGCTGGTCCCGTCACCGCCGGCTCTGCCCCCTCAGGGCACGATCGATTACCGCCACCGCAACGGCGGCGGCGTCGTCGATCTCCTCACCCTCGACAGTGAGGCCATGGGCGACATCCGAGGCAACCACATCGCCATGATCTTCCAGGATCCCGGCAAGGCGTTGAACCCGGCCTTGACCGTCAGAGATCAGCTGGGCGAGGTCTTCCTCATTCACCGATCGGCCGATGTACTGGAAGGCGCCGGCTTCGGAGCCGACGACACCGGCCTCGGGGCATCACTGATCAGGCGGGCGGCCCGGCTGAAGTCCGGAATCATCGAGCGGCTGCTGCTGGCCCTCCCCCCTCTGCGCAACCGTCGGAATCGCCTGCGGGCCTCGGCCGACCGCCTGATCATGGAGGCACTGGCCGACACGCAGATCCCGAACCCGGCCAACATTCTCGACCGCTACCCCCATGAACTCTCGGGCGGTATGAAGCAGCGGGTGATGATCGCCCAGGCGCTGGCCTGCAATCCCGACGTTCTGATCGCCGATGAGCCGACAACCGCGCTCGACGTGACCGTACAGGCCCGGATCATCGAGCTCATCTCCCAGCTGCAACGGCGCCACAACACGTCGGTCCTCTACATCAGCCACGATCTGTCGCTGGTCCGTCGCGTCTGCGATCGGATCGCCGTCATGTACGCAGGGCGCATCGTGGAGATCGGGCCGGCCGACCAGCTCTTCGCCCGCCCGAAACACCCGTACACCCGCGGGCTGCTGGCCGCGATTCCATCGCTGGCCAGCCGCGCCGGCGAGCTGGAAGCCATCGAAGGTACCGTCCCCGAGCTCATCGATCCCGAGCCCGGGTGCCGTTTTGCCGACCGCTGTCGGCACAGCACCGAGATGTGCCTGTCCGCCGAACCGAACCTGGTCGACGTCGACGTCGGCCATGCGGTCAGCTGCTTCGCCTACGCGCCCATCACGGGCTCGGACCAGACGCCGCCCACGGTGGCCGACCCTGCACCGGCGGCGGCTTCCCCGTCGCCCGCTCCGGCTCGGGCGACCGACGATCGGACGGCGTCGTGACCGTACGGAGGGCCGACACACCGGCGGCCACGGGCTCCCGAGCCGGTGGGGTCGGGGTGCTGCGAACCGGAACCGACTCGACCGACGATGTGCTCATGTCCGTCCGGGATGTCACCAAGTACTTTCCCATTCGTGAGGGGGTGATGCAGCGCGTCACCGGCCACGTCAGGGCCGTCGACGGCGTGGGCTTCGATCTCACCCGTGGCACAACTCTGGGCCTGGTCGGTGAGTCGGGGTGTGGGAAGACCACGCTGGGTCGGCTGGTGGCGGGGTTGGAGGCGCCAACGTCAGGCGGCGTGTTCGTCGATTTCGATGCCCATTCGTCCGATTCGTCGCAGACGGTGCCGATCCACCAGTTGAAGGGCGATCCGGCCCGCCGATTCCGACGGAACTGTCAGATGGTGTTCCAGGACTCGTTCTCGTCGCTCAATCCGCGCCATCTGGTTCGAGACATCGTCGGTCGGCCGCTCAAGGTCCACAAGGAGGCCTCCGGGGGCGAGCTGACCGAGCGGGTGGTGGAGCTCCTCGAACAGGTCGGCCTCGGCCGCCAGCACCTGTACCGGTACCCCCATCAGTTCTCCGGCGGGCAACGCCAGCGAATCTCGATTGCCCGAGCCCTGGCCCTCGACCCGGAGATGATCGTCCTCGACGAACCGACCAGCGCGCTCGACGTCTCGGTCCAGGCGCAGATTCTCAACCTCCTCCACTGGCTGCAGGCCGAACGTGGTCTGACCTACCTGTTCATCACCCATGACCTCTCGGTGGTGCGGCACATGGCCGAGAAGGTCGTGGTGATGTATCTCGGTCGGGTGGCCGAGGCCGGGCCCACCGAACCGCTCTTCGCCGAGCCGCAACACCCCTACACCCGGGCCCTGCTTCGATCGAGCCCGGAGCTGATCGGCGACACGGATCAGACCTTCCTGCCCGGCCTTGAGGGTAACGTGCCCGACCCCGCCCGACCGCCGTCGGGGTGCCGCTTCCACACCCGCTGCGACGTGTCCACCGTTCGGTGTGGCTGGGAGATCGACGACGTGATCGGTCGCCTCGAGGACGTCCCGCAGATGTTCGACCAGCTGTCCGGCGTCACCCGCCGATCAGCCTTCGACGCCGATCTGACCTTCGACGATGCGGCATCGGCGGAACGTCTGGCCGAGGCGCTGACCGATCCGGGGGCCGCCACGGTTCCGGGGGCGATGATCGAGGCGGTCGAATCGCTCTCGACCAGGGAAACCACGGTCTCGATCCGGTTTCGGGAGGTACCGGAGGTGGTGCTGGAGGATCGCGGCGAGCGTCGCCAAGTGGCCTGCCTGCTCGACGAGCTGCCCGACTAGGCTGCCGACTTCCTATCGGTCCTGGTGTCCTCGTTCCCCGGACACGAAGTCGGACACCTCGATCGCCCGACCGCCCGCCTCGTTGGAGGCGATCGCGGCGTGCACGATGGACAAGGCCCGGATGCCGGCGTCGACGTCGACCTCGACGGTGGCCTGGCCCCGGGCGGCGAAGCCGAACTCCTCCAGTTGCTCCCGAAACATGTCGGTCGGTGCAAGCTCGACCGGCGACCGTTCCTGTTCACCGTAGGCCTGGGAGACGAGGCTCGACCACCGATCAGCCTCGTGGGACTCGTCCCAGTGGGTGAAGTCGAGATCGTACACCAGGTTCTGCTTTGTTCCCTGCAGCCGGATCTGATAGATCCCGGGCGAGGCCCAGCCGCATCCCAGATAGCCGAGCGCTCCCGACTCGAACTCGAGGATGGCCATGGTGGCGTCGGGCACCTCGGACTCGGTGTAGAGCCTCCGCTGATGGGCGCTCACGGCCTTGACCGGGCCCATCAGGTACTGCAGGTTGTCGGCGTGGTGGACGCCGAGCTGGATCAGCGGGCCACCGGGGGTTTTGGACAGGTACCACCGCCACGTCTGCGGTGTCAGCTCCAAGCCCCGTTCGTTCGAGAAGTTGGCTTCGACGAGTGACACGTCGCCCAGGGTTCCGTCGTCGATCCATTGTTTCATTGTCCGACATCCCGACAGTCGGCGAGCACTGTGCCCGACGGCGAAGACGCCGCCCGTGCGTTCCACCGCCGCCTTGATGGCGAGCGCATCGGACAAGGTCTGGGCGATCGGCTTGTCGGTGTAGACGGCTTTGCCTGCCTCCAAACTCCGGATGACCAGATCGCGGTGGGTGTCGTTCGGGGTGGTCAGCACCACTCCTTCCACGTCGGGATCGGCCAGCAGCTCCTCGTAGGACGATGCGGACTTGGCAACGCCGAACGTCTCCATGAACTCGCGTCGGTTCGACTCGGAGCGGGAGTAGCACGAGTGGATCTCGAGGGTGTCGCTGCGGCCCATCGCCCGAGCCAGCACCGCGGCCCACCGGCCGAGGCCGACCGAGGCCAGTCTGATCCGGTCGGTCATGGAGCTCCTTCGTCGACCGGGCCGTCGCCGTGCTCGCCGGTGCCAACGGGGGCGACGAGGATGTCGGTTTCGATCATGTTGTCCGCCAGATCGGGATGGGGGAAGAAACAAAGCAACTCCATCGCCGAATCCCGGTCCGGCACGGTCGCGTGTGCGAACCCCCGGGGCACGTGGACGACGTCGCCCGGCCCGACCGGGAGCCGCTCACCTTCGAGCCAGACGTGGCCGCGCCCGGTTACCACGGCGATCACCTCCTCGGAGTGGGGATGACGGTGAGCGGTTCGGGCCGGATCGAATCCGAGGGTCACGACGCGGACACTCGACGTGCTGTCGACCCCCACGAACGGATCGGCCGACCGCCGTCCCGGCAGATCGGCGAAGTGAAACGTCGCACGGTGAACGACCGTCATGGCAGGCGCATCCCGAAGATCGCCGTCACCTGTTTGGCGACTTCCGCTCCCACCGTGGCCGCGAAGTCGGCGGCACGGTCGGCGGATGCCCAGCCGGGATTCCCGTACCAACCCTCGGCGTCGATCTCGGTCACATCGGTGATGTAGCCGTAAACCTCCCTCCCCCGCCGCATTTCGTCGAGCGCGACGGCCGGATCGGGTCGGGTGGCCTCGCCCGCCCGATCCACCTTCACCAGCTCCGGGTCATGAGCCATGACGGCCAGGACCTCGATGCCCCCGCCGTGGGTCAGTTCGCCCCCGTCGTCGGCATAGAGTCGCTGGGCGGTGTAGCAGGCGTGAGCGGTCACGACGTACACACCGGGGTGTCGATCCTGCATGTCGGCGGCCACGCCGTCCATCGAGGCGATGTTCCCCTCGTGCCAGTTGACGAACACGAGTCGCCTGACCCCCATCGCCACCAGGTCCTCGCAGATGTCGGTGAGCAGGGCCTCAAAAGTGGCGCGTCGCAGGTTGATGGTGCCGGGGTGGCCGGCGTGGATCGGGGTGACCCCGTAGGGCCCGAACGGCACATACATCCCCGGAAGGTGCTCGGCCACCGCGGCCGCCAGCAGCTGGGCGGCGATACTGTCGGTGCCGTTGGGCAGGTGCGGTCCGTGCTGTTCGATGCTCCCGAACGGAATGACGGCGGTCCGGGTTCGTTCCACCAGCTCGGCCACCTCGGGCGATGTCAGATCTGCAATCGAATACGGATTCATGGGGACTCCTGGTCAGGCCGCCGGTGGCGTGAACGGGTCGGGGACGGTGACGGGGTTCAGCGGCGCCTGCCCGCTGATGATACGCAACGCTTCCTCCGCCGACTTGCGGCGGAGCTCGGCTTGGCTCTCCTCGGTGTACCACGCCTGATGCGGGGTGAGAATCAGGCGGTGCTCGATGCCGGCGAACTCAGCCAGGTCAGGCGGTTCGGGGTCGAACACATCGAGGGCGGCAATCCGGGGTCGGCCCTGGCGAAGTGCGTCGGCCAGGGCCCTGTTGTCGACGAGGCTCCCGCGGGCCGTGTTCACCAGGACGGAACCGGGTTTCATGTGTGCCAGTTCGTCCGCTCCGATCACCGCGGAGCCGTCACTCCTACCGGGGATGTGGATCGACACGATGTCGCACCGCCCGAGGAGCTCCGGTAGGTCGACCCGCTCGATGGGGTCCGGGGCCCCGGAAACGAACGGGTCGTGGCCGAGCACCCGCTCGAAGCCGACGGCGGCCAGCAACTCGGCGGTCCGCTTCCCGATTCGTCCCAGACCGAGAACCCCGGCCGTTGAGCTCGACGGCAGGTGCATCGGCCGGATCGATCGGAAGCCCCAGGCTCGGTCCCTCACCAGACGATCGGCCTCGATGAGGCGTCTCGATCCGGCCAGGGCGAGCGCCAACGCATGCTGGGCCACGGTTTCGGTTCCGTAGTCGGGCACGTTGCAGACGATCACACCGGCCGTTCGGGCGGCGGCCAGGTCAACGGTTTCGACCCCGATTCCCGCCCTGACGATCGCTTTGGCCGACAGTCGAGAGATCGTCTCGGCGTCGAACCGAGCCCGGGATCCGGCGATGATGACGTCGGCGGTACGGCACCTGGCGATTGCCTCCGGCGACGCACCGTCCTCCCTGACCACGTCGATCCCGTGGCCGTCCACAACCCGGTGTTCGATGTCGAGATCCGGATAGGTGGTGTCGAGTACTGCCACCGTGGCCATGGATCGACTCTACGCCCCAGCCGGGCGGCCGTGCAATCGATTGCGGTACCACCAACGGCTCAACGCGGGAGGGGCGAGGGGTTCCACCGCCGGTGCGGCATCTCGGACGGTCGGCCGGCCTCCAGTAGACTGATCACCGTGACATCCGGTCCTCTCATCGCCCCCTCCATGTTGTCGTCGGACTTCGCCAACCTGTCGACGGAACTGCAGCGCATCGAAGCTGCAGGGGCCGATTGGATCCACCTCGACGTCATGGACGGCCACTACGTACCGAACCTGACGTTCGGGCCGCCGGTGATCAAGGCCATGCGGCCCCATACCGAACTGTTCTTCGACGCCCACCTGATGATCGCGCCGGTCGATCCCTATCTCGAGGTGTTCGCGGAGGCCGGGTGCGACGGCATCACCATCCACGCCGAGGCTGGGCCCCACCTCGACCGCTCCCTCCAGTGCATCCGTGACCTCGGTTGTCAGGTTGGGGTGTCGCTCAACCCCGGCACATCACTCGACGCCATCCGTTGGGTGCTCGACCGCATCGACCTGGTGCTGCTGATGTCGGTCAACCCCGGCTTCGGGGGGCAGTCGTTCATCCCTTCGGCCCTCGACAAGGTGGCCGAACTGCGCGCGATGATCGATGAGCGCCCGATCCGCATCGAGGTCGACGGCGGCGTCGGTCCCGACAATGCCACCAAACTGGTGGCCGCCGGCGCCGATGTGCTGGTGGCCGGCTCCGCGGTGTTCCGTGGAGGGCCCGATCACTACGCCGCCAACATCGCCGCCCTGCGGTGACGTCCGGCCATCACCCGACCGGCGGCACTGTCGAGGGCACAGTTGACGGCGTCAGAACGGCGATCACCGACGCCGTCGTCTTCGACGGGACGGGGGGTCCGGTCGGGCGGGGCGATGTGGTGCTCACCGGGTCGGTCATCGAGGGGATCGTCGAGCCTGGATCCGGTTCCGCCGATCACATGATCGACGGGAGCGGGCTGGCCGTGGCGCCCGGCTTCATCGACGTCCACACCCACGACGACTTCGCCGCCATGGTTCATCCCGACATGGCCTTCAAGAACCGGGGTGGCGTCACCACGTGCATCGTCGGCAACTGCGGCTTCAGCGCCGCCCCCGGCGACCCGAGGCAGACGTTCGCGTCAAGTCTTCATCCCGGACATGCGGTTCCCGACTTCGACAGCTTCACCGGCTACATGAGCTATCTGGAAGACAACCCGCCGGGAGTCAACATCGGAGTGCTGGCTGGCCACGGCTCGATCCGGGCCGCCGTTCTCGGACCCGCCGCCCTCGACCCCGACCACCAACCGTCGGACGTCGAGTTGTCGGGCATGGTCGACGTGGTCGCCGAAGCGCTCGAAGCGGGAGTGCTCGGCCTGTCGTCGGGTCTCGTCTACGAGCCGGGCAAGTTCGCCACGACCGACGAACTGGTGGCGCTGGCCTCGACCATGGCCGGCACCGGTGCCCTCTACGCGTCGCACATCCGCGACGAGGGCGACCACCTACTCGAGGCCGTCGACGAGGCCATCGAGATCGGCCGTCGAGCCGGCGTTGCCGTCCAGATCTCCCACCACAAGGCCGCCGGATCGGCGAACTGGGGCAAGGTGACCGAGTCGCTGGCCCTGATCGAGGTGGCTCAGTCCTCCGGGCTAAGGGTCCACGCCGATCAGTACCCGTACACCGCCGGCAGCACGACGCTCGATTCGGTGCTCTCCAACTACACGATCGTGGACGATCGCCGGGACGTCGCCGTCGAGGATGGTTTGGACGGCCGCTCCGGCACCGATCACCCGCTCAACGGCGCCACCCTGCCCGGGCGGGCCGTGGTGGTGGCCAGCTGCGACGGTCATCCCGAGTGGGAGGGCCGTTCGATGACCGATCTGGCGGGCGATTTCGGAATCCCCGGGTCGGACGCCGCTCGTCGGGTTCTGGATCTGGCGCCGAGAACGACCGTCATTCTCCACATGATGGACGAAGCCGACGTACGGACCGTTCTGGCCCACCCGAGCACGGTCGTGGGTTCCGACGGCCTTCCCACCATCGGCGGCAGACCGCATCCTCGGCTCTACAACACCTTCGCCAGGGTGCTCGGTCACTATGCACGAGATCTCGGTGTCCTGCCGATGGCCGAGGCGGTGGCTCGCATGACCGGGCGATCGGCCGACATCTTCGGGCTGACCGACCGTGGCTACATCCGTCCCGGCCGGGCCGCCGACATCGTGGTGTTCGACCCGGCGGCCATCATCGACCGGGGAACCTTCGCCGATCCGAATCATTACCCGGACGGGATCGTTCACGTCCTCGTGAACGGCGTTCCGGTCGTGGCCAACGGCAAACCGACCGGTGCTCGACCGGGCCGGGTGCTCCGCCGACGCCAGCTCTAGGAGCCACCGGATCGGCGGAAAGAACAGACACCGATGTTTTGGCCGCAGGCCAAAACTCGTGGTCACGCCGCAGGCGTGACACTGCTACCAGGTGTTGCTGATGTAACGCTCGAGCTGATCGGCCTCGTGTTCGAGCTGCCGAACTCGAACCTTGACGATGTCGCCGATGGAGATCAGTCCGGCCAGCTTGCCGTCGTCGGTCACCGGCAGGTGTCGGATCCGATGCTCGGTCATGACCTCCATGAGCCCCTCGACGGTGTCGCCTTCATTGCACGTCCGCACCGTGCGGGTCATGATGTCCGAGACCGGCTTGTTCAGAAGATCGGCTCCCAGAACCCCGAGTTCCCGGACGATGTCCCGCTCCGAGACGATCCCCGAGATCGTCACGCCGTCGGTGGAGACGACGACGACACCGAACCGGTTCTCGCCCAGGATTTTGGCCGCCGCCGCAACCGTGTCCGACGGTTGAACGGTCACGACGTCGCGACCCTTCATCGACAGCAGCGTGCTCACCTTCACCGTTTACCTCCAGAGGACCGAAACGCGAAAACCAACTCCAACACTATTCGAGCCGTCCGAGCCCGTCCACACTCGCCCCCAACCCGAAGTTTGCAGCACAGGTGACACCGGATGACACGGGGTGTCACCTGACGGGCGCAGAACCGGACGGAGCCGACATCACAAAGGGCCGGCCCGCTCGAGCGGACCGGCCCTTACATGTTCAATCTGGACGACTGTGATCAGTCGATCACATCATGCCGCCCATGCCACCCATGCCGTCCATGCCACCGGGCATGGCCGGCTCCTGTTCAGGCTTGTCGGCAACCAGCGACTCGGTGGTGAGCAGCAGCGCGGCGATGGAGGCGGCGTTCTGAAGAGCGGCCCGGGTCACTTTGGCCGGGTCGACGACACCGGCCTCCATGAGGTCCTCGATCTCGCCGGTGGCGGCATTGAGACCGCGGGTACCGGTGGCCTCCTCGACCTTCTTGACCCAGATGGCGCCTTCCATGCCGGCGTTGCCGGCGATCAGGCGGGTCGGGGCTTCGAGAGCACGGGACACCGAGCGGGCGCCGGTCTCCTCGTCACCGCTGAGCTCGGTGAGCAGGGCGTCGACGGCCGGACGGGCCCGCAGCAGCGCGGTACCACCACCGGCGACCACACCCTCCTCGAGGGCGGCCCGGGTTGCGGACAGCGCATCCTCGATGCGGTGCTTCTTCTCCTTCAGCTCCACCTCGGTGGCGGCGCCGACCTTGACCACAGCCACACCACCGGCCAGCTTGGCCAGGCGCTCCTGCAGCTTCTCGCGATCCCAGTCCGAGTCGGTGTTGTCGATCTCGGCCTTGATCTGCTTGATGCGACCGTCGACGTCGGCCCTGTCACCGGCGCCTTCAACGATCGTGGTGTTGTCCTTGGTGATGATCACCTTGCGGGCGGTGCCGAGCATGTCGAGGGAGACCCCGTCGAGCTTGAGACCGACCTCCTCCGACACGACCTGGCCGCCCGTGAGGATGGCCATGTCCTGCAGCATCGCCTTGCGACGTTCACCGAAGCCAGGGGCCTTGACGGCGGCCGAGGCGAAGGTGCCACGGATCTTGTTGACCACCAGGGTGGCGAGAGCCTCACCGTCGATGTCCTCGGCGATGATGATGAGCTGTTTGCCCGACTGCATCACCTTCTCGAGCACGGGAAGAAGGTCCTGGACCGAGGAGATCTTGCCCTGGTTGAGCAGGATGTAGGGGTCCTCGATCACGGCTTCCTGCCGCTCCGGGTCGGTCACGAAGTAGGGGGAGATGAAGCCCTTGTCGAACTGCATACCCTCGGTGAACTCGAGCTCGAGGCCGAAGGTGTTCGACTCCTCGATGGTGACGACACCGTCCTTGCCGACTTTGTCGATCGCCTCGGCCAGCACCTCACCGATGCTGTTGTCGGCAGCGGAGATGGCGGCCACATGGGCGATCTCGTCCTTGGTGTCGATCTCCTTGGCCTGCTTGGCGATCTCGGCCACGGCCACCTCGACCGCGGCCTCGATGCCTCGCTTCAAACCCATGGGGTTGGCGCCGGCGGCCACGTTGCGAAGGCCTTCCCTGATGATGGCCTGGGCCAGCACGGTGGCCGTGGTGGTGCCGTCACCGGCGACGTCGTTGGTCTTGGTCGCAACTTCCTTGACCAGCTGGGCACCCATGTTCTCGAACGGGTCCTCCAGCTCGATCTCACGGGCGATGGATACGCCGTCGTTGGTGATGGTCGGGGCGCCGAACTTCTTTTCGAGCACGACATTGCGACCCTTCGGGCCGAGCGTGACCTTGACCGCATCGGCCAACTTGTTCACACCGGCCTCGAGCGCACGTCGGGCCTCTTCGTCGAATTTCAGAATTTTTGCCATGTTTCAATCACTTCGCTTCGTATGTCTAGAGGGGCGTCTTACGTGACCGCCGGACCGGTTGTTACTTGACGATGGCCAGCACGTCGCGGGCGGACAGGATGAGGAGATCCTCACCGTCGATGGCGATCTCGGTGCCGCCATACTTCGAGTAGACGACGGTGTCGCCGGCGCTCACATCCATGGGGATGAGCTCGCCGTTGTCGGCGCGGCGACCGGATCCGACAGCCAGGACCTCGCCCTGCTGGGGCTTTTCCTTGGCGGTATCAGGGATGACGAGACCGCTGGCCGTCGTGGCCTCGGCGTCCTTGGGCCGGACGACGATACGGTCCTCAAGTGGTTGCAGGTTCATGCAAGTAGCTCCATTTTGGGCGTTGACACTTTCGAATACGGAAGTTGGAGCGCGACAGCACCGGCGGCCCGCTACATCCGCTCGTAAGCGGTGGCAGCGGCTCGATGTCTGATCTCGGCACTCACGAGTGACACGGCGAGGGCTGCGGCAGCGGATGCGTTAGCACTCTCACCGGTCGAGTGCTAATGCTAGAGCACGAGCGGGCCGCCGCCAACCTTTCGCTTGGATTACGAACAAAAATTTCCGCGACGCCGCCCCGTCCCAGGCATCCTCGAAACGGTATTCGCCGCGCTGTTTGCCCCCGTCGACCAGAATGATAGCGATGCTCCTGCTCTGGGCTGTCTACCTTGCACTACTTCTCGTACTGGCGATACCGGTCTTCGTCGTCGCCCGCCGCCGGCACCGGACGGCGACGATCCGCAATGTCGCCATCAGCGCGATTGTCGTAGGAGGCCTGATGGGCATGACCCGCTACACCTCCGATCGCCTCGTCGAGCAGTGCATCGAGGTCGGCAACACCCAGTGTTTCGACGCAGGCAGTACCGGCATCCTGTGGCTCTTCGCCATCGGATTCACCGTCGTCGTGTGGGCCCGGGCCTGGAACCTGCGGGGCCGCTGACCGCCTACATCCAGGACCGGCCCGACGATTCGACGTGATACAGGACGAGGTCTCGGAGCGCGTTGGCCTCCGACTCGGTGATCATGTGCACCTCGAACCCCTCCTCGGCCGTCTGCAACCGGAACGTGGCCAGGCCCCGCCGGCGCTGGAAGAACGATCGCCTCACATCGACGCTCTGGGCTTTGATGAACTCGACGTCGTGCGTGCGGTGCGTGAGGAAGCCGGCCCGGACGGCGAGGCGGCGATCGGTGAAACCCCAGCGGTAGCGCCTCCACGACAGGTGGGCGCCGATCACACCGGACGCGAGCGGCGCAGCGGCCAGCAGCGCCCACCAGCCGAACAACACGGCAACGACGATCGTCGGTGCAATCAGGCTCAGCGCCCGATTGCGGGCCTCCAACCACACCCAGGCCCGCGACACCACCCGATCGGCGACCGGTCGTTCGCCGTCGAACACCAGAGACTCGATCCGGTCGAACTCGGCATCCGTTGAACCGGGAACGGCCAGATCGGCCTCGCCGGTGATCGACAGGACCAGCCGGCGAATGCCGAACCACCGCTGCATCGGGCTTTGCGTGCTCCGTACACCCTGCACCCGACGGAGATTGGCGGCCAGGCTCGTGCGGTTGAACAGACCGGCGTCGCGGCGGAGGCTGTCGCCGGCTGGTGACGTCGTGCGGGTCAGGGTCAGTTCCCAGTTGGTGATGATCGAGCGAACAACCTGCAACGCCCACCCGGCGAGTGTCACCACCAGGATGAACGAGACAACCGAGGCCACCAGAACCGAAACCGACACCTCGGGGCCGCCGTCCTGCCCCACTTCCTCCACCCGCTGGGAGAGCTGATCGAGCAGGGGGAAGTCGAGAAGTTCCCGCAGCTCGTCGAGTGCGGCGATCAAGGGGATGATGAAGACCAGGCCGGCCCACGGCCAGCTACTGAGACCGATCTTCACCAGATCGACGACCGACCGGCGGGCGATCACCTCGGTTCGGACGTCGACGCCGACGCCGCCCGGTGGTGGTGGCGGGCCATCGGATCGCGGTCCCGTCGGCGGCGGGGCCGAGACCGCGACCGACGAACCGGCCGAAACCACAGCCTCGGCTCCGGGCACGCCCCCCGAGCGGTGCTCGCTCACGACCTGGCGAAGCGCCTCCGCCCGACGGCGCTCCAACGCATCGAACTTGAACTCGGTTTCGGTCGAGCCTGCCGTGTCGACGGCCACTTTCGTCAGATTCAGGATCTGATGGAGAAGCCCCTGTTCGAGGCTGACCGTCTGCACCCTGTTCAACGGGATGGCCAGCTTCTCCTCCGACAGCACCCCCCGGGACACCCGAAGCTCACCGTCGGTGACCACGAACACGAAACGCCACCAACTCAAGCCCCCCATCACGCCGAGAGCGAGCGCGGCCAGCAGCACGAGAACCGCTCCCGAGACCGGCAGCCGCCCCGAGCTGACCACGGCACCGAGCACGATGAGGTTGACGAGGCTGATCTGCCGCAACAGACGCCACGCGAGAAAGATCACCGCCAGGGGCGACTGGCGAGACGGCTCGGCCAGGAGCCGTTCGGCTTCACTCACCGGGCGGGGCCCAGGGCTGCTCGGTGGCCCCCGGAGGGGGCGGGTCGACGTCGGGGGTCCGATCGGTGTCCGGCCCGTCCGAGGCATCCGGCGGCGTCTGCGGCGCAACGGATGCGTCGGTTCGGCCGACGTCGTCCATCCCGGCGCGCCTCGCCACCAGCTCCTTCAGGCGGTTGGCGTCCGAAGTGGTGAGCCCGCTGATGCCGATGACACCGCCGGCCGAACGCAACTGCAGGGTGGCCAGGCCGTAGAGTCGCTCGATCGGTCCTCGGTCGACACCGACGTGCTGGACCCGGTTGTAGGGAATCGTCGAGGTGATGCGAACGATGACGCCCTGACGAAGGGTCAGATCGTGGTCTCGCACCAGATAGCCAAGATGACGGACCGACATCGTCTGCAGCACCGCCGCCAGCCCGATCAGCGCCAGCACCACCGCAGCGGCGGCCAGCGGAACCCAAACCGGACCCTTGGCGGCCCGCATGACGGCGGTGGCGAAGACGGCCAGAACCACCACGATCATGGCGGTTATTGCGTCGGCCACATACTTCGACCGCAGGAAGGCGGGAGCCAGCGGTTCGAACGAATCCGGAGGAAGTTCTGGAAGATCCTGCACATCGATCCGACTGTTAAGGAAGACCTCCTTCATAGCCGTTCATCCTACTTGAGGCCACGAATTCTCATGATGCGCCTGCGACCCGCCACAGCCGTCACTTCGAGCGAACTCCGGCATGCCCGCTTCGCGACCTCGACGAGAAAGGTTGGGCGGCCCCATAATGCCTTCACTCCTTGAGACCGTGACGGCCCTCCTCAAGCAGGGTGCCAACCTGGACGAGCTCGGCGCCCTGCTGAACACCGAACGCGAGCGGGCATCCGCGCTCGTCGACCTCGCCACTCCGGTTGCCATCGCCGGATTGGCCAACCGGGCGGTCGAGCCCGGTGGTGCCGACATCGTCATCAGGCTGCTCGACGGCGTCGATGCATCGATTGTCGGGAGCCCGCTGATCTTCATCGAACGGGGCGACCCGGCGATCGGCGAAGGGCTGCTGCATTCGATCTTCGCCGACGAACACACCGCGGTGACGAGGGAACTGGCCGAATGGGGCAACGCTCCGCTGGAGGTGATCAATCGCCTCCTGCCCGGCATCCTTGCTCTGGCCATCTGCGCGCTCGGGCGCCGTCGTGCCGTCCGGGGAGTCGACGACGCCGGGGTCCTGGCACTCCTGGACAAGGAGAGGTCGTCACTGGCCGGCTTTCGCCTGCGCGATGCCGGTGAGCCGGACGTCGGTGAGGTCGACGGCGGTGGCGACCGGAACCGGGTCCCGGCGATGGCCGGTGCCACGGCAACGGTTGACACGATGGCGGTGTCGGGCATCACAACCGAAACGACCGGTGCCGCATCGAGACTCGCCGGTCCCGATGCCGATGCCGCGGTCGAAACCGACGTCGAAACCGATGTCGAATCCGATGTCGACGTCGATGGTGGGTCCGACCGAGCTTCGACCGACGGACAGTGGGATCCCGTGTCGGACGATCGCGACGGTCCAGGCCTCCTGTGGTTGGTCGCAGGCGGCCTGGCCGCCATCGTCCTGCTTGCGTGGGCACTCAGCCAGCTTGTCGGTGGCGGATCCGGCGAGGCCGACGACCGGATCGACGACGCCGCGGAAACCACCGATGACGCCGCGGTCGAGCCGCCCGACCTGGAGCCTGCGTCCGCCGAGAACGTGGACGGCGGGAACGAAGACGCCACGAACGTCGGCGACGGCCGACGTGCAGAGGGGGCGACGGATCTTACGGGTGGGACCACTCCGATCGCCGAGCCCGCGGAGCCGACGACCATCAACGAGCAACTGAGTCTCGACCCGATCACGTTCGAGGTTCGATCGGCCACGATCACCGCCGAAGGTCTGGCCGTTCTCGATCAGGCCGCCGCCTACCTGAAGGCGGATCCCGAAGTCACCGTCGAGATCGCCGGGCACACCGATTCCGATGGTGACGCCGAGGACAACATGCGCCTGAGCCAGGATCGGGCCGACGTGGTCAAGGACTACCTCGAGTCCCAGGGAATCGACGGGGCGCGGATGACCTCGATCGGCTACGGCGAGAACGACCCCGTCGCCTCGAACAACACCGAAGTCGGCAAGGCCCGGAACCGTCGGATCGAGTTCGTCATCCAGTAGGCCGGGCTCATTCGCAGGGCAGGACACTCGGGTAGGCCCGTCGCATGGGGTTGCGATCCAACGGCCGATGATCTAAACCCGTCTTCATGACGACGTTCGATCCCGGCCGGGTTTCCGCCGTGATCTTCGACATCGGCGGGGTGTTCACCTATCCGACTTTCCACCCGGTGCGCCATACGTTGAGCGCCTGGGGCATCGACCACCCCGATGACGAGCCCTTCCTGCGGGCTCATCACGCCGGTGTCCACGCCCTGACCCTGGCCCGGCGGGATCGGGGTGTCAGCGGCCACTCCGAGGACTACTGGTACACCTACGATCACGCCTACGGAGCGAAACTCGGTGTCGGCGAGGAGCGAATGGCGGAGCTTCGAACCTCCATCCGGACCGACTGGGACTGGGTTCACCTCGACAACGTCGCCGCGTTCGCTCGCCTGGTGAAGTCAGGACTGCCGACGGCGCTGGTCAGCAACAACGACGGCACGGCGGCCGAGCAGATGCAGGACCTCGGCATCTGCCAGATCGGACCCGGCCCGCTGCCGTCGGTGGCCACCATCGTCGACAGCGCGATCGTCGGGATCCTGAAGCCCGATCCTGCCATCTTCGCCCCGGCCCTCGAGGCGCTCGACGTCGAACCCGGGAGGGCGCTGTACATCGGCGACACGGTCTACGCCGATGTCGACGGGGCGTTGGCGGCCGGGATGCAGGTGGTCCAGCTCGATCCGTTCGACGACCACGCCGACTTCGGCCACGCCCGCCTACCCGATGTCGCCGCCGTCGAGGCGGCGCTCGCCGAGCGACTGTTTGCCGATTGATCGACACGCGGGCAGGACAGTCCGGACTGCATGTCGTAGGCTGGCTTTGCTCACACAGTCTGCACAGGGGGTGGAATGTCCATGATCGACAGCTTCGAAACGAATGTCCCGTCAGGTTGGAAGGTGCCCGGTCGAAAGCGACGATTCGGACTCGTGACCCTTCTCGCCGCCCTGATGCTCATCGCCTCGACCGGCGCGCCCGCCTCAGCCGGTGGCGACATGGGTGAGGCGCCCCGCACGGTTCGGTTCGCCACGTTCAACGCCTCACTCAACCGCACGTTCGAGGGTGAATTGGCCGACAACCTGTCGGCACCCTACGACGGTACGGATCCCGCAAGCTCGATCGAGGCCCGTCGTCGCTGGCAGGCCGCCAACGTGGCCGAGGTGATTCAGCGAACCCGGCCCGACGTGCTGTTGATCAACGAGTTCGACTACGACGCCGCCGGTGCCGCCCTGGCCGGATTCCAGGAGAATTACCTCGGCGTGTCGCAGAACGGTGCCGACCCGATCGTCTACCCGTACACGTTCAACGCGCCGTCGAACACCGGCGTGCCGTCCGGGGTCGACCTCGACAACAGCGGTGCGGTCGGCGGGCCCAACGACGCCTTCGGGTTCGGGTTCTTCCCCGGCCAGTTCGGCATGGTGGTGCTGTCGATGTACCCGATCGACCACGACGGGGCCAGGACCTTCCAGAACTTCCTGTGGTCCGACATGCCCGGCAACCTGATCCCGACCGACTTCTACTCGGCCGAGGCGATCGAGGTGTTCCGCCTGTCGTCGAAATCGCACTGGGATGTACCGATCGAGATCCCGGGGCCCGGCCCTCAGACCACAACGGTGCACTTCCTGACCAGTCATCCGACGCCCCCGGTGTTCGACGGGCCCGAGGATCGCAACGGTAAGCGCAACCATGACGAGATCCGCTTCTGGGCCGACTACGTCCATCCGGGTCGCAGCGGCTACATCTACGATGACGATGGCAACGTCGGCGGTCTGCCGGGCGAGGCCCGTTTTGTGATAGCCGGTGATCAGAACGCCGATCCGCTCGACGGTGACTCGGTGGCCGCGGCGATCGATCAGCTGCTGAAGCATCCGAAGATCGCCGATCCGGCCCCGACCAGTCTCGGCGGAGTCGAGGCCGCCGCCCAGGGCGGAGCCAACGACACCCACCGGGGCGACCCGGCGCTCGACACCGCCGACTTCGCCGATGGTGCTCCCGGCAACCTTCGGGTCGACTATGTCCTGCCGTCCAAGCGGATGCAGGTGGCAGACACCGCTGTGTTCTGGCCCCCGCTGGACGACGACCTGTCCCGCCTCACCGGCGTGTTCGACTTCGGCCAGTTCCTGCAGGACGGCATCGGCTATCCGACGTCGGACCATCGCATGGTGTGGGCCGACATCCGCGTTCACTAGCCACGTTCGCAACTCGACGGCGCCATTTGCGGCGGTGTTGAACCGATCGAGCAGCCCGGTCCGGGCCTGCTCGATCGGCTTGCTGTTGCGCCGATCCCCGTTTTGATTCCCGGTTTCGTTCCCACAGGGCGTCCACCGCAGAATTTCGGGCCTTTTTTCGATCGACTGCCGATTCGGGAATCATCCCGGGAACGACGGGGACTTCACTGTGGGCCATGACGATCACGGACCGACGCGTTGCTCCAACGGCCATCGGGTGGTGGCTCGACCTCGACCCCCTCGATCATCGCCTACCTGATCGATGGCTGACCTGGGCCATGTCACCGGGCGGCGACCGGGTCCTTGCCGAATGGCGTGAGGGACACACACCCATCGCCGATTGGAAGACCGCCGATCTGGCCAATCCGGTATCGGGAGCTCGCACCGACACCATGCAGGCAACCCTGGTCTCGTTGGCACAGGACGGCTCGGCGGAGGCCGGCATCACGCTGCTGACACAGCTCAGACCCGGCCTTTGTCGGCTGGCCCGAACGGCCTGCGGTTGGGAGTGGATCCCGAACCACGACGTCTCCGACGAGGTGCAGGCCACCTTCTTCGAAGTGCTCTACCGTCACGATCTCGAACGCCGACCGAATCGGATCGCCGCCAACCTGCTGCTCGACACCCGCCAGAAGCTGTGGCGACGATTACCCCGATCCGGGCCACCCACCGTCAGCCTCGGCCCGGCGCCGTTCGGCCGCACGATTCGCGACCGGCCGGCGGCGGCCGGCACAGGAGGCGCAGGCGGCACAGGCGGCACCGAGCCGGCCTGGGTGGCGGGCATCGAGCTGTGGCAACACCTGCGGGAGAGCGTCAACGGTCTGCCCGGCAGCGAAGCGTCGAAGCGGCTCACGGCAACGATGGCCTATCGGGCCTGGATCGAGGACGAATCGACGTCCACCATCGCCGCCGACCTGGGGGTCGCCCCCCAAACGGTGGCAACCCGCCTCTACCGGCTGCGGCGGATCCTGCGAGCCGGCTGGTGACAGACCCTCCCCACCAGCCCGCAATTCAGGAGCCGGTAGCGGGAAGCACCAACGACGGGTCGGCGCCACTGTCCAGCTCCGTCGGCCCGTCGTTGGTCAACCGCCAGAGTGCCGCCGCGCCGATCATGGCGGCGTTGTCGGTGCAGAACGCCCGGTCAGGCACCAGGGCGGCGAATCCCGAGTCGGCCGCCTCGGCGGCGAAACGCTCCCGAAGCCGGGAATTGGCGGCCACTCCCCCACCCAGACACAGTGTGCGGGCACCGG
>JAOTVU010000086.1 GCA_029863385.1 Acidimicrobiia bacterium
GAGCTGGGTGGAGCCGTCGGGGTCGGTTTGTTTCTCGACGATGATGTTGGCGTCGGCTTGGTTGGTGAACACACACGTCACCGTCTCGCCTCGAGCAAGATTGATCGACGATGGCTCGTAGGGGCCTTCGCCGTCGATGTTGCTGGTGCAAGTGACCGAATCAAGGCTCCATCCGGCGGGGACGGTTTCGTCCACCGAGTAGTCGCCCGGGGGGATCCGACCGCTGCTCATCGCCTCACCGTCGGCCAGGCTGAAGGCGCCGCCGTCCCAGTTTGCGGTGAAGTCGAACGACTGGGCCGACCCGTCGGGGAGCGTCTGCTTTTCGACGATGATCTCACCGGTCGTGTAGGCGCAGAATCCGAACTGCGTGATGTTGTTGCCGTTGCCCTCCTCGATGATGAGTTCCGCGTGGTCGGCACCGGGAGGGAGAAACTCGTAGCCGTTTGCGTCGTTGCCGCCGAGGAAGGCCACGACGAGGGTGAACGGAAGCGGCTCCGTGTCGCCTGCCTCGGTGATGGACAACACCCGGATGTCGTAATCCAATTGATCCGCGTCGGTCGACTCGATCCAGGTCAGGGTGTAGCCCGCTTCGGTTTTGGTCAGCTCACCCTGGGAGTTGGTTGTGGCCGAACCGGTCGAGAACGTGACCCCGGTTGTGCCCTGGTAATTCGCGTCGCAGTATGCCTGGATGCCGCCGTCATTCGGCCTGATGTCCGGGTCGATGATGTCGGGCGGCTTGGGGTCCTCGTCGAGAGCCGATGCGATGCCGGTCAGGGCGAGAATGGTCACGACGACCAGGGCCACGAAGGCCGCTGGCCGCAACGACCGTATCTGTCGTGCGGATTTCATCATTGCATCCCTCCTAGCGGGTGCGGACGGCGGGCGCGCCCAATCGACAGTCGTCGCCGACACAGATCACGGCTTCGCGGTGAGCATCCGGGTGGGCACCAGGCGGACGGCGTCGGCCGTCGGAGTGGCAGCAAGAGGTGTCACCGAGGCAACGTTGAGGCGACAATCGGGTCGCTCCGTTGCCTTGTTGTCGAGGTCCAGCGCGGCGGATTGAGCTGGCGCGTTTGACCCTAGTTCTGGCCGTGGATGGCGACAAGGATTTGGGTAGTTTGGATCAGCGCAAACGTCGGTGGATGGTGGTAGTTGTCCAGGCCGACCGATGCCGTTCGGCGCTCGTTTGGCGGCGTTTCGTCAGCTCGAGGTGGCGATCAGGTCATCGCCATCGGCAACGCGATCGCCTCGACGCGGTCGAAGCCACGGTGTCCGCCGGCATCGTGTCGGCCACCCGGCGAACGCGCTATTCGCCGTCGGGTCTGACGTGGCGGGCGATGAGGACGTGGCAGGGGGCGTGGTTGGCCACGTGCCGCTGAACGGACGGGTCGAGCAGGCGGCTGAGGAAGCCGCGGTCGTGGCTGCCGACGACGAGCACGTCGGCGTTGAGCTCGGCGGCCATGAGGCAGAGTCGAGGCCCGGGGGGCCCGATCTCGGCGATGATCTCGGCGTCGATCCCGGTGCGCTCGACCGCCGTCCGCGCCACCTTGTCGGGATAGGTCGGGTCGGGTGGTGCCAGTGTCGTGATGTCATACGACATGGCCCCCAAGGGGTCCATGGCGGTGAGGTGGTGACTGGGTTCCCCGATGGTGGCCACGGTGTAGGTGGTTTGATCGCCGAAGATCCGGTGGGCGACACGGATGGCCTCGATCGATTCAGGAGTTTCGTCAACGGCTATGAGTACGTGCATGGCTAGGTCTCCGGGGCGGGGTTGTCGGGCGGTCGCGGGTGGCTTGTCGCCAAGAGGCCGTGTTGAAGGGTGGCGAGGAGGTGGTCGTACTCGGCTTCGTGCTCCGGGGTCGTGCCGGAGTTGTGCTCGAGGGCCAGGAAACCGTGGATGGCGGAGCGGGTGCTGCGGGCGGCGAGGCGAGAGCTGGTCGGGGTGAGGCCCATGGCGGTGTAGACGAGCGTGAACACGTCGAGAAGTTCCTGGTTGGCGACGGACAGATCATCGTGATCTCGTCGCGGGGGCAGGAGGGTCGAGGCGAACTGCCCGGGATGGTCGTTGGCGAAGGCTCGGTAGGCG
Source organism: Acidimicrobiia bacterium (assembly GCA_029863385.1). Classification (GTDB taxonomy): domain Bacteria; phylum Actinomycetota; class Acidimicrobiia; order Acidimicrobiales; family SZUA-35; genus JAHELU01. The sequence goes on from JAOTVU010000086.1 coordinate 2,087, forward strand.
GTGCCGATGGCGGCCAGGGCGTTGTCGCCGGCAGTGCCGATCGCGGCGTTGCGGACATGTTTGGTGAGATTCCTGGTGGCCGCGGTGGCCACCAGGTAACGAAGGCCGTCGAGCCCATCGATGTGGGTATAGAGCCGGGAGGGGCCGACGCCCAACTCGCCGGCCACCGAGGAGACGGTGAGAGCGTCGAATCCGTCGCGGTCGACGATGGTCACCGCGGCGTCCGCTATGGCACGAAGATTCAACGGTGAGTTCCGCATCACGAACATTCTACGTGGAGCGGAGAATCAGATTCCAGAACTTGATATGCGCCTCAACAATATCGAAAGCATTCCTCCAAACAGGGAGATCCATCCGATTTCACGAAGAGCGATCCGGACGAGTGAATTGGAGGTTTCGATGGCTACCGCGACGTCGGGCCGGGGAAGCGATTCGTCATTGACCAAGGACGACACCACGATTGTCGAGGGAGCCGGCTCCGGGAATACTTCTCGAAGGCGAGTTTCATGGCGTGCCTGCGGGCCGGGGATCATCACACTGTGCTTGCGGCGTGGCAGCATCTTGTCGGCGAGGATGATGACACCGTTGTTGCCGGCGTCCATGATGCGCTCCGTTCTCTGGCCCAGCGTTCATTCTCGCCCTGCCCGGTGGTCACCCCAGGGTCAAAGGGCCCTGCTCTCCGGTGACGAGATCATCGACCGCCGGCGATTCGGGCGGCGGCCCCATCGGTCACGTGGGCGATGTGGCCGCGGCAGATCGTGAGGGCCGCTGAGCCGTCGGGTTCGAGCAACACGACATCGGCCGCGGCCCCGGGCCCAAGGTGCCCCCTGTCGATCGCCCCGATCACCGTGGCCGGTGTCCTCGTTGCTGCGGCCAGTGCATCGGCGAGCGTACACCCCGTGAACTCGACCAGGTTCGCCACCGCCCGGTCCATCGTCAACGCACTTCCGGCCAGCACCCCGGCATCAGTGCGGACACCCATGGCGTCGGCGATGACGGTTCGGTCCCCCAACCGGTGTCGGCCGGGCCCGAGGCCCTGAGCGGCGACAGCGTCGGTCACCAGCACGACGCGGTCGGGACCTTTGGCCCGCCAGGCCACCTTCACAACCACCGGGTCGACGTGTACGCCGTCGACGATCAGACCGACGGTAATCCGCTCGTCGGCCAGCGCCGCTCCGGTCAGACCGGGGGCTCGATGACCCATCGGGCTCATGGCGTTGAAGAGGTGGGTCCCCATCGAGACACCGGCGTCGAATGCCGCCGCGGCCTCGCCCGCCGTCGCCGTCGAATGCCCGGCCGACACGACCACCCCGCCGGCCATCAGGTGTTCGATCACCTCGACGGCGCCCGGCAACTCGGGGGCCAACGTCACCAGCGCGACCCCGTTGTTCCGGCTCCACGTGGCGACGAGTTGACGGTCGGGCGCCACCAGGTTCCCGAGGTCGTGGGCGCCGGCCCGATCGGGGTTCAGCATCGGACCCTCGAAATGCAGGCCGAGTGGCTCGGCGCCACGATGGTCGTCCGGCCGCTCGGCGAGCGCGGCCAGCGCCCGGTCGGTAACGGCGGAGGGCGAGCTGATGATCGTGGGCAGGAACGAGGTGACGCCATGGCGGGGAAGGAGGTGGGCCAGTTCCCACATCGACTCCGGTTCGGTGGCCAGATCGATGCCGTACCCGCCGTTCACCTGCAGGTCGACGAAGCCGGGAGCGACGTGGAGGCCGTCGGCGTCGATCGTGGTCGCGTGGGTGACGGCCGGCTCCCGACCCGACCCGTCGGCGATCCGGCCGCCGACGATCCTCAGTTGGTCCGTCGCGGCGCCACCCGGTCGAAACCCGCCTCGGATAACCAGGTCCGATGGTGGCGCAGCCGGCATGACAATCAACGCTACCGCGACTCCGAAGGAGTGCTCGGCGACACAGGGAAGCAGCCCGAATCCGAAACGTCACAGCCGGGCGTGGTTGTACGATGGCCCCGAGTGAACGAGTTTCGATCGGTGCTCATCTACAGCACCTACTTCATCCTCACCGCTGCACTCGGGGTCGTCTTCGTGCTGCTCGAGGATCTGCAGTCGCGCCACGGGCTGGCCGACTGGGAGGTCGGTCTGATCGCCGGCACCGGTTTCGGCGCGGCGCTGGTCGTGCAGACGGTGCTGTCGCCGCTGGCCGATCGCGGGGTGAAGGTCCCGCTCGCCATCGCCGCCCTCGGCTCGGGGGTCGCCGGTCCGCTCGGTTTGGCCTACGGGTCGTCGACCCTGGTGCTGGCCGGCAGCCGTGGTCTGTCGGGTATCGGGCTCGGGCTTTTCGGCCTGCTGGCTCGCAAGGCGCTGATCGGGCTCGACGCCGCCGGCGGTGGGGCAAAGCTCGGGATGCTGCTGTCGGTGGCGGTCGCCGGGTTCATCTCGGGGCCTTTCATCGGGTATCTCTTCGAACCGCTCGGGTTCGAGGCGCCCTTCCTCGCCGTGTCGCTGGCCCTGATAGTTTTCGGGGCGCCGGCGACGATGGCGATCGTCCGATCCGAGACTGCCACCGCCGCCGTTGACTACAGCGTGATCGGTCAACTCCTGCGCCGCCCCCGGATCCAGGCTGCGCTGCTGGTGCAGTGCATCGTGCTCGGTTACGTCGGCGTGTTCGACGCCATCGTCGACCGGTTCCTGACCGACCTCGGCGCTTCGACAGGGGATGTGGCCCGGGCCATCATGGTAGTCGGCTTTCCCATGCTGATTCTCCCCCGCATAGCCGGTAACAAGGCCGAGGCACTCGGTGGGACCAGGGTGATGCTTCCCGCCCTCCTGTGTCTGGTGCCGATCATGCTCGGCTATTCCCTGGTGCCGACTGCGCTTTGGTTCTCGGCGGTCGGCCTGCTGCACGGTTCGGCCGAGTCATTCGCCTCGATCAGCTCCCAGGTGCTGGTGCTCGAGGTCACCGGAGCCGAGAAGGCGGCGGTCGGCACCGGCCTACTCGACGCCGCCGGGCTGATCTCGGCCGCCGTTGCCGCCGGTCTCGCCCCGCTCATCTACGGGGCGTCCGGACGGGGTCTGTTCGTGATCACCACCTCGGTCGGGGTGATGCTGGCCGGGCTGGCACTGTGGCGCATTCGCTACGCGGCGGAACTCGACCGGGTCGCGGCGGCCGCCCCCGCCGCCCCCGTCTGAACCCCCAACCTCCATGGTTCTGTGCGCTCCAGGCCCGGAAACCCGGGCCTGGAGCGCACACAATGATGGGGTTTCCGGCGAGTTCGGGTCAGGTGAAGGCCGAGGACCGGCCCCCGGCCCGGCGCTGCATCCAGTCGCCCACCTGGTTCAACGCCAGCACGGTCAACGTCAACGCCAAGGCGGGCCACACGGCGGGCATGATGGTGACCCGGATATCGGCTCGGGCCTCGTTGATCATGTTGCCCCACGACGCCTGGGGCGACGGCACGCTCAACCCGAGGAACGAAAGCGAGCCCTCGATCACGATGATGGCAGCCGCCCCGACCAGTGCGTAGGCCAGCAGCGTCGGCAACACGTTGGGGATGACCTCCCGGAAGAGGATCGACATCGGCCGTGTTCCGATGGCCCGGGCCGCCATGACGAACTCCCGCTGCGACACCGCCAGCGAGGTCGCCCTGGCAACCCGGGTGTAGGGCGGGATCGCCAGCAGGGCGATCACGATGGCGATGACGGCAAGGCTCCGGTTCTCCCAGATCGACACGACGGCAAGCAGCAGGATCAGCGCCGGGAAGGCGAGGATCACGTCGATAACGGCCATGATCACCGAACCTCGTCGACCCTTGACGAATCCGGCGTAGGAGCCGAGGAGCCCCCCGACGATGATTCCGGTCAGCACGGTGGCGAGGGCGACGACGAGCGACACCCATCCGCCGTGAAGCACCCGGGCGAAGATGTCGCGGCTGAGGTTGTCGGTCCCCAGGATGTGCTGGGGGGTCGGCCCCTCCAGCCGGCTCGACTCACCGAACAGCGATCCCTGGTAGGCGGGATCCTGGAGCGGCAGGGCCTGCCCGAACAGGTTGTCGATCTGGCCGTAGATCGCGCCACCGACGATGAAGATCAGCCAGAGCGTGGAGAGCTTGACCACGATGGGCATGGCGGAAAACGTCGCCGTGGCCCGTTGCCACGGATTCAATTCGTCGATCGGTTGGTCGGCCTCCACGACGGCGACCGGGGGATCGAGCGTCGGGTCGCCGATCGTCTCGGAGCGGGCAAACATCTCAGCCTCTCCTGATCCGGGGATCGATGACGAGGTACAGCATGTCGACCAGGGTGTTGATCACCACGTACGCCGTGGCCACGAACAGCGTGATCCCCTGGATGACCAGGAAATCCCGCTGGAAGATGGCGTTGATCAGCCGGAAACCCAGACCGGGTAGGGCGAACAGCGACTCGATGACGACGGTGCCGCCGAGCAGCGCACCGATATTGATGCCGACGATCGTGACCAGGCTGAGCGAACTCGGGCGCAGCGCGTGACGGAGCAGGATGTAGCGGTCAGACAAACCTTTGGCCCGGGCCGACAGCACGAAGTCCTCCTGGAGGGTCTGGATCATGTCGGAGCGGATGAGCCGGGAGAAGAAGGCCATCTGACCGAGCGCCAGGGCGCTGGCCGGCAGAATGGCGGTCGACAGGTTGCCGAGCAGCCCATCGGTCGACAGCCGTTTCCAGCCGGTGGCCGGCAGAAGTTGTAGCTTGACCGACAGTAGCCAGATCAGGAACAGCCCGGCGATGAAGTTCGGGATCGACAGGGCTATCTGCACGCCGGCCGAGGAGACCTGATCGACGGTCTCCCCCTCCTTGTAGGCTCCGATCACCCCTACAGGGATCGCCATCAGCACGGCCAGCCCGACGGCAAGGAACGCCAGCTCCGCGGTCACCGGCAGCCGCTCCTTGATGGTGGTCGCCACCGGCCGATCGTCGACCAGCGACCGGCCCAGGTCGCCCCGGACCGCGTTGCCCAGCCAGGTGACATAGCGGACGGGAAGCGGATCGTCGAGCCCCAGCTCCTCACGCACCTGGGCCACGAACGCCTCGTCCCGGGGCGCCGTCGGAGGCAGGATGGCATTGACCGGGTCACCGGGGAGCAGCGCCGTCATCATGAACGTCATCAACGAAACGGCGAACAGCGTCGCCACCAACCGCCCGAGCTTGGAAAGTATGAACCTCCCCACCAGCCTTTACCTCCTTTCAGCTCTTGCCAGGATCTTGGTGGTGAAGGCTCGGTGTACAGGCGGTGGATGACGGTCCGTCTGGACCGTCATCCACGGCGAGCCCGTACACCGAGCGCAACAGAGCATCAACCCAGATCCGTCCTCCACACCTCATGCCAACGACCTTCCGCGTTGGGGAAGCCGATACCGACCGTCCCGTCCGGGGAATGCCAGCCGTTGAGCCCCTGGACCTCCGGAACGGTGGCGATCATGGTGGCGGTGTGGCCCGAGTAGTACATGGGCACATCCTCCGCCGCCTTCAGCATGATCTGCTCGTACAGCGCCTTGCGTTCCTCGAACACATCGGTGCGCACGGCTGCGATCGACGCTGCGAACACATCACCGTCGAACCAGTTCGAGAAGTTCAGGGGCGAGACCACGCCCGGTACACCGGCCGCTTCGGCAATCGCCGGGTTCGGCGGGGCGACGGCCGGTCCGATGGTCAGCGACGGGTCGTCCTCCGAGCTCCACCGCCAGCAGTGGATGCCGTGCTCCCCGACGAAGTCGGGGGGCGTGCCGAGCGCGGTGTTGATGTGGGTCTGCTGATCGAAGTTGGTCAGCGTGACGTTGACCAGTTCCGAGCTGGTCCACAACTGCTCCGAGACGGCCATCGCCGCGATCAGGCTGGGGTCGGGCGGACAGGACAGTTGGACGTCGATCGGTTCGCCAACCGCCTTGCCGTCGGATCGCTCCGGATCGTCGATGTACTCCTGCAGGATGGCCTTGCCGCCCTCGAAATCGAAGTTCGGGTAGGCGTCGGCGACGGCCTGGGAGAACCACGGGCTGTCGGGCGAGAAGAACTGGGTGCCGGGCAGCGAGATGCCTGCCCCGCCGAGAGCCTCGATCACGGCTTCCTGATTCTGCATCGTGATCAGACCACGCCGAACCCGGACGTCGTCGTAGGGAGGAACGGCGACGTTGAACATGCCACCGCCGGCGTTGTTGCCCTGGAACTCGTAGAGCACGATGCCGTCACCCGCGGCCCGTGCGTCGCGGATGGTGCTCTGCCGCAGCGACTGTATTGCGTCGACGGTGCCCGACAGGAGCGAGTCGAGGCGGGTCGTCTCGTCAGGGATGGGCCGGAACACGATGGAATCGAGATACGGCAGTTGGTTGCCATCGGGATCCGACATCCAGTAATCGGGGTTGCGGACCAGCACCGTCTCGTTGTCGAGATCGCGGGTCTCGACCATGAACGGCCCGGTGCCCACCGGATTCACCGAGAACCCTTCGGGGTCGGCGGCGGCGGCACCCGGCTCGAACACCATGCCGATGGGTGCCCGCGTCAGGTAGGCGGGAAATGCGGAGTTGGGATTGCTGAGCGTGTAGTCGACGGTGAGGTCGTCGACGACCTCTACACCGGTGAGCCCGGAGGTCGACAGGTGCCCGGTCGAGGCGGCACCGGTCTGGTGGATCGCGAACATGTCGACGAGGGTCTGCGACGTCAGCGGCTCCCCGTTGTGGAACGTGACGCCGTCGCGCAGCTTCACCGTCCACACGGTGAAGTCGTCATTGGACTCGAACGATTCGGCCAGATAGGGAATCCAGGTGCCGTCGGGATCCTGCTCGGCCAACTTGTCGAACACCGTCACCATCAGGTTGTAGCAGGGCGAGGAGCAGGAGTCCTCCCACGGGCGCAGACCGGTCGATTCGGCCTCGAGGCCGACGGTGACGGTGCCCCCGTATTCACGAACCGATTCGGTGTCCTCCACCACTTCGGTGTCGACGTCGCCTTCGGCAGTGTCGCCGGCGCTGACATCGGTTGCATCGCCGGAGTCCTCCCCGGTCGCAGCGTCGTCGGCCGCGGTGTCGCCGTCGCCGTCGCCGCCGCAGGCTGCGGCCACAAGGGTCAGAGCCAGGAGTAGGGCAAGGAGCCGGGTGAGCCCCCATCTGTTTGTTGTTGTCATGGTCTCCCCTTTTGAGTGGTGCTGTTTGTTGGAGTGGTACGAGTCGGGCCTGGAGAACGGAGAATCGAGCGGCCGCCGCTCACACCGTGATCGGTCGGGCGTCGGCCGGACCGGGCTGGGCCAGGACGCGGTCGACGTGGTGGCAGGCGACGAAGTGGTCGTCGCCGATCGATTTCATCTGCGGCTCGGTTTCGGAGCAGATGTCGGTGGCCAGCGGGCAGCGGGTGCGGAACCGGCACCCGCTCGGCGGATCGATTGGCGAGGGCAGCTCCTCCTCGGCCACCAGGTCGGTGTCGAGCGGGGCGAGAGGGTCCGGGACGGGGATCGATTCGAGAAGCAGTCGGGTGTAGGGATGAGCCGGTCGGGTGTAGAGCTGATCGGATTCGGAGACCTCGCAGATCTTGCCAAGGTACATGACCGCCACCCGGTCGCTGATGTTCTTGACGACGGCGAGATCGTGGGCGATGAACACCAGCGTCAGCCCGTAGCGCTGCTTGAGTGACTCCAACATGTTGAGGATCTGGGCTTGGACCGACACGTCGAGCGCCGAGACCGGTTCGTCGCAGATGATCAGCTTCGGTTCCATTACGAGGGCCCGGGCGATCGAGATACGTTGACACTGGCCGCCGGAGAACTGATGGGCCCGTTTGTTGCGGGCGTGGTCGGGATCGATGCCGACGGCGTCGAGCAACTCGCTGACCAGCGTCCACTGTTCGTCGGCGTCCTTCGGGCCCCAGACCCGCAGCGGTTCGGCCACGACCTCGCCGATCTTGCGTCTGGGATTGAGCGATGAGATCGGATCCTGGAAGATCATCTGCACGTCGGTTCGGCGCCGCCGCAACTCCTCCGGTCCGAGTTCGGTCAGGTCGGTTCCGTCGAGTTCGACCCGTCCGGACGTGGGTTTCGGCAGTTGGAGAATGGCCCGGCCCGTCGACGACTTCCCGCAGCCGGATTCGCCGACCAGGCCCAGCGTTTCGCCCTCGGCGATGTCGAGGCTGACGCCGCTGACGGCGTGGACGACCCGCCCGTCTCTGGTGGGGAATTCCACGACGAGGTCCTCGATCCGGAGCAGCACCTCCTCGGCCGGTCGCAGATGGGCTTTCCCGGTGCCGGCCATCAGTCGTCCGCCGTTTCCAGCGCGAGGACCGCTGCCGTGGTTTCAAGGTCGTCGGTCTCCTCGGTGGCCTCGATCTCCCCGGCGGCGGCGAGGGTCTGGGTGACGCCGTAGGCCAGGTTCTCCTCCCAGGCGTGCTTCGCCTCGCTGCTGCCGACCGGATACCAGCAGGCGAAACTGTGGTTGCCGGTCGGAGCGGGCATCAGCGGCGGCTCCTCCTCGAGGCAGCGGGGTTGGACGTAGGGGCAGCGGGGCGAGAACTTGCAGCCTGTCGGTGGGTTGATCAGATCGGGTGGCCGCCCGACGATGGCGCTCAGCCTGGTGTGTTTCGGCTGGTCGACCTTCGGGATGGCCCGCAGCAATGCCTCGGTGTAGGGATGACGCAGCGACTGGAACAGCACCTGGGTGGGAGCCTTCTCCACGATGCGTCCGGCGTACATCACCGCGATGTCGTCTGTCCGGCCGGCCACCACTCCGAGATCGTGGGTGACGAGCACCATCGTCATGTTGCGGTCCCGCTGTTGGTGGGCGAGGAGGTTGAGGATCTGGTGCTGCACCGTGACGTCGAGCGCAGTCGTCGGTTCGTCGGCGAACAGCAGCTTCGGCGAGCAGGCCAGGGCTATGGCGATGCAGACCCGCTGTCGCATGCCGCCTGAAAGCTCGTGTGGGTAGTTGTTGAATCGCCGATCGGGTTCGGGAATCCGGACGCTCCGCAGGAGCCTGATGGCCTGCTCCTTGGCTTCCCGACCGCTCACCCCGAGATGGTGTTCGACGTGTTCGGTGAGCTGACGCCCGATCCGGACGACGGGGTTGAGCGAGGTCATCGGATTCTGGAACACCATGGCGATTTCCTCACCCCAGATGTCCCGCATCTCCGCCGGCGACTTGTCGAGCAACTCCTCGCCCTGATAGCGCACCGAGCCGGTGGTGGTGGCGTTGGCGCTGGTGTTGAGACGCATGATCGAGCGTGACAGAACGGTTTTGCCCGAACCGGATTCGCCAACGATGCCCAGTGTGCGACCGCGGGGAAGGCTGAGCGACACGCCGTCGACGGCCTTGACAACGCCGGCATCGACATCGAAGTAGGTGCGCAGGTCGTTCACGACCAGCAGGTCGGGCTCGTACATGGTGGCCAATATGGGAACACACAGTGTGACAAAGGTCAACTCGGTAGCGATGTTGCAACAACGGTCGTAGCAGCCCGGTTCTGTTCGTGCCGCCTGGGCGGTGTGCATGAGGTTGGCTGCCTCCGGAGGGGTGCCGTCGGAGGGGGTGGGTGTGAGGCCGGAGAACCAGGTTGCGGTGACAACCACGGTCTGAAACCTTCAGCGTCGGGTCCAGGTTCCTCCCGCCGCGTCCAGATCGGCGACCACCGCATCGAGGTCGGCGATGGCGGCGTCGAATCGCTGCTGCCACGGTCCGAACGCATCCTCAGCGCGGTCTATTGCCCGGCGTTGTGTGGTGGTCGGCGATTCGGTGGTCGACCAGACGAAGTCGACGGTCCGCCCCACCAGCTCACTGATCCACGGTGTCTCGGCCTCCGACAGACGTTCCCGGACCGGATCCCCGTTCAACTCCCGACCGAGCTGCTCGATCTCCCGGTGCGCCGCCTCCAGACGGGTGAAGAGATCGCGGTCGCGCGGCGGCGTCCGGCGGAGCGTGGCCCGAATGTGCTTGATCCGATCACGGGCGGCGTCGACGTCGTGGCCGGCTCCGAGCACGGCTCGACCCAGTGACTCGATCCGCTGTGCGAACGCCGCCAGGTCACTGCGGTCACCCGCCGAATCGGCCAGCTCGGGCACCGCTTTGACCTCGAACCACTCCGGACCGGTCAACGGTTCATAGCCGTCGACCGACAGCATCGCCACCTCCGCCGAATAGCGTCCGGGCTCGACGAGCGGGCCCTCGGGATCCCGTTCCCACGGTGCCTTGAACTCGGGCTTCTCCCACGGGATGGCGTGGATCGGCGGGCGACGCAGGTTCCACGTCGCCCGATGCAGGCCGGCCTCGGTCCCACCGGGCACCATGGCCACAGCCTCACCGTCGGCGTTCCGGACGGTCACGACGACGGTCGGCTCGGCGGTCAGCCGCTCCTCCCACAGGGTGTCGAGGTCCGGCACGGCCACATCGATCGGCACCTTGTCGGCGCTCTCGCGGTCGGCCTTCTCACGCTCGCGGCGGGCTTTGTGAGGGCCGAGGACGTCCTCGGGCAGGTGGTAGGTGACGACGGCCCCCAGGTCGGGGTTGTCGGCGCGAAAAGCGGTCGATCCGAAGGTTGGTTGCCCGATGGCCTGAGCCGTCAGGCGGGGCACGTACCACCAGGCGTCGCGCACCGGGAACAGCACGGTGCCGGTACCCGACACCAGCTCGTCGCTGAGGGTGCGCAGCGGACCGTAGTCGTCGAGCACGTAGACGCCCCGGCCGAAGGTGGCGCCGATCAGATCGTCGTCGCGCCGCTGGAGGGCGAGATCCCGGAACGAGATGGTCGGCACACCGCCCGTCATCCGATACCAGTGGCCGCCGCCGTCGACGGTGACCCACAACCCGTTCTCGGCGCCGACGAACAGAAGGTCCGGGTTGACGTGATCCTGCTCGACGGCCCACACGGTCACCCCGTCGGGCAGGGCATCGGAACCTTCGCCCCGAATCGAGCGCCACGTGGTGCCCCGGTCGTCGCTGCGGTACAGATACGGTGTGTAGTCGCCGTGCTTGTGGTCGTCGGCGGCCACGAACACCACGTCGCCTTCGTGCTCGGATGCCCGGATGGCGTTGATGAAGGAGTCATCGGGCAGACCCGGCGGCGCGGTGGCCGGTCGCCACGTCGTGCCGCCGTCGGAGGTGATGTGAATCAGTCCGTCGTCGGTGCCGACGTAGACCAGACCGTCGACGACCGGCGACTCGCTCAGATGGCTGATCGTGGAGTAGAGCGACATGGCCATGTGGTCGTACGGCGAGTCGACGCTGGGAACCGCTCCGAACGTCGGCATCTCGTAGCGGTTGCGGTTCGTGGTCAGGTCACCGCTGATCGGTGTCCACGAGTCGCCTCGGTCGTCGGATCGCCAGACCCGCTGCGACGCCACGTATAGGCGGTCCGGATCGTGGGCGCTGACGATGAAGGGGCAGTCCCAGTTCCATCGTTCGGGTGGGTCGTCCGGCCCTGGCTGGGGTTTGATGTCGATCAGCTCCCCGGTACGGCGGTTGTGGCGGACCACGTTGCCGCCCTGCCACTCCAGGTAGCAGATGTCGGGGTCGTCAGGATCGAACGCGGTGTGATAGCCGTCCGCCCCCAGGGGAACGGTCCAGTCCTGGTTGCGGACACCGTCGATGTTGGTGGTGCGGGTCGGGCCAAGCAGCGTGCCGAGGTCCTGGGCGCCGGCCAGGACGTTGGTGAACGGCAGGGAGTTGTCGACCGCGATCCGGTAGAACTGCGAGATCGGGAGGTTGGGGAAATGGCGAAACGTCGAGCCCTCGTCGAAGGTCTCGTAGAGTCCGGCGTCGGTGCCGACGAGCAGGTGATCGCCGTCGGTGGGATCGATCCAGACGACGTGGTTGTCGGAGTGTTTGTTGGTGCCCGATTCGAGGTGGCTGAAGTTCCTGCCGCCGTCGCGGGTCACATGGAGGAAGACGTCGACCTGGTAGACCCGGTCGGGATCGGCGGGAGAAGCGAAGATCTCCTGGTAGTAGTGCGGTCCGGTCCCGCCGGAGATGTAGCTGTTCTGCTTCGACCAGCTCTCGCCCCGATCGTTGGACCGGTAGAAGCCGCGCTCGTCCGCAGCGTCATGTTCCGGGGCTTCGATGGTGGCGTAGACCCGGTCGGGGTCGGCCGGCGTGACGGCCAGCCCGATCTTGCCCATGTCGCCCTTCGGCAGGCCCTCGGTGATGCGTCGCCAGGTGGCGCCGCCGTCGGTCGACTTGTGGATGCCGGAGCCGGGCCCGCCGCCGAGGAACGTGGCAACGTGCCGCCGCCGTTGGTAGGCGGCGGCGTAGAGCGTGTCGGGGTCGTCGGGGGCGAAGGCCAGCTTGGTCACGCCGGTGTCGTCGTCGATCCGTAGCACGGCGGTCCAAGTGGCGCCGCAGTCGGTCGACTTGTAGACACCCCGCTCCCCACCCGACGACCACAGCGGCCCTTCAGCCGCCACGTACACGGTGTCGCCGTCCCGGGGGTCGACCAGGATCGTGCCGATGTGTTCGGAGTGCTCGAGACCCATCTTGTCCCAGGTGGCGCCGCCGTTGCGGCTGCGGTAGACACCGGAGCCCCAGGCGACGTGGCGGCCGCTCACCGCTTCGCCGGTGCCGACCCACACCGTGTCGGGCTGCGACGGATCGAGCGTCACACAGCCGATGGAGAACGACGGCTGGTCGTCGAAGATCGGCGTCCAGGTGGTGCCGGCGTTGGTCGTCTTCCAGACGCCTCCGGAACCGACGGCCAGATACCAGGTCGACGGGCGCCGGGGGTCCACGGCAACGTCGGCGATGCGCCCTCCCATGAACGCCGGCCCGATGGACCGCAGCTTGAGCCCCTCGATCGCCTTGGCCAGCCGTGATGTGGGTTCGTCGGATCGTCGGGGGTCGTCAGCCATGACCCATCATCACAGCACAGCGCTCCGAAGGTTTGTGGCAACTGATGGGTGCAGCCTCGTTCTTCGCTGCCGATATCCGGCAGGCTACGTCGTGGGATCGGCGAACGGGAGGTCGGTGATCGTGGCGGCGAGCCGACCGTCGGGGGTTTCGACGGTGACCTCGGCGCCGGGAGTCCACCAGCCCCACTCCATCATCGCCAGGGCCACGCCCTGCCCGAACGCCGGTGACCACGCGGCCGAGGTCACAGCGCCGATCGTCTCGTCGCCGACCACGACCGGCCAGCGATGACGCACCGGCCCGACCGTGTCGGTGTCGAGGAACAGCCCCATGGTGCGCCGGCGGGGGCCGTCGTCCCGGATTCGACGGAGGGCATCGCGGCCGATGAAGTCGATGTCGGCGTCGAGGTGGCAGAACTGATCGAGGCGACACTCCAACGGGTTGTTGGCGACGGTGATGTCGTTGCCGTAGGAGAGCAGGCCGCCTTCGATCCGTTCGATGAGGTTCGGGCACCCGGGGCCGACATCGAGGTCGGCGCCGGCTTCGAACAGTGCGTCCCAGAGCGGCTCGGCCAGATCGGGGCGGTCGACGTAGATCTCGAATCCTCCCTGCTTGCTCCAGCCGGTCCGGGCGGCCCGGAATTCGTGACCCATGAACTCGACCGACGCGAAGCGGAAGAACCCGATGTCGTGGGTCGACTCGCCCAGGACCCGGGCCACCAACTCGTTCGCCTTCGGGCCCTGCACGGCCAGCGGGCTCACGTCGGCCTCGAACACCCGAACGTTCAGGCCCATCCCGTGGGCCAGGCCGGCGACCCAGAGACCGACGTCGAGATCGGCGATCGACAGCCAGAAACGGTCGTCGGCCAGCTTGAGGATGACCGGGTCGTTGAGCAGCCCGCCGGCGGCGTCGACCATGGGAGCGTAGAGACAGCGGCCGGGAACGGCCTTCGACAGGTCGCGCGGCGTCAGCATCTGTGCCAGCCGTGCCGCATCGGGGCCGACGATCTCGATTTGTCGTTGGCAGGACACGTCCCAGACCTGGACGTGTTGTTTGAGGTGCCAGTAGTCGTCGATGATCGACCGGAAGGCGATCGGCAGGAGCATGTGGTTGTACACCGTGTAGCCCCTCGCCCCCACCGCCTCCACCCGCTCGGTGAACGGTGTATTCCGTACCCGGAGATTCGGCCACATCGTGGGCATCGGCTCGAGTGAGACCGCCGCCGAATGCATTTCTGGAGCTGTCATCCTGACAACACTACGATGATAGATGGATAACGAACAGTGAAAGATGACAATGTTCCATAGAGAGTCTTTATGATCGGCGGATCATCACGATGGACCTGAAACTCCGGCATCTCGAGGTCTTCCAGGCGGTCTACGAGACCGGGTCGGTGACGGCGGCGGCGAAGCGGCTGCACTGCACCCAGCCGGCGGTCAGCGTGGCGCTGGCCAACTTCGAGCAGCAGATCGGCATGCGCCTCTTCGAACGCAGCAAAGGCCGGTTCGCCTCGACCCCGGAAGCCGACGCGCTCTACCTCGAGGTCGAGCGTGGGCTGCTCGGGTTCGCCCGCATCGAGACCAAGGCCCGCGAGCTGCGAGCCGGCTCCGTCCAACACCTCCGCATCGGAGTCGACGGCTCGCCGGCGATCCCGTTCCTGCCGACGACGGTGGCCGGGTTCCTCGACGACCATCCGGATGTGTCGATCGACATCCAGTCGAGACCATCGAAGGACGTCGTCGACTGGATCGGATCCCGGCTGCTGGATCTGGGGTTGGTCGAAACACCCCTCGACGCCCCCGGAGTGCAGTACGAGGCATTCACCCAGGTCTGCTATGCACTGCTTCCCGCCGGACACCCGCTGGCCGGTGAGCCGGTCCTGACCCCCGAGGTGCTCGACGGTGTCCCTGTGGTCGGCTGCTTCGAGCGCCATCCGATCGACACCCAGTTGGAGGCGGCGTTCGCCGATGCCGGCGCCCGTCTCAACTGCGTGGTCCGTGGCTTCTACTTCGCCACCTCCCGGAACCTGGCCCGTTGCGGCGCCGGCGTGGCGTTCGTCGACGCCCTCAACACCGACGTCGGGGTCGACGACGGCCTGGTGGCGATCCCGTTCGAACCGGTCATCCACTACGAGCAGGCACTGGTGTACCCCGCACAGCCGGGCCCGGGGGAGCTCGTGTCGGAGCTGCTCGACCGGCTCCGTGAGACGCTCGAACCCTACGTGCTGTAAGGTCGCGACGGTGAGCGAACCGCTGCTCAGCGTCCACGGTCTCGTCACCACCTTCCACTCCGATGACGGCGTGGTGCATGCCGTCAACGGGGTGTCGTTCGACGTCCATCCCGGTGAGACGCTGGGGGTCGTGGGCGAGAGCGGCTCGGGGAAGTCGGTGACCATGCTGTCGCTCGTGCGGCTGATCCCTCAGCCGTCGGGCCGCATCGAGGCCGGCATCGCCCGATTCCACACCGATGACGGCAGCGTGGATCTGCTGGATTTGTCCGAGGAGGATGTCGGCGCAATCCGTGGTGGTGAGATCGGGTTCGTGTTCCAGGATCCGGCGACGTCGCTCAACCCGGTCATGACGGTGGGGCGGCAGGTGACCGAGTCGTTGCGTCACCATCGTCGGCTGCGACGACGAGCAGCCAGAGCCGAGGCCGTCGACCTGCTGCGCAGCGTGGGTATCGCCGACCCCGAGAACCGTTTCGATGACTACCCGCACCAGCTCTCGGGCGGCATTCGTCAGCGGGTGGTGATCGCCATCGCCCTGGCCGGCAACCCCTCGTTGATCATCGCCGACGAGCCCACCACCGCGCTCGACGTCACCGTTCAGGCCCAGATCATGGAGTTGATGAAGAAGCTCCAGGCCGAACGCGGCCTGGCGATCATCTGGGTCAGTCACGATCTTGCCGTGGTGGCCGGCGTGGCCGATCGTGTGCTCGTCCTGTACGGGGGCACCGTGGTGGAGACCGCCCCGGTCGACGAGCTGTTTGCCAACCCGCAGCATCCCTACACCCGGGCGCTCCTGGCCGCCGTTCCGAGTCCCGATGCGGCAGCCGAACGGCCGGCGCCGATCCCGGGCACCCCGCCCGGTTTCAGCGAGGAGCCGGCGTCGTGTCCGTTCGCCGACCGTTGCCGTCACGTGTTCGATCGCTGCCGTCTCCAGCGGCCCGGTTTGACCGAGATCGGGCCGAACCACGGCGTCGCCTGCTTCTGGAACGTCGGTGACGATCGCCTCCGCCATGATGTGCCGGTGGTCGCGAGTCGGGAGTACGTGCCGTGACCGATGCGGGAATGTCGACGAACCGGGCCGTGTCGGCGGTCGTTTCCTCCGACGGGCGAATCCTGACGGTGCGTGACGTGCGCTCCGGGCTCTCCGACCGCTTCCATGGCATCTGGCTTCGCGACGCCTGCTCGTGTGCCCTGTGTCGGCGACCGACGACGGGCGAGCGACTGCTCGATCCGATCACGATCGATCCCGACCTGACGATCCTCGAGGCCGGTGTGGACGGAGGAGACCAGGTTTCCCTCGTCTTCTCCGACGGGCACCGAACCACGATCTCCACCCGATTCCTGCTCGACCATTCGCCGTCACGGCTCGACCACCGCCGGTACCCGATGGTCGATCGTGCGGTGTGGGACGGCCGGCCGCCGGCCGCCTTCGACCGGGCGGACTGCAACGACGAGGCGGTCCTGCGAGCCCTGGTGAATGCGGTGTGGGATCGGGGAACGGCGATCGTGCGATCCGTCGAGCCGACCGAGGAGGGGCTGCTGTCCACGGCGGCTCTCATCGGCCACGTCCTTCCCTCGAACTACGGGTTCACCTGGTCGATCGACGCCACCGTGACGCCGGTCAGCGAGGTCGACAGCGAGCATGGGCTACGAGTCCACACCGACCTGCCCTACCGTCGCACGCCCCCTGGTCTGCAACTCATCCTGGCCGCGGTGCCCGACGTGGCAGGCGGTGCTTCCACACTGGCCGACGGCTTCTCGATGGCCGAGCTCCTCCGAGCCGACGATCCAGCGGCATGGCAGCTGCTGACCACGGTCCCGTTCGTCTACCCCTACGACCGTCCGGGGGTGCGTCTCCACGGCTCGTCGCCGCTGATCTCGCTGCACCACGACGGCTCCTACCGCGACGTGCGACATGGTCGCACGGCGTTCGAGCTGGGCGCCAGTGGCCGCCGCCGGCTGTTGGGCTGCTACCTCGACATCGACGAACTGGCCAACCGGCGGGCCGTGTTGAACGCGACCGTGCCCGTCGAGGGGTCCGCCACGACCGACGGGAACCGACGATGAACCGGGGCGCGACCCACGCCGTCCGCACCGTCGAACACCAGTGGATCGCACTCGCCGACGGCAGCCGGTTGAGTGCCCGGCTGCGCCTCCCCGCCGACCCCGATCCGGGTCCGGTCCCGGCCGTGCTCGAGTACCTCCCCTACCGCAAGGACGACGGCACGCTGCGGCGCGACAACCGGCAGCACGACTACCTGGCCGCCCGGGGATTCGCCATGGTCCGGGTCGACATCCGGGGCTCGGGTGACAGTGACGGTGCACTCCGGGGCGAGTACCTGGCCACCGAGCTGAACGACGGGGTCGAGGTCATCGACTGGATCAGCCGCCAGCCCTGGTGCAACGGCCGGGTCGGCATCATGGGCATCTCGTGGGGTGGGTTCAACGCCCTGCAGATCGCGGCCCTGCAACCGCCGGCGCTGGCCGCCGCGGTAGCGGTGGCGGCCACCGATGACCGGTATGCCACCGACGTCCACTACCTCGGCGGCTGCGTCCTGGCGGCCGACATGGTGGGCTGGTCGGCCACGATGGCCTGCTTCAACGCCCGCCCACCGACACCCCGGATCGTGGCCGCTGACGAGGCCGGAGCCGCACGACGGGACAAGGCCTGGCGCAACGCCTGGCAGGACAGGCTGGAGCAGACACCGATCTTCGTCCACCACTGGCTCGGCCATCAGCGGCGGGACGGGTTCTGGGAGCACGGCTCGGTGTGCGAGGACTACTCGGCCATCCGCTGTCCGGTGATGACCGTCGGCGGGCTGGCCGACGGCTACACCGATACGGTGTTCCGGCTCGCCGCGGGGCTCACCGTGCCCTACCGGGCCATCGTCGGGCCGTGGTCCCACAACTATCCGATCGTCGGCGTGCCCGGTCCCAACATCGACTTCCTCGATCAGCTGGTCGACTTCTTCGAGCGGCACCTGCGGACCGACGATGACGGCGATCAGGGCCGTGGCCACGCCGACCCCGACCACCTGGTCGACATGGCAACGGCCGAGGCCGATGCGGCGTGGGAGGCGGAGCCGCTGCGCATCTGGGTGCAGGATCACGTGCGACCTGAACCGTACTACGCGGTACGCCCCGGTCGGTGGGTCGCCGAACCGTCGTGGCCGTCGCCGAACGTGTCGGTGCAATCCCGGTGGCTGACGAGAACCGGGCTGTTGAGCGCCGACCGTCCGGCCGGCCCGGGCGGGAGGGTCAGCGGCGGCAACCCGCTGACAACCGGCCTGTATCAGGGCAACTGGTGGGGCTACGCCGCGCCGGGGCAGCTGCCCGCCGATCAGCAGCTCGAGAGCGCCCCGGCCTTCCGGTTCGACGATGCCCCGGTCGACGAGCCCGTCGATCTGGTCGGCATCCCCGAACTGGCGTTGCGGGTGGCCGCCGATGCTCCGGTCGCCCAGGTGGCGGCCCGGCTGTGCGACGTCGCCCCCGACGGCTCGATGCTCCAGATCAGCCGGGGCGTGTTGAACCTGACCCACCGCAGCAGCCACAGCGATCCGGCGGCGATGGAACCGGGTGAGCCGGCCGACGTCACCGTGACCCTCGACGGTCTGGCCCACCGGCTGCCGGTCGGCCATCGTCTCGGCCTCCTGATCTCCACGAGCCTGTGGCCGCTGGTTTGGCCGTCACCAACCGAGGTCACCCTGACCCTCGAACTCGGGCCCGGCTGCGAGCTCCGTCTGCCGGTCCGATCGCCGTCGGCGGCCGACTCGACCACCGGGACTCCGCTGTTCGGTGAACCGGCGATGGCTCCCGGCGGGGCGGAGCTGACGGCTCCGCCGTCGACGACCCGCACGATCACCGCCGATGCCGCCACCGGTCGGGTCACGGTGACCGACCGCGGCGACAACGGCACGATCACCTTCGACGACCATCGCACCGCCATGTCATCCACCGCCACGGACACCTGGACCATAACCGTCGGTGATCCGCTGAGCGCCCGGGTGGTGTGCGACCGCACGTGGTCGGTCGACTGGCCGGAGGAGTCGATCTTCGTGTGGGTCGAGACCCGGTCCGAGATGTGGTGT
>JAOTVU010000087.1 GCA_029863385.1 Acidimicrobiia bacterium
GAGCGATCCTCGTTCTTCCAGCGATTGAAGCCCCCTTCCATCGAGACGACGTCGACGTAGCCGAGGTCCTGGAGCGTTCTGGCCGCGAAGGCCGACCGGGTTCCTCCGGCACACATGACCACGACGGGCACCGATTTGTCGGGCAGCCGCGACTCGACCTGGGCCTCGAGGTTGCCCCGCACGATGTGCGCCGAGCCGGGCACCGCGCCCTGGGCGATCTCGTCGGGTTCACGAACGTCGAGGAGTACGGCTCCGGCGGCCAGCGCGTCGGATGCGGTCGCCGGATCGACCTCTCTGATCTGGGACCTCGTGGCGGCCAGCAGCTCACGAAACGACGTCATCGACTTCCTTTCCCGAGGGCGGCCGAGTGCTCGAACCGGCCTCTTCTCAACCCTATCGACAACAGTCGGAACGATTGCAGGTCAGCCGACGATGATCGGTAGCAGCTTGCTGATCGAGCCCCTGACCACGACATCGGCGAGATGATCCATCTCCGTGGCTTCCCCGTTGAGGATCACGATCGACGCTCCGGTCTGCTTGGCCAGCGGAACCACCCGAGCGACGGGGAAGACACCGAGCGTGCTCCCGACGGCCAGCAGGAGATCGCAGGCCAGGGCGGCGTCGTTCGCCCGCTGGATGTCGTCCGGGACCAGGTTCTGGCCGAAGCTGATGGTGGCCGACTTGAGGATGCCGCCGCAGTCGGGGCAGTCGGGATCCTCCTCGCCCTGACGTACGCGGTCGAGTGCGACCTGCATCGGATCCCGGTAATCGCAGTGAAGGCAGGCCACCTCCCGAGCTGTTCCGTGGACCTCCACGATACGGGCAGGATCCGAGCCGGCGGCGTGATGGAGGCCGTCGACGTTCTGGGTGACCAGGGTGTGCAGCTTGTTGCGCCGTTCCAGCCGCAGAAGGGCACGATGGCCCGGATTGGGCTCAGCGGCCCACATCGGGCTGTCGAGCCGGATACGCCATGCCTGCCGGCGGAGATCAGGCTCGGCCACGTAGTTCTGCAACGTGGCCGCCTTCTCGGCACCAGGGTTCTTGGTCCAGATCCCCTGGGGCCCGCGGAAGTCGGGAATTCGGGAGTCGGTGGAGATCCCGGCTCCCGTCAGCACGACCACTCTCTCGGACTCGTCGACCAGCCCGGCGGCGATCGCGGCATGGTCCTCGGCGGTTGCACCGGTCGCCACCCGGGTGACGGCCACATCCTCGGCGGCTTCAGAGGCGGCGCTTTCAGGGACGGCGTTCTCACTGGTCACCCGTCGTACGGTATTGGCTCAACACGTTTGCGACCAGTCGACGGTCGCCCGCGCCTGAACAGCCCTGCTCTTCAGAGCGTCCATCTTCGTTTGTTTCCTCTTGATTTGTCTTGTTACTGCATCTAGAGTCGAGTGCGTCTCGACAGCGCAACCCCGTGGGTGCGAGGTCGTCTCCTTCCCCCGCTCGCTGCCCGTCAGCCTCAACGGCTCCGATCATCCATCAGGAGAAGAAGACATGCCCGCTCCACAGCACCCATCCCCCGCGACCGTCGCCGACCCTTCGACACCACCACCTGCCACCCGCCGGCGAGACCCGGTGTTTCCCGAAGACCGCCTGATTGTCCGCCCGTGGCACGACCCGGTACTCGACAACCTCGGCCACGATCCCCGATCGCCCTACGTGGAACAGTTCTGGCTGGCCGTCCTCGGTCCCTCGTGTCTGTTTCTGGTGCGCCGTCTGGCCGCCCGGCTGGAGCGACAACCCGACGGCTTCGAACTGGATCCGCTCGAATGGGCCCGGGAACTCGGGCTCGGGATGAAAGGCGGCAAGCACGGCCCGTTCTGGCGGGCGGTCGAGCGAGCCTGCCGCTTCCAGCTGGCCCAGCGCAACGGCGAAATGCTGGTGGTGCGGCGGCGGATGGCTCCCCTCACCGCCCGGCAGGTCAAGCGACTTCCGGACAACCTACGGGCCGGTCACCAGATCTGGCTGGACGCTCAGCGCCGTCGAACCCAACGGCGATCGCTGACCAGCTGGTCGGTCGAACGGGATCCTGCCGACGCCGCCTGAGGGGAACGGCGTGGTGGCACGGGTCAATACGCGCCCTCGCTCCGTAGGACCGCAGGAATCGTTCGGAGCATGATCGACAGGTCGACCAACATCGACCAGTTGTGGACGTAGTACAGATCGAGTCGGGTGTACTCGGCGAAGGTGGTGCTGCTTCGGCCCGAAACCTGCCACATGCCGGTGATTCCCGGCTTGACGTCGAGCCGGGCGAACAGCGCAGGTTCCCAGTCGGCCATCTCGGCCCGAAGAGCGGGCCGGGGCCCGACAAGGCTCATCTCGTTGCGGAGAACGTTGAGGAGCTGCGGCAACTCGTCGAGCGAACTCTTCCGGATGAAACGTCCGATCGCCGTGACCCTCGGATCGGACTTCATCTTGAAGAGCGGGCCGGCCCCCTCGTTGTCGAGCCGGAGCTCGGCCAGCAGTTCCTCGGCGTTGACCACCATCGATCGGAACTTCAACATGTCGAACGGCTCACCGTAGCGACCGACCCGTTCCTGGCGGAAGAACACCGGCCCCGGTGACGTCACCTTGATCACCACGGCGATCAGGGCGAAGAGGGGGCTCACCAGCGCCAGCACGGTCGAAGCCACGACCACGTCGAACAGCCGCTTCGCCCGGCCCCGCCAGCCCGCCTTCGGCCGGGGCGCAATCCAGGTCACGATGCCCGACCCGAGGCTGCGGGTGGCCAGCCGATCGGCGGAGATGTCGACCAGCGTCGAGGCCAGGTCGACATAGAGGTGGGCCTGCAGCAGGCCCCGGACCAGCACATTGGCGGTCCGGGCGTCGATCAGCGACTCGACCACGATGGCCCCCTGGGCCCCCGACCGCCGGGCGGCGGCCACCGTCCGGGTCAAGAGCTCCTCGGCTCCCGTGCACTCATCCGGATCGACGTGGGCCAAAACGACATGCGGACTCGAGCGGTCCGCTTCGATACGGCGGCGAAAGTCGGCACCGTCCATCTCGCCGGCGACGAGCACCGAGCCCCAGAGACCCCGGCCCGCCTGCCGCCGTCGGGCGAACCACAATCGGAGGCACTCACGCACGGCGGCCACCGTCGACACCGATGACAACAACAGGAACATGATCGATCGATAGCCGATGTCGACGCCGAGTCCGACCACGACGAGGCCGACGACGATGACGGACCGCATGCCGCTTCGGACCACCCGAACCAGTTCCTCGTTTCGATCGGTGGCCAGGCGCGAATTGTAGAGGTTCGATGCGATGATGAACGTCCAGAACGCCAACCCGTAGAGGATCACGATCCACCAGCGCAAGTCATCGGCCGCGGTGATTCGGCGGGCGATCAGCGCGCCGGCGACCAGAGCCACCACATCGCACACGATGACGAACGCCCGGCGGCGAACCGCGCCCCTGCGACCCGACGGGCCGTCGCCCTCCGATGTCTCGACGTCCGACTTCTCTCGGGTTGTAGCGGCCATTGCCATGATCCATCGGCACCGCCGACCGCCGATTGACCCGGAAGTCACAGCGGGCGACCGGCCCGCCGGTCGGCTGCTACCAGGCGGCGAGCGTGTCGATCAGCAGGCGGACTCCGTTGCCGGTTGCGCCCTTGACGTTGATGCCCTTGCTCGCCTCGGAGACGGCCGAAAGGCCGAGGTCGACATGGGCGAACGGCTTGTCGCCGACGAACTCCTTGAGGAAGAGGCCGGCGATCAGCGCGCCGCCGTAAGGGGTGGTCCCGATGTTCCGCAGGTCGGCGACCGAGGAATCGAGCTGGGACCGATACTCGTCGGGAAGCGGCAACCGCCACAACTTCTCGGCGGTACGGGCCGAGGCGGCCTCGAGCCGACCGGCCAGGTCGTCGTCGGTGGCCAGCAGGGCGGCGTAGGACTGGCCGAGCGCGGCCGTGGCCGATCCGGTCAAGGTCGAGATCTCGATGATGGCGTCGGCGTCGGACTCGGCGGCGAGGCTCAACGCATCGGCGAGGATGAGGCGGCCCTCGGCGTCGGTGTTCAGGACCTCCACGGTCTTGCCGTTGCGGGCGGTGAAGACGTCACCGGGCCGCTGGGCGTCCGGGCCCGTCATGTTGTCGGTCAGCGGGATGTACCCGGTGACCTCGACCTGGGCCTTGATCGCCGGAAGCGTGGCCATGGTGGCCAGGACGGCCGCTGCGCCGGCCATGTCGATCTTCATGGTCATCATGCCGACCGAGTTCTTGAGGGAGAGACCGCCGGAGTCGAAGGTCACGCCCTTGCCCACCAGTGCGACGCTGGCCTTCGGGCGACCCTTGGCCGGCTTGTAGCGGAGCTGCAGGAACTGAGGTGGATGCTCCGAGCCCTGATTGACGGCCAGCACACCGCCGAGACGCTCACGCTTGATGCGGGCCTCGTTCCACACGGTTAGCTTCACATCGGTGTCGGCCGTCACCTTCTTCGCCGCCGCGACAAAGGCCTGTGGCGTCATCGAGCCCCCGGGCTCGTTGACGAGATCGCGGGCGAGCTCGACGGCGTCGATGACGGCGTTGGCCCGGTTCAGTTCGGCCCGCAGTTCCCGGCCGGACGCGATGATGGTGATGGTCTTGAGCTTCACCTCGTTCTTCTTGAGACTGGAGTCGGACCGCAGCTGGTTGAAGCGGTAGGTCGACAGCCTCAGCCCTTCGGCAACGGCGGCCAGAGCCTCCGCCCGGTCGAGTTCGCCGGCGTGGGCCATCAGGTTGGTGGCGACCGAACCGTGCTTCGTCACGGCACGGGCGAACGAAGCGGCCGCCTTGCGTAACTTCGCGGTGGTCAGGTCCTTCGAGGGACCGATACCGACGAGCACCTCGATCTGCTTGTCGTCGCCCCCGGCCAGGACCAGTGTCTGACCCGTCTTGCCTTCGAATCCCTGCCGTTGAGCGGCCGCCTTGCGATCCGCGGGGAGCTTCGAGACTGCCTCGGTCGACATGGGCACATCGACCGCGGTGGCCGATTTGGGGACGGAACTGGCTAGACGCACGCTGGGCATAACGGCCAATCCTAATGGGCCGGTTCGTTCATTCCGGTCAGCCCTCGGCAGCGCCGCGGGGAAGCGATTGAACAAGCGACGCAACCGGGGCGAACAGGTCGCCGAGGGCGTCGACCCTGCCCAGGACCTCATCCGCGACGAAGCTCAGCGGTGTGCCCTCGCTTCCGGCCTCCACCTCGGACCACGAGACCGGTGTCGACACGGTCGGTGTCGGCCTGGCCCGCAACGAGTAGGGCGCAATCGTCGTCTTGTGGCGGGAGTTCTGGGACCAGTCCACGAACACCTTCCCGACCCGCAGCGACTTGGTCATCTCCACCACGACCAGGTCGGGAAGCTCGCGGGCGGCCATCTGTCCGACCGCCAGAGCGAACCGCGATGCGTGCTGATGGGTATGGGCGGCGTTGAGCGGTACGTAGATCTGCAGTCCCTTGGAACCCGAGGTCTTGGTCCACGACTGAAGACCCACCGCTTCGAGAACCTGACGGACCGCAACTGCGACACGACAGCACTCGGCCATACCAGCCGGCTCACCGGGGTCGAGATCGAAGACAAGGATGTGGGGTGACTCGATGTCGGTGCAGCGGGCCATCGGGCTGTGGAGTTCCAGTGCGGCCAGGTTGGCCGTCCAAACCAGCGCCGCCTCCTCCTCGATGCGGCAGTACTCGATTCCCCCCTTGTGGTCGCCCGGTCCCAATCCGACCGGCACCCAGGCGGGCCGGTGGCTCGGACAGCGTTTCTCGAAGAACGACTGCTGGTCGACCCCGTTTGGCCAGCGGCGCAGGGTGAGACAGCGACCGCTGATGTGCGGCAACATGACGGGGGCGATCCGGGCGTAGTAGTTGATGACCTGCGACTTGGTGTAGCCCACCTCGGGATACAGGATCTTGTCGAGGTTGGACAGGCTCAGCGTCCGACCGCCGACGGACACCTCGACTCGTTCCGGGTCACGGGGTGCCATCAAACCAGGGCAGGATCAGCCGGTCAGGCCGACTTCGCCTCTTGCTCGGCCTCGTCGCCGGTCGCCTTCTTCTTCGTCGCCTTGCCGCCCTTTTTCGCGGTCTTCTTCGCCGGCTTCCTGCGCGCCTCTTTGGCCGCGTTCACGCTGGCTTCGAGGGCCGCCAGCAGGTCGACGACCGCTGCCTCCTCGGCCGCCGGCGCCGACTCGATCGACTGGATCTCACCGGACGCCTTCTGTTCGAGCAGGTCGAGCACCTTCTCCCGATAGCTGTCGCGGTACTGCTCGGGTTCGAAGTCGGTGGCCAGCGATTCGATCAACTGGCCGGCCATCGCCAGCTCGGCATCGGACACCTCGATCTCGTCGAGCTCCTCGAGACCGGGGATCTCCTCGGACGAGACCAGCTCGTCGGCGTAGACCATCGTCGACATCATGAGCCGGCCGTCGGTCGGGCGGATGGCCACGAGGTACTGTTTCGTCCGCATCACGAACGTGGCGATCGCCACCCGGCCGCTGTCCTCCATGGCTTGCGACAGCAGGGTGTAGGACTTGCGGGCCAGCTCGTCCGGCACCAGGAAGTAGGCGGCGTCGTAGAAAACCGGATCGATCTGTTCCTCCAGCA
The DNA here is from genome assembly GCA_029863385.1 of Acidimicrobiia bacterium. Classification (GTDB taxonomy): domain Bacteria; phylum Actinomycetota; class Acidimicrobiia; order Acidimicrobiales; family SZUA-35; genus JAHELU01. The sequence continues at coordinate 6,588 of JAOTVU010000087.1, forward strand.
CGAAGTCGGTGATGTCGATCATCCGCGACGCCTTCGGCGACAGAGCGGCCAGCTCGTCCTCGGTGACGATCACATAGGAGTCTTTGGAGATCTCGTAGCCCTTGACGATCTGTTCGTAGGGCACCTCGTCGCCCTCCGCGTTGACCCGCTTCTGTTTGACTCTGCTGTTGGTCTTCGCGTCGATCTGGTTGAACCGGACGTTCTTCCGGCTGACGGCCGTGTAGAGCTTCACGGGCACCGAGACGAGACCAAAGCTGATTGCTCCACTCCAGATCGCACGAGGCATGCTGTTCCCTTCGGTCCGTACGGCTACAACGATAGTGCCTGGCCACGCTGGGGACCCGGCCCGGCCGGCCCGGGTGGACCCGGTGGGCGCCCCGGTTCAGCCGGGCACGAGCAACGCCCGAGCCACCAGGTCGGTACCGAAACCCGTGAGGATGGCCAGATAGAGCAGCCCGGTCGCCGCCATCACGGCGGCGTACTGGCGCTCCCGCAGGGCGGCCCGGGTGGCGACCACGAGGACGGCGGTGGCGACGGCGCACGCCACCCAGAACCATCCGAGCAGGCCACCCCAGCCATCGGCAATATCGCCGCCGAGGACCGACTGCATGCCGGTCGGCACCAGCAACAGGACAACCGTGGCCAGCCAACTCCAGCCGGTCCAGTCGACGAGCTCGCGCAGGTACCGGCGGTTCAGGCCCGGCTGCACGAGGTACCAGTGTCCGAGCAGCATGGCGTCGCTCACGGCGCCCAGGAGCAGCGTCCCGGCGACCAGCCGGCCGGTGGCCAGCCAAGCCGGATCACCCAGACGACCCGCTGCGACGATCCCGATCATCCCGATTGCCGGAGCGACCAGGTCGAGTCGAGGATCGAACTCGGGCCCCGACTCCTCTTTGGCCACCGACGCCCGGTCGATGCCGGTCATGGCCGCCACCCGGGCCGTTCGTTGCTCGACCAGTTCCTTCTGATGGGCCACCCCCACCCGGCGCCGAAGCACCGACTGGGTGAGCGCGACGCCGGCGGCGACCGCGACGAGTACTGCCGAGACATCGCGGATCGGATCCGCTCCGAAGCGGCGCCCGGCGTAGGCGGCCGCGAGGGCCATCAACCCGTAGGTGGCGCGGAGCAGCCAGCCGTATCCGAGACCCACCTGACGGTGTCGGGTGGTCACCCAGCAGAACAGCAGCCCGCCGGTCGCCCACTGCAGCAACACGTTGGCCGCCGAGAGCTCTAACACGAGTACTGCACCGGATCAGGCTTCGACGACGGCGAGGGCGTGATCGGCCCGGTTCAGCGCCTGCGGGCCGTCGTCGGTGCAGACCACGATGTCCTCGATGCGGGCACCCCATTTCCCACCGATGTAGAAGCCTGGCTCGATCGAGAAGGCGTTGCCCGGTTCAAGCGGGACGCTGTTGCCTTCGACCAGATAGGGATCCTCGTGCTCCTCGACACCGATGCCGTGACCGAGTCGATGGATGAACCACTGGTCGAGCTCGGCGGCGGCCAGACGATCGCGGGCGACCCGATCGACCGCTTCGGCCGCCGTGCCGGCCGTCGCCGCCTCCACTGCGGAAGCCTGCGCTTCGAACAGGGCGTCGTACTGCTCCATGAACTCGGACGGCGGTGGTCCCGTGTACACGCACCGGGTGATGTCGGAGCAGTAGCCGGGCTGCCCGTGCGGCTCGGCGGTGGTCCCGCCGAAGTCGCACAACACGACCTCGTTGGGCTGGATCACCCGGTCGCCCGCGTGATGGTGAGGGCTCGCCGCGTTCTCCCCGGCGGCCACGATGGCGAAGTTGACCCGGGCGTGGCCCTCGGCCAGGATGCGCTGCCCGAGCTCCGCCGACACCTCGGCCTCGGTTCGCCCGATCAGTGGGATCTCGCCGCCCTGCAACGCCGCGGCCACCCGATCCACCCCCGAAGCGGCAGCTTGCAGCCGTTCGATCTCGGATTCGGTCTTGACCGCCCGCAGCGGACCGACGACCGTCCCGGCGGAGGACCAGGCCACGTCAGGCAGCTCGTGCTGCAGGGCCACCAGGAAACGGCTCCAGGTGCGGTCTCCGATCGCGGCCGTTGCAACCCCGCGGATTCGATCGGCCACCAGCCGGACCGGATCCTCGGTCTCGGTCCAACCGCGGATCGAGAACACGTCGGGCCGCTCCACGACCCTGGCCACCTCCAGCCCAGGCATCACGAGTTCGGCCTCGCCGTCGACGGGAACCACCAGCATCGTCAGTCGCTCGAGCGGCATGGCCTCGTAGCCAACGAGCCATGGAAGATCGGGACCAACCGACAGCAGCAGCACATCGATCGCTCGGCCTTTCATGGCCGCACGAACCCGGTCGAGACGCTCACCAAACATGGCTGGAATCGTAGCCGAGTGGGAGGCTCCCGACGCGACCGACCGGGCGCCGGCGCCCGGTCAGGGGGAGGCCGACCGGGACAATGGACCGTTCGGCCCTTGTCCCCAGGCGCCGGATCGCCGACAGGTAGAGGAACATGCCGAATGCACCCGAACAGTCCGACGAGTGGGCCGATGCCTCCCACAAGTTCGCCCGCCGGGCACAGTCGATCGCCGGCCTGCTCGGCCATCGCCTGGAGACGACGATGTCGGCTCACGACCTGTCGCAGAAACGCCTCTGGGCGATCCATCGTGACATGGAAGACCTCCACCGGCGCGGCGGAGCGCCCACCCCGGCGGACTACTGGGAGAAGACGGCGTATCCGCGGGCCCAGCACTTCCTGAGCGAGATGATCGACGTCATCGCCGCCGAAGAAGAGGAACTCATGCGGGCGTTCCGACAGTTCGCGTTCAGCGTCGCGGAGCGATCCCGACTCGATTCGCCATCGATGGACGACGACCCCCTGGACCGCCACTCACCGGTCGGCGGAGCGGACATCGATCTCGCCACCGCCATCGCCGTTGCGCAGAGTGGTGTCGACGAGTTCGTCGCCGCAGCCGAGGTCGGTAACCGGATCAACCAGGTTGGAGCGTGGTGGCAGGGCAGACTTCGACGAAAGGCGATTCTGGCCGCTGCCGGACGGCTGCTCGTCACGCCGCTCGGGCAATGCGACGTCGAGGTGGCGACGGCGGAGATGCGGCTGCTGGCAAAACCGCCATGGAGCATCGACGATCGGCTGTTGTCCGCCTACGAACTCGCCCACAGCGATCTGCGTGACCACGTCGCGAAACGTCGCAGTGAGCTGCACCGCCGCTTCCGGGCCATGCTTTCCGAGGCCGACGGCCGCGGTCGACGACAGGGCGATCCGCCCCGTTCGCAGCACAAGGCTCGGCCGGACGGATCATCGCGGGCCGACGCCATCGAGCTGCGCTGATCCGTCCCCCGACCCATCGGCCCGAATCGAGGGGAACAACCGGCGTCTCTGGCAGACTGGGCCGGTGCATCCGCTGTCGACCGTCTTGTTCCTCGCCGGCTACGCTCTCGCCCTCCCGCTGGCCGGTCGGCTGACGACCATCGTCGCCAAGCAGCAACGTCTGGCTTTCGCCGGACATCAGGTCGGGGTGGTCATCGCCCTACTCGGCTGGCTGGTGCGAGGGTCGTTCGTGATGGCGATGCTGCACGTCGTCTGGGTCGTCGCCGCTCGGCTGTGGTACGCAAAGGGCGAGCGGCGAGAGCGCGCCGTCACCGCAGCCGGGACGGGTCGGCCCTAGACTCCGAACCGCTCTTGTCGCCGAGTTTGACCAGGGTCGACCCGTCGGGCTCCAGATCCTGAGCGACGGAGCCGGCGTGATGGCTCGATCGGGTCAGCGGACTCGACTCGACGTGTTCGATGCCGATCTCGTTCTCACCGATCCGTTTCAGCTCGGCGAACTCGTCGGGCTCCCACCAGCGGGCGATCGGAAGGTGGTGCGAGGTCGGTCGGAGATACTGGCCAATGGTCACGATGCGGACGCCGACGGCCGCCAGATCGGCCAACGTGGCCACGACCTCATCGAAGGTCTCGCCCATGCCGACGATCAGGCCCGACTTGATCACCAGACCGTGGTCGGCACCGCGGGCCAGCAGCGTCATGCTCCGGGCGTAGGAGGCCGAGGGACGGACGGCCCGCTGCAACCGGGCCACGGTTTCGATGTTGTGGTTGAGGATGTCGGGCTTCGACTCGGCCACCGTTCGGAGGCTGCCGGCCGACCCGGCCAGGTCGGAGATGAGCACCTCGACACCGACACCCGGGGCATGACGTCGAATCTCGTCGACGGTGCGAGCCACGATACCGGCTCCGCCGTCGGCGAGGTCGTCGCGGGCCACCATCGTCAACACGGCGAAATCGATCCCGAGGTCGCGGACAGCTTCCGCCACCCGTCGGGGCTCGCCGGTGTCGACCGTCTCCGGTCTACGGGTGTCGACCAGGCAGAACCCGCAGGCCCGGGTACAGCGCTCCCCCAGCAGCATGAAGGTGGCGGTACCCTCGTTCCAGCACTCGAAGATGTTCGGGCAGCCGGCCTCCTCGCAGACCGTGGTGAGCGACAACGCCCGCGATGTCTGCTTCAGCCGCCGGTAGTTGTCCCCCGTCTGCAGCTTGACCCGCATCCACGACGGCTTGCGCCAGCCGATGTCGTTGTCGAGATCGACGCCGGCCTCGGCCAGGCGGCGACCGAGTCGAACGGGAACGGCGGTCCCGCTGCCGGCGGTTGAGGGCGATGACGGTCGATCCGGGGCTCGTGCCGGAGAAATCGGCACTCCGGGCCCGAGACCACGGCTGAAAGCCGAGAGATCCTGTTCACTTCGCCGAAACACCTCACCGGCGAACTCGACCGATGCCGAGCCGTCGCCGAGCAGACACGGGGCCCGCTCGGCCAGGAGGCCGACAACGTCCTCCATCGTGGCGTCGATGCCCTCGGCCGCCAGCGACGTGACCCCGTATTCGGTGATGCCGCAGGGCACGATCCGGGCGAACCGATCGAGATCGACATCGACGTTCAGGGCGAACCCGTGCATCGACCGTCCTCTGGTCAGGCGGACACCGATCGCCGCGATCTTGCGCGGATTCGGACCGCCGACGTCCAACCACACCCCCGGGTACCGCTGGATTCGCCTAGCGACGACGCCGAGGTCGTCGAGCACTCCGATCAGGTAGTTCTCCACCGACGCCACGTAGGCCGCGGTGTCGGCCATGCCCCCACCCCGACGACCGCCGACGTCGAGGATCGGATAACCGACGACCTGGCCCGGCCCGTGGAAGGTGACGTCACCGCCCCGGTTGACCCGGAGCACGTCGGCGTCGGTTTCTTCCGCGGAAATCAGGATGTTCGAGTCGGAACCACTCCGCCCAATCGTGTAGATGGGCGGATGCTCCAGCAGCAGGAGGTGGTTGTCGGAGCCGGCGTGAAGGCGTTGCTGAAGATCCCAGGCTTCGACGTAGGGCACCCGACCGAGCCAGCGAACCCTGACCCTGCTTTCGGTCGTCTTCGATTGGGACATCAGGATCTCCGCCTTTCGGCGCCGCCCCCGTCAGGCGATTTCGGTCGACCAGTCGCGGGTTTCGATGATCTCCTTCACCCGGGCCATGAACGCCGCGGCATACGCACCGTCGACCGCCCGATGGTCCCAGGCGAGAGCCAGCACACCGATCGAGTGGATGGCGATCGACTCGTTGCCGTAGTCGTCCTCGATCACAACCGGCTTCCGCTTCACGGCATCGGTCGACAGAATCGCCACCTGCGGCTGGTTGATGATCGGGAACTGCATCATCGTGCCGTAACCGCCGGCGTTGGTGAGGGTGAACGTACCGCCGGACAGCTCATCGGGGGAGAGTTGCTTCGAGCGGGCACGACGGGCCAGATCGGAGATGTCACGGGCGATCGCCCGCATCCGCTTACCGTCGGCGTCACGAACGACGGGGGCCAGGAGCCCCTGGAAATCGAGATCGACCGCAACCGCCAGGTTCACGTAGTTGTGGACGACCAGCTCACGATCCCCGACCGACGCATTGAGGTGCGGGTACTCCCGCAGCGCATCGATCGTGGCCCGGGAGATGAACGGCAGGTAGGTGAGGCTGAAGCCCTCCTGCTGCTTGAACTCGGCGCCCTTGGCCTTGCGGACCTGCTCCACGCCCTCGTAGTCGATCTCCATGGCGGTGAGGGTGTGGGGAGCCACCGACTTGGACATCACCATGTGCTCGCCGGTTCGCAGCCGGATGTTCGAGAGCGGCACCACCACGTCGCGGATACCGGCCTCGACCTGCGGGGCCGGGACCGGAGCCGCCGACGGCTGAGGCGCCGGGGTCGGAGCCGGGGCCGGGGCCTGCTGAGCCGGCTGCTGGACGGACTCGGCCGGCGCCGGAGCGGCGGGTGCCGGTGCGGGGGGCGGTTCGGGCGACGGCGCTGCGGCAGGCTGCTCGCCGTCGGTCGGGGCGAGTTGATTGGCTTCGATGTAGCGCTGCACATCGTCACGACTGATCCGTCCGCCCAGACCTGATCCCTCGATCTGATCCGGATCAATGCCGTACTCGTTGATGAGGCGCCGGACAACGGGAGACAGAACCTTGCCCTCGGTCCGCGACGGCTCCGCCAATTCGGCCGCCACCGGTTGAGCGGGCGGCTGCGGAGCGGGTTCCGGGGCCGGCGCGGGTTCGGGCGGAGGAGGCGGAGCGGCCCGGGTCGCTTCCGGCGGAGGAGACGGTGCCGCGGCAGGCTCGGGCGGTGCGGGAGGTGCGGATGGTTCGGGTGCCGCCTCCGGAGGGCTCTCGGCCGGCTGCTCGGCGGCAGCGGGCGCCCCGTCGGACACGACGGCCAGCACGGTGCCGACGTCGACGGTCTCCCCCTCCGGGACCAGGATCTCGGTGATGGTGCCAGTGGCCGGCGACGGGACCTCGGAGTCGACCTTGTCGGTGGAAACCTCGAACAGCACCTCGTCCTGGTTCACCGTGTCCCCGACCGATTTGAACCACCGGGTGATGGTGCCTTCGGTGACGGTCTCACCCAGTTGGGGCATCTCAATTTGGGCCACTGGTCGTCAACTCCTCAAGTAGTCATGGTTGGCGGAACATTCGATATCGCGGGAAACAGCCGGAAGGTTTGTCACCAGACTAGGACGGCCCGATGGGTGAGGCGAACACTCCGACGATCTCGTGTCGGCCGGCGGCCGGAAGGGATACGGCAGCGGCGCCTCCATCAGTGCAACGAGCGACCGGTGAGGGCCAAAACCGATTCACCGAAGAGTTCACTCATCGTGGGATGGGGTTGTATGAACTGGGCCACCTCATCGACGGTGGCCTCCCAGTTGACGGCGAGGTAGCCCTGCCCCAACTGCTCGGTGACCCACGGACCGACCATGTGCACGCCGAGGATCCGGCCGCCCGTGCCGTCCGCCTGCTTCTCGGCGATGACCTTGACCAGACCGTCGGTCTCGCCCACGATCATGGCCCGCCCGTTGCCGGCATAGCGATGCTTCGAGACGACCACGTCGAACCCGGCCTCCTTCGCGGAGTCCTCGGAGTGGCCGGCGAACGCCACCTCAGGGTGGCAGTAGATGCACCACGGGACCTTTTCGTAGTCGACGGGAACCGGATTCTCGCCCAGGATGTCGCCGATGACGAGGATGCCCTCGGCAAAGCCGACGTGGGCCAGCTGGGCGGTGTTGATGACATCACCGACCGCCCACACCCGGTCGACGCCGGTCCTGCAGTGCTGATCGACCACGATGAATCCCCGCTCGTCGACCTGGACCGAAGTGTTCTCCAGCCCGAGCGTGGCCGAAGCCGGTTGCCGGCCGACCGACATGACGACGGTGTCGGCTGTCAGTTGCTCGCCCTCGCCGAAGCTGACCGTGACACCGGACTCGGTCGTGACCTGACTCTCCACGGCCACGCCGGTGCGAATGTCGATGCCCCGTTTCTTGAACGACCGCTCGACGACCTTGGTCACGTCGACGTCGCAGCCGGGGAGGATCTTCGGCATGTACTCGAGGATGGTCACCTTGGTACCGAGATCGCTCATCATCGAGGCGAACTCACAGCCGATCGCTCCCCCACCGATCACGATCGCCGAGGCCGGCAGCGACGGGATCGAGAGCAGCTCGTCGGAGGTGACGATTCGCTGGCCGTCGATCGGGAAGCCGGGTAGCGATCGGGTGACCGATCCGGCGGCGAGGATGATGTTGTCTGCGGTGATGGAAACCTCACCCGATTCGCCGCCGCCGACGTTGACGGTCCGGTGGTCTCCGGCCAGCTGACCGCGACCATCGAACAGGGTGACCTTCCGTCCCTTCAGCAGCCCGGTGAGGCCGCCGACCAGTTGATCGATGATGCCCTGCTTGCGCGACAGCGTCTTCGACCACTCGAGTCCGGGTGCGTCGGCCAGCACTCCGAAGTCCGCGGCATGGGAAACGGTGCGGAAGACGCTGGCGGTCTCCAGTAACTCCTTGGCCGGGATGCACCCGACGTTGAGGCAGGTGCCGCCGATCTTGTTGTGCTCGACCAGTGCGATCGACAACCCGGCCGATGCGCCGTAGAGAGCGGAGGCGTAACCAGCCGGTCCGCCGCCTATCACCGCCACGTCAAAGTGTTGACTGCTCAGGGGAATCACCTCCGTCGATCCAAAGGCCGATCCTAGTCCTTGGGAGTGCCCGGCCGCGATCCCGTGTCAAGTTTCGCCGCCGAACCCCTCCCGAGGAACGAAGATACCCCGTGGAGGTCCACCCGACTCGACCGTCGCTACTGCGAGATGAGCACTTGCAGGGCGAACGCGGCAAGGATGGCAAGCCCGCACAGCAGTGACAGCACGAGTAACATTCGGGTACTCACGGCCGTCACCCTAACCGGCGCCAGCCCACGTCAGGAGACAACCAACCATGGAAATCGTCATCGCCGGATCGAGCGGATTGATCGGCACCGCCCTCCGTCGATCCCTGTCGGCCGCCGGCCACCGGCCGATCCGACTGGTCCGCCGCCCGCCGCAACCTGGAACGGATGAGATCGAGTGGGATCCGGCCGCCGGACGGCTCGATGCCGAGGCGATCAGCGGGACCGACGCCGTCATCAACCTGGCCGGCGCCGGGATCGGTGACCACCGCTGGACCGACGAGTACCGGCGAACGCTGGTCGACAGCCGCACCGACACCACATCCTTGCTGGCCAAGGCGTGTGCTGCGTCGGCCGAGCCGCCATCGGTCTTCCTCGGCGGATCGGCCGTCGGCTACTACGGCAACCGTGGGGCCGAGGTCCTGACCGAACAGTCGAGCCGGGGCCAGGGCTTCCTGGCCGACCTGGTCGAAGCCTGGGAGGCGTCGGCCAAACCGGCGATCGACGCCGGCATCCGCACCTGCTTCCTCCGCACCGGCTCGCTCGTTCTCGCCGCGAAGGGCGGCGCGCTCCCCAAGTTCCTTCCGCTGTTCAAGCTCGGCCTCGGCGGCAAGTTCGGCTCGGGTGATCAGTACTTCTCGTGGATCAGCATCGACGACGAGGTCGCAGCCATCGAGTTTCTTCTCGGCAACGACTCGATATCGGGTCCGGTGAACCTGACCGCACCCAACCCGGTGACCAACGCCGAGTTCACCGAGGCGCTGGCCGACGTGTTGAACCGACCGGCTTTTCTCCCGGTGCCGGCTTTCGCGGCCCGACTCCTCCTCGGCGCCGATCGGGCCGACAGCCTCCTGTTCGAGGGACAGCGAGTCGAACCGGGCGTGCTCGTCGACAACGGGTTCACGTTCCAGCATCCGACGGTCACCGAGGCGCTCCGTCACGTGCTCGGCTGACCCGCCGGCCGGTACGGCGATCGGTTCCGGTCCATCGCACCGAGACCCCCGTTAGGCTTGAGGTCGTGTCCGATCGAATCGTCTCGGTAGCCCGCGAGGTGGCGGCTGACGCCTCCACGATCTTTTCGGTCCTGGCCGACCCGGCCAACCACAGCCTCATCGACGGTTCGGGAACGGTCCAGGGGGTTCGCGACGACGGGCACACGAAGCTCCAGCTGGGTTCCCGGTTCGGCATGGACATGAAGCTCGGCGTGCCGTACCGCATCAGCAACGAGGTCGTCGAGTTCGAAACCGACCGGCTCATCGCCTGGCGCCACTTCGGGCACCACATCTGGCGCTACGAGCTCGAACCCCTCCCCAACGGACACACGTTGGTCACGGAGTCTTTCGACTGGGGCAGTGCCCGGTTTCCGCAGATCTACGAATGGGTCGGCTATCCCGATCGCCATGTCATCAACATGACGAAGACCCTCGAGCGCCTCGCATCGGTCGTCGAGTAGGCACAACGTCGACCGGGAAAAGCACGGCGGTCACCCGACCGGCCGGCATGGGTGATCTTGACCATGTGCTTTCATCGCGCCGTTTCTTCGACCACATTGGTCGGGGTCGATCGGCGATGGATCGTTGCATCGACAATCCTGAATCGGGCGGGTCCCGGTCACGTCAATGAGGACTGAACGGCGAACGATGGCGAATCACACAAGGCACGAATCGACTTCCACCAGGCACCATCTTTCCGCCCTCGGGCTCGGCCGCGGGGCCAGCTGGGAGGAGATCCAGCGGGCGTATCGCAGCCTCGTGTCGGACCTGACACCCGGTCCGGACGCCGATCACCGCAATGTCGGTCTGGCGCTCAGGATGTTGCGCGAGGTGAAGGAGGCGTTCGAGTCGTTGTCGGTCCAACGGGTTGCGTAGGTTCGCCGAACCGCACGATCCTCACTCCCCTTCGATGGAAATCACACCGAGACCGAGTTCGTCGAGTTGATCGGCCAGTTTCGGATCCTCGACGACGATGACCCCGACGACCGACGACCACAGCCACTGATTGCGTTGCATCACGGCCGAGCCGGGTTTGCGGCGATCACCGTCGAGCGTGACGACCCACTCGGCCTCGTCGACGCAGCGGTCGAAGCGGCGGCGCTCCCCGGACGGCCAGCGGTCGGCCGGATCGGCGAACGGCAGAACGACGGCCAGAGGGATCCTGTGCTCGATCGCCAACTCGCCGGCCGAGAGCTCGGCGCCCCGTCTGAGTCCCGACACGACGATGTCGTAGCCGGGGTCGAGTCCGGCGATGGCGTCGGTCAACGATTCGGTCGAGTCCTGTGTTGGCTCGGCCGCACCGGTCACGGCAACCGCCCGCTCGACCGGCCACGGCGCTGGCGGGGCCGCTGCCGCATCCGTCGACGCGGCCGACGATCGATTGTCGGCCGGCGTGCGGAGTTTGTCGATCTCGGCCACGGCGAGCGCGTCGACGAGATCGTTCATCGGGTCGCCGGAATGGCCCTTGACCCAGGTGAAGCTCAGTTCGGGTCGACGCCGTTCGAAGATCTCGACCAACGGCTCCCACAGATCCCGGTTGGCCACCGGTTTCCTCTGGGAGTTGCGCCAGTTCCGCGCGATCCACCCGTCGTACCATCGCTCGTTGTAGCAGTTGACCACATAGGTCGAATCGGAGTAGATGGACACCGCGCCGTCGATCACCCGCAGGGCCTCCAACACGGCCGTCAATTCCATCCGCTGGTTGGTGGTGTCGGGGTCGCCTCCGGAGTCCTGGCGACCGTCGGTCGTGGCCCAGGCCCATCCACCGGGTCCCGGATTACCCGAGCACGCCCCGTCGGTGTAGACGGTCGTCACCGCGGATCCCTCGCCGGCGTCGAGGTCGATGTCGGTCGTGTCGGCGGTGGGTTCGGGCACGACGACGATGGTAGTGGCGGTGCAGGTCGTCGCCCCCCACTCGACCGGCCGCCGGGGCGGCTGCGGGCCACCTCCGGATGGTACGTGCCGAATGCACTCGGTCTGGTGCACAATGGTCCAATGAATGACGGCTTCCTGAGTCAGCTACCCGACATCGACCCCGAGGAGACCGCCGAATGGATCGAGTCACTGGAGGCCGTCAGCAGCGCGGCCGGAAAGACTAGGGCCCGGTATCTCCTCGGCCGGTTGAACCAACACGCTCGCGAACTCCAACTGGGCAACGCCGAGGGTGTCTCGACCGACTACGTGAACACCATCCCCACCGAGCAGCAGCCGTTCTTTCCCGGTGACGAGCACATCGAACGACGTATCCGGGCCTTCATCCGGTGGAACGCGGCGGCCATGGTCATCAGGGCCAACAAGAAGTCCGACGGCATCGGCGGCCACCTGTCGACCTTCGCCTCGTCGGCCGCCCTCTACGAGGTCGGATTCAACTGGTTCTTCCGGGGCAAGGAGGATGGCCTGCCCGGCGACGCCGTCTACTTCCAGGGCCACGCCGCACCGGGCGTCTACGCCCGGGCCTTCATGGAGGGGCGGCTCGACGAGGCCCACCTCGACAACTTCCGGTTCGAGGTCGGCGGCCACGGACTGTCCAGCTACCCCCACCCGCGGCTCATGCCCGACTTCTGGGAATACCCGACGGTGTCGATGGGCCTCGGCCCGATCAACTCCATCTACCATGCCCGCTTCCTCAAGTACCTGGAGAGCCGCCGGATCGACGACACCCAGAACTCGCGGGTGTGGGCGTTCCTCGGCGACGGCGAGACCGACGAGCCTGAGACTCTCGGATCGATCTCCCTCGCCGGCCGCAGCGGACTCGACAACCTGACCTGGGTCATCAACTGCAACCTCCAGCGTCTCGACGGCCCGGTTCGGGGCAACGGCAAGATCATCCAGGAGCTGGAGGGTGTGTTCCGCGGCGCCGGCTGGAACGTCATCAAGGTCGTCTGGGGCGGCCGCTGGGACGAGCTGCTGCAGCGTGACGTCGACGGCGTGTTGCTCCACAAGATGAACACCACCGTCGACGGCGAGTTCCAGCGCTACGCCGTCGAGGACGGCGCCTACATTCGCGAGCACTTCTTCGGTCCCGACCCCCGCCTGCGCAAACTGGTCGAACACCTGACCGACGAGGATCTGCGGAATCTGCCCCGCGGCGGTCACGACTACCAGAAGGTCTACGCGGCCTACAAGGCCGCCACGGAACACGAGGGTCAGCCCACGGTCATCCTGGCCAAGACGGTGAAGGGCTGGACGCTCGGTCAGGGCCTCGAGGCCCGCAACGCCACCCACCAGATCAAGAAGATGACCCGCGACCAGATGTTGGAGCTGCGCGACCGCCTGTATCTGCACGATGAGATCCCGGAGTCCTCACTTTCCGAGGGCGTGCCGCCGTACTTCTGTCCGGAGCCCGACTCGGTCGAGTACCAGTACATGATGGATCGCCGCCGGGCACTCGACGGCCCGCTCCCCCAGCGGGTGACGAAGGTCCGGCGCCGGCTGGATCTGCCGAGCGACGCTCCGTTCAAACCGGCCACCGAGGGATCGGGAGGCCGCAAGGTCTCCACCACGATGGCGTTCACAAACCTGCTGCGAGAACTGATGCGGGAGGACGGATTCGGTGATCGGGTCGTGCCGATCGTGCCCGACGAGGCGCGCACCTTCGGTATGGATTCGATGTTCCGCGAGTTCGAGATCTACGCGCCCTTCGGGCAGCTCTACGAGCCCGTCGATCACGAGCTGCTGCTGTCCTACACCGAAGACTCCGACGGCCAGATCCTGGAGGAGGGCATCACCGAGGCCGGTTCGACCGCCAGCTGGATCGCCGCGGCGACGAGCTACGCCCACCGGGGCGTGCCTATGGTGCCGTTCTACACGTTCTACTCGATGTTCGGTTTCCAGCGGGTCGGCGACCTCATCTGGTCGGCCGCCGACTCCCGGGCCCGCGGCTTCCTGATGGGCGCAACCGCCGGGCGGACCACGCTTGCCGGCGAGGGCCTCCAGCACCAGGATGGGCACAGCCACGTGATGGCCTCCACCGTCCCGGCCTGTCAGGCCTATGATCCCGCTTTCGCCTACGAGCTCGGGGCGATCATCAAGGACGGCCTCAAGCGGATGTACGTCGACAACGAGGACATCTTCTACTACCTCACGATCTACAACGAGAACTACGACCAGCCACCCCAGCCCGACGGGTCCGAAAGCGGCATCCTGCAGGGCCTCTACCGCTGGGCCAAGAGTCCCGACGGCGTTCCGGCCAAGGCATCGGTTCTGTTCTCGGGCCCGTCACACCTGGCGGCCCGCGGGGCCCAGCAGGAGTTGGCCGAACGTTGGGGGGTGGGCGTCGACCTGTGGAGCGCCACCAGCTACAAGCGCCTGCGCGAACAGGGGATGGAGATCGAGCGCTGGAACCGACTCCATCCGGACTCGGAGCCCCGCGTACCCATCGTGACATCGCTGCTGGCCGACTGCCCTGGCCCGGTGGTTGCGGTCAGCGACTACATGCGGATCGTCCCGGAACAGATCGCCCGGTACGTGCCGAACAGGTTCACGGCCCTCGGAACCGATGGCTACGGCCGATCCGACGATCGTGACACCCTCCGGTCGTTCTTCGAGACCGATGCCGCGAACGTTGCGCTCACCGTCCTCCACGAACTGGCCCGCGACGGCGAGGTCGAGCGCAGTGTGTTGTCCGAGGCCATCGCCCACTACGGGCTCGACCCCGACCGCCCCGCACCCTGGCGCGGCTGAGGTCCGCCGTGTGGAACGACGCTCAGCGTT
>JAOTVU010000243.1 GCA_029863385.1 Acidimicrobiia bacterium
ACGCAGCCGATCCCCACCTGAGCGGCGCCCCAGCGCCACTTGATGAGACAGTCGGTTGCGAGCAATACTTTGGATCGCTCGACGAGAACCGAGGAGTTGGCATGAAGGGCATCACGTTTACCGGGAACCGCACCCTGGAGGTCGCTGAGTTCCCCGACCCGACACCGGGGCCCCGCGACGTCGTCCTCGAAATGGGAGCGTCGGGTATGTGCGGCACCGATCTCGGTGCGTATCGCAGCCCGGAGGGGCGGGTGGCGGTCGGGAAGTTTCCGATCGAGGGTCCGATCATCGCCGGACACGAACCGTGCGGTGTGGTGGTGGCCGTCGGCTCCGCGGTCGGCGAGGGTGAAGCGAAGATCGGCGACCGCGTCATGAACCACCACTACGACGGATGCGGCGCCTGTCGCCACTGTCGCACCGGCTGGACCCAGATGTGTCTCGACGGGGCCGTAGCGTATGGCTACGGCGGCCACGGCGGACACGCCAAGTACATGGCGGTCCCGGCCCACTCGCTTGTGTCGCTCCCCGAACAGCTCTCGTTCCCGGCCGGGGCCGCCGTCGCCTGCGGCACCGGTACCGCTTACGGCGCCCTGAAGCGGATCGCGCTGGCCGGCGACGAGACCGTCGCCATCTTTGGACAGGGCCCCGTTGGACTGTCGGCCACGTTACTGGCGGCCCAGATGGGAGCACGGGTGATCGCCGTCGAGATCTCGCCCGAGCGACGACAGGAGGCACTCGCCTGGGGCGCCGAGGTTGCCATCGATCCCAGTGACACCGATCCAGTGGAGGCGATACTGGAGCTCACCGGCGGCGAGGGTGCCGACAAGACCGTCGACTGCACGTCGTCGGTTGCGGCTCGACGGTCGGCCGTCCAGTCCACCCGGATCTGGGGCACGTCGTGCATGGTCGGCATCGGCGGCGATCTCAACGTCGATGTGACCTATGACGTGATCTTCCGTCAGTTGAGCATCATCGGTCACTGGACGTTCTCGAAGACGGTCCAGGCCGATTGCGCCGACTTCATCGCCGAGCGCGACATCGACCTGGACCGCATCTTCAGCCATCAATGGGACATCGACCAGGCGGCCGAGGCCTACTCGCTGTTCGACGAGGGCAAGACCGGCAAGGGCGTCTTCACATCGTTCGACTGATCAGCCCTTCCCCTCCCGCCGATCCTCTGCATCGACGATCAGGCAGAGCCTCCTGGAAGCGCGCCACGACTGTCGAGGGTGTCGATGACGTCCTGCAGGTGGCCGGCGAAGTGGCCCATGATGAGTGGGGTCCACTCGGCGACAGTCATCGTACCGAGGTCGGGAATCTCGACGGTTCGGTCGAGAATCTCCGGATCGACTGCCGGCAGGCAGGTGGCCACGCTCCGCCGGGTACTGGCGACTTGAGCTCGGGCGATGGCGACCGTCGGGGGTGGGTAGCCGAGCACGTCGTGACCGATCTCCTCCCGGTGGAAGAAGGACAGATCGGGGTCGTGGCGAAGTCGCTCCAGGTCGCCGAGCCACAGGATGGCGGCGAGATTCGCATGGCTGAGATACTGGGCAGCCGTCCATCCGCCGGACGGGCTGGCGAGATGGAGGTCGCCGTCGCTGATACCGGCCAGTACCTGGTCGAGTCTGGCCAGCGCCGCGTCGGCGTCCGCCGCCGCGGTCTGCAGCATCTCATCGTGTGCGGTCATCTCGTGTCTCCTTGTGATCGTTGGCCTCGTCGATGTCCGTCGACGTGACGTCCGTCTCTATCATGCACAATGTAGTTGTTTCCGACTGTTCACGTGAACGAGCCGGACCGTCTGAACACACCTCGAAACACGGAGGCCACCATGCAGTACAGTGACGTGAAAACCGCATTCCTCGGACCGGCTCCGGATGGCACCACCACACCGGCCGCCGTCGCCGAACGCGGCCCGGCACGGCGACTACGCGACGCCGTCGAGCCGGTGTCGATGCAGGTGGTCTGGGGGCCGCTCCTTCACGAACGTCTGGCCGAGCACGGGATGGACTTTTTCGATGCCTACGTGTGGGGTCGTGCGTTTCCGATGGGGGAGCCGAGCGGCCCGGTCGTCGCCTCGGCGTTCGCCGCCTTCGAGCCCGGCTTGATCGCAACGATCTACGATCGGGCCCGCGCCCTGATGAGCCGTGAAGACATCCACCGCATCACCGTCGAGACCGCGGCGGACAGCCTCCGGTCCACCCTCGGCGACGGCGAGCGCAACGCCGTCTCGTCGGTTGCCGGGCGCCTGGCCGCCGTCGTCGATGATCTCGATCCGACCGGACGGGTGCTGTTCACCGGCGTGGCGTCCCTCGACTGGCCGGAGGATCCCTACGGAAAGCTGTGCCAGGCCTGCCTGGCTCTTCGCGAACATCGGGGCGACGCACACGTCGCCGCCTACATCGGCGCCGGTTTCACCCCGGTCGAGATGAACGTATTGACCGAGCTGTGGCTCGGCTATCCGCTCGGCGAGTACAGCGGGACTCGAGCGTGGCCCGAGGGGGCGACGGCGGCGGCGCTGGCCGGGCTGCGCGATCGCGGGTTGCTCGACGGCGAGACGCTAACCGCCGACGGGCAGGCGGCGAGGGAGGCTATCGAGGATGCCACCGATGCCATGGAGCAACCGGTTGTCGACGCCCTCGGCGGTGATCTGGACGCCATTGTCGATCAACTGAATACATGGGGTGAGGCCTGTATCGAAGGCGGAACGTTCCCGCCTGATCCACGCAAACGAGCCGCAGGCTGACACCGCAGAGCGGTCCGGAGCGGAGCTCAGTGGAGCGTGGCCGGTCGCTCAGCCCCCGATCGGCGGCGTACAAGTTCGCCGTAGATGCTAGGTCCGGATGTGGAGTATCGGGTCGTCGGAAGGTTCGACCTGGGAGCCCTTGCCGCAGGCCTCTGACCAGGTCGTTTGCCTGTTGCAGAGCGGTGAATGACTCACGCGCCTCGCTGATCGTGTGTGAGTTGGCGGTCTACAGGATGGCGTCGCGGTAGGTGGTGCAGTCGGCGGGTTCGAGCTGGTCGAGCCAATCGGCGATGGCGGGGAGTGCCGCGGGTCCGGTTGAGTTCGGCGAGGGGCTCCTCGACCTCGTCGAGTCGGTCGGTGAGGAGGGAACGAACGTGTTCGCATGGGGGTCGGCCCCGTTCTCGGATGTCGAGGATCCATCGCCTTCGTGCGAGCCGAACAGTAACGTCAAGGTTTCGAACGGTAGAAGTGCTGGCAAAGGGCGGGGGAGTGACGTAGGCGAGGACGTTCGGCTCTACACCGCGCCGGGGCGCGCGTCGAGCATTGACCCATGGGGTGCTCTTGGTCAGCGAGCTGTGTCGGGATAGTGGGGTAGTGGTGACCGAACCCGCTGACCCCATGGCCGATTCGGAGCAGGCTGCTGTGACGCGGCGCTATGACCGGATCGCTCAGGTGTATGACCTCTTCGAGCTGCCGATGGATCTCATGATCAGAAGGCGAAGGCGACGACTCCTGGCCAAGGCGTCGGGTATGACCCTTGAAGTCGGGGTGGGCACCGGCCGCAATCTCGGCCTTTATCAACCGGGAGTCGACCTCGTCGGGATCGACATTTCCGCGAAGATGCTCGAGCACGCTCACCGCAACACGGCCGAGCGGGGCCTCGACGTTGAGCTGCAGGTTGCCGATGTGCATCGCCTGCCGTTCGAGGACAATTCGTTCGACACGGTGACCGCGACGTGCGTGTTCTGCTCGGTCGCTGATCCGATCGCCGGTTTGCGCGAGGTCGCACGGGTCACAAAGCCCGATGGGCACGTGCTGCTGTTGGAACACGTCCGGCCCCGCAACCCGCTGCTGGGCTGGCTGGCCGATCGGCTGAGCCCTCTGACGCGCCGACTCTTCGGACCCGAGATCAACCGGCGCACCGAGGACAACATCACCCGAGCCGGGTTGAAGATGACAAGCGTCGATGCTCGCGGCGTGTGGAGGGAGATCGTTGCCCGGCCGACATGATCACGCCGATCGGTAGGGAGCGTCGCCGACCCGGTTGCCTGAAGGGCAGGGTCACACTTGGTGAGTTCGCTGCCGATCGGCGCGGGTCGACTCCACGGTTCACCGCCGTTGGCCTCGGTGTTGCCTTCGGCGGTGCCGGTGGTGGCTCGTCTCCGGCCTGGGGCGGTCGCTGTTGGAGCGGTAGGGTCGGTGGTGGTTGTAATGAGCGATGTAGTCGGTCACGAGTCGGTCGAGTTGGCGTTGATTTGCAGATGATGGTGCGGTCGAGGAGTTCCCGGCGGATCGATCCAAGCCAACGCTCAGCGAAGGTGTTGGCGACCGGTGTGTGGACGGGGGGTTTTGAGGATCTTGAAGCCTTCGGTTCGGAAGATGTCGTCGAAGGCGTCGATGAACTGGCTGCCACGGTCGCGGACGAGGGCTTTGGCGTGAGCAAGCTGATCGGCGTGTCGGAGGAACAAGGTTGCGGGCTGCTTGGGTGGCCCAGGCGCCGCTGGGGTTGGCGGTGACGCCGGCGTAGAACACGTGGCGGGTGTCGATGTGAAATGAAGGACAAGACGAAGCAGCGGCGTAAGAACGCGGTGTCGACGCTGAAGAAATCACAGGCAACGGCCGCCTGAGAGTGCAGGAACTCGGTCCAAGTAACGTCTGAGCGGTCCGGTGCCGGGTCGATGCCGTTGTCCTTGAGGATCTTCCACACTGTCGATGACGCGACCTTGTGTCCGAGGCCGACGAGCTCGCCGTGGATGCGGCGGTGGCCCCAGGTTGGGTTCTCCTTCGCAAGGCGCACGGTCAGCTGGCGCAGCTCGACAGGGGTCGGTGGCCTGCCCGGGGGACGAGACAGACGTTGGGCCCAGCGCCGGGCGACACGGCGGCGGTGCCACTGCGATAGCGCCGACAGGGTGCGGTCGTTGTCGCTGACGGCAGGCCGGTCGATCCGGCGGCGGAGTACCTGAATTCGATGGCGGAGGACGATGATCTCGAGATCCTTGGAGCGGCCAGAACGGACCGCAAGTCGAGCCAGGTCGGACAGCAGGTAGTAGAAGATGTCGAACACGGGCATCC
>JAOTVU010000093.1 GCA_029863385.1 Acidimicrobiia bacterium
GGCCGCCAGGGTCGGCCCACTCCACTTCTTCGGCTGGGCCTTCTGGAGCTTCCAGGTCGACACGGCGTTGCGGGCCTCGTCGAGCAGCGTGATGGTCACGACCCTCGGGTCGATGTCGCCCTCCCGCACGTCCTTGAGCCAGTCGTAAAGGTCGTCGGAACCGATTAGGCCCCGCTTCAGCACCACGTCCTCGACGGTGAAGGTGTTCTGCACCTTTCGGACGGTGTTGACCTTCTCGTTTCCGTTGCGGTAGTCGGCGTACTGGACCTCGAAGCCGAGGCCGCTGACGTCGCTGAACCCGCCAACCACCTGGCCCTCGTCGCCGCTGCCCTGGTCGCCGCCGAGCGACACGATGAAGTTGAAGGCCCCGTAGGGATTATCACGTTGTACTGGCATGGTTGGTCACCTTTCGATCGATTTGGGCCGAGAAACCTCAGATGCGGGCATCGGCCGTCCACTGGCCGATGCGGAAGATCACGAACTCGGCCGGCTTCACCGGCGCCACCCCGATCAGGCAGATCATCCTGCCGTTGTCGAGGTCGTTCTGGGTCATGGTGGTGCGGTCGCAGCGCACGAAGAACGCCTCCTCCGGCTTGGATCCGAGCAGGGCCCCGTTGAGCCACTGCACGTAGAGGAAGTCGTTGACCATCTGGGTGATGTTGCGCCACAGCCGGGGGTTGTTGGGTTCGAACACCGCCCACTGCATGGCCCGGTCGATCGAGTTCTCCAGATAGATGAACAGGCGGCGGACGTTCACGTACTTCCACTCGGGGTCGGACGTCATGGTCCGTGCCCCCCACACGCGGCTGCCGCGGCCCTCGAAGAAGCGGAGGGCGTTGATGCCTTCGGGATTCAACACGTCGTTGCGGGCCTTGTTGATGTTGGCCTCGAACTTGGTGAGCCCTCGCACCACCTCGTTGGCCGGGGCTTTGAAGACCCCGCGGGTCACGTCGTTGCGAGCGTAGATGCCGGTCACGAAACCCGATGGCGGGAGCAGGATCCGGCGGGGCGGGGCCCCCTGGGCCGGGCGTTCCAGCGGATCGAGGATCTCGATCCAGGGGTGGTAGAGAGCGGCCCGGGTGCTGTCGAACTTACCCCGGAACTCCCGGACCTCGTTCATCGACGACGCTCGGGGGGCGTCCACCACGGCGATGCGGTACCGTTCCCGTTCGGCGTGGCCGATGAGGCGGTCGGCGGCGTCGACGCACAGATCCTCGAGGGCGTCGGTGTAGGTGCCTCCGTCGGGAGCGGCCACGATGGCGATGTCGGTCACCTCGCCGAGGGCCTCGAGGCCGGTGGCCTTGCGGGTGGCGTCGTCGGGGTTGGCCACGTCGCCGAGCAGGTTGTCGGGCATGGCCAGCGCCCCGTCGTGCCCACCGGTTAAACGCACACCTTCCCGCGGCGTTTGCAGGGCCTCCATCAGCGCCACGGCACGGCCCACCGCGTCGTCCTCGGCGGTGTCGACGTAGAGGATGGCGTCTTCGTCCTCGGGGTCGCTCAAGTCGAAGATCTTGCCAATCCACCGCCGTTGACCGGGGTGGGTGGCCAGATCATCCGAGACCTCCACCCTGTCGTCGCCGGCCCGGATCGTCACCTGGAGCACCACCTCCTTGATCACGGGATCGGCCGGCATGGTGAACGCAGCGCCGGAGGCGTCGAGGAAGCTCTGCTGGGGAACGCCGTTGATGTCGGTGACAGCAGGGTCGATGTCGACGACGGCCATGAGGTTGCCGACGAGGTCGTCGCCGGCCCCCGGTGGCGTGCCCCCGGCGTCGGTGATCTCCACCACGGTGCCGCGGGTGAGGCCCCGTGCCTGGGTGCCGAACGAGGGCCCACCCTGGGTCGGCGCATGGTTGAAGGCGCTGTTGCCCTTGCGGACCGCCCGCACCGTCAACAGCACATTGCCGTAGGCCCCGGGCCAGCGGCCCCGCCAGTTGACCGAGTCGCCAACACCGAACGGCAACAGCAGCTCCGCCAGGCCCCAGTCCTCGGAGCCATCGCCGGGATCGGTGGGAACGAACACCCGTGAGATGTAGAGCCGCTGGCCACCGTTGAGGAAGAAGGCCCGGGCCGCATGCGCCGTGTAGCACTCGCTGGTCGGCTGACCATCACCCCGGTCGACGCTCAGCTGCTCGAGGCCGCCGTAGACCCGTTCGAACTCGGGGAGGCTGGTGATGAGACGGGGTTCGCTCGTGGTGGGGCCGTCGGGATACTGCACCGGTCCCCATCGGGTCATCCCGGCGAAGCCGGTGGTGCTGGTCGGCACCCCCTCGATGGTTTTGGACCGGAAGGAGACTTCTTCGACGTAGACGCCGGGGGCGAGATACTCAGGCATTGCTCGGTTTCCTTTTTGATCGAGACGACTGGCGAATGGTTGATGAGGTCGGCATTCGACGACACCGGCGGTCAGGGCACGACGAGTACAACCGAGGTCTCTCGGCCGAGGGGGAGATCAACGGGCATCGCCGGCGACAAGGCGGCCACCACCGACTGCCCGGGGAGGAACCGTCGACCGGTGATGGAGGGCTCGCTCGCCGGATCGACGGAGGCATCCACGGTTTCGACCGGCAGATCCCAGAGCGGGTCGATGGTGGCCAGAAGGGGGTCGGCGGGATCGGGCATCGGTGCAGGGTCGAGATAGCCGACCGTCAGCGTGACCGGCAGCGGATCCGGCGGCGCCACGATGTCGTTGACCGACTGTCCGATCGCCAGCACGAACTCGCCGCGGTCGTCGCCGTGCGCCCAGCCGATCTCGTCGCCGCTGCCGTTGGCGGCCCGCACCCGGGCCCAGCGAACCGGCGCCAGGAGGCCGCTGCCGTCGTCGCGTTCGACCCGGCCGCGGATCACCGTCGCTCCCGGGCCCAGTGAGGCCGTGGCTCCGGGGAAACAGGCGAGCGGGAAGCTTCGCTGCCAGATGGGAACCGGTGGCCTGGCCGGGTCGGCCTCGGCGCCGAGCACCGCAGCTTCGGTCGGGATGGTCACCGAGACCCGACGGGGAACAATCCGCCGGCCCTGGCCGACCCCGAACCGCCCCGGGTTGGCGCCGGGAGCGAGGGACCGTTGATTGTCGACGATGCGCATGGCGACGGTTGTCGTCGACCGGCGATGATACAGCAGTGCGAACCGGCCCGAGGGATGCCGAAGCATCGCTGGGAGAAAAGGGGTGAGGGCCTCACCAGGCCGCCAGTTGCGCCACTGGTCGACCGGGCTCGGGAACTGCTCCAGCCGGACGTCGACCGACGACAGGGCCCGCAACCCGGAGACGGCCCCGGTCGGTTCGATCCCGAGGGCCAAGTGGAAGACCCGCTCGTCGTAGCGATCGGGGGTGTACACATTGGACGGCATGGAGGCGGTCATGGCACCGGCACCGATGACGGGGCCAGGCCCCTCACCGCGGTCAAGACATCGGGGTGATCAGGTTCGTCCGGGGCGTCGATGCGGGCGACGCGGGCCAGGTACGAGACGCTGAGCCGGAAGTCGGATGGCAAGGTGTCGAAGGTCCGGAGCACGTCTTCGGTCACCAGGTCCTCGTTGATCAGCTGGATTGCTTCCCCGCTGCTCCAGCCGCCGCCGGGGTGGAGGCGGGGGCCGGCCAGGATCGGGTGCTGTTCGAGACACTGCATCGTGGCGCCGAGGATCTTGAGTTCCGCCTCGGGGTCGGAGTCGAACGGGGTGAGGAGGAAATGGATGTCGAGTGGGAGATGGATGTCGCCGTCGTGGGCGGCCACCGCCGACCACGGTGCCCGCATCGTCCGGTTCACGTCGACCCGGTAGCAGAAGATGCTGAGCGACGGGTAGCGGATGACGCTGTTGGCCGAGGCTCCGACCAGACCGAAGTCCTCACTGCGAACGGTACGGGCGGTCGGCAGTGCCCGGAATGCGTCAGGGTCGGTGGCGTCGAGATCGGCGAAGCAACGGTTCAGCAGATCCGTCAGACTCACGGCCACGGCCGCTATCGCTTGTGAATTGGCCACGGGTACGACGATCCGTCGGCCTCGTCACCCTTGCGTCACCGGCAGGAAGCCCGTTTCCGACACGACGCCTCGGTGGAGCCCGGGCGGTCCCTGACTGTGACGGTTCGGTGATGGGGCGGGACCAGCATGACCGATCATGGACCCCTCGACCGATCCCGCCACCAGTTCCGGTCCTCAGGCCGGACCGACCCGGGTGGGCCACGAGCGTGGGGTGCCCACGCTCAACGCCTGGTTCGACCGGATTCCCCGCATGACGATCACCGTTGGTCACCGCACGATTCCAGCGTTCCGCTCGATCGGCATTGCGGGATACCACCTGGCCTTCGCCGCCGCCTTGCTGACCGCGGTTCGAACCGGCTTTCCGCTGCTGGTGGCGGTCGGTCTGTCGGCCGTGGCCGGCCTTTCCTTCTTCGGCTGGGCCCTGCTGCGGCGGGCGTTCACCGGTGTCGAATTCCTGGTCCGGCTGGAGCATGTCTGGGTCGCCACGGCCATGGTGGCCGTCTACCTCTGGTTGTCCGACGCCCCGGTGCTGGAAGGGCTGGACGTACTGACCGTAGGTCTGGCCCCGTTCCTCGCGTTCGAGCGCATCGGCTGTCTTACCGTCGGTTGTTGCCACGGGACCCCCGCCGCCACCGGAATCCGCTACGGGCCGGCTCACGACCACGTGCCTCCATGGCTCGTCGACCGGCGGCTGTGGCCGGTGCCGCTTCTCGAAGCCGCCGGGCTGCTCGCCATCTTCGCCGTCGCCTGTGCCTTGATCGGCAGCCGCCCGGGAACGGCCACGGTCTGGTTTCTGGCGGCGTACTCGGTGCTGCGGTTCGGGACCGAGGCCCTACGCGGTGACGAGCGCCCGCACGTGGGCCCGGTGCCCGTGGCCCGGGTCATGGCGATCATGCAGCTCGGGGCGGCGATCTGGTTGTGGGACCAGGAGGTCAGCGTCGATCCCGGCCTCGCTCTCAACGAGGTGGGGGCCTCGGCGGCGCTCGCCGTCCGTTCGGCCCCGATCGTTCTGGCACTGGCGGCCGGTGCACTGCTGGTCGTGGCCCGCTCCCGACACCCCAATCCGCTGGTCGACACCGCCCACGTCGGTGAGACCTGGCAACGTATCCTCGACGGGGCAATGGCGGCCGGCTCCAGAGTCGGTCCGACCCCGATTCTGACCACCACCTCGGAGGGACTCGACATTGGCGTCTCCGTGATCGGTCCCGACAGCCTCCATGTCTCATTCCACCATCCCGACCACGACACCGGGGGACTCGCCGCTCTCCTGGCCGGTGAGCAGGTGACGGAGCGCAACGGCATCCACCACGCCACGATCAGAACGGCGACCGGCCGACCTCCCGAGTCGTTCCGGAGTGGCCGCGTCGAGCAACCGCAACCGCGGAACGCGCCGACCGAACCGCCGGACCACCCCTACGACGACTACTTCGGCGGTGCGCCGGACATGGTCGAATCGAACGTCCCGATCGGCGGCTGAGTCGATCGGCCGAGCCACGGCAGGCGCCGACTGCCGGCCGCGGCGGGCGAACAATGTTGTCGATCATCGCGACGGATCCGCGACGGTTGAATGACCACACTGGCCCTCAAACAACATCAGGAGGGTTCAAACCGTGTTCACCAACCACCGTGGCACCAACTCGTCGGCGTCCGACAACCAGATCCGTCTGCATCTACTCGGGGGGTTCGAAGCCCAGGTCGACGACCACGTGCTCACCCTGCAGCCGGCTATGCAGCGTCTGATCGCCCTGGTGGCGTTGTCACCTCGGGGGGTCGACCGGTGCCGGGCCGCCTTCCAGCTGTGGCCCGACACCAACGAGGAGCGGGCCAAGGCCAATCTGCGTTCGACGTTGTGGCGCCTCAACAAGACGTGCGGGTCGATCATCACCGCCACCAAGACCCATCTTCGGCTTGCCACCGACGTCTGGGTCGACGTCCGCGACGGCATCGAGGCGCTGGCCTCCCGCCGGCCGGCGACCGAGGCCGGGTTCGATGTGCTCATGCCCTTCCAGGTGCTGCAGTCGGAGCTGTTGCCTGATTGGTACGACGATTGGCTGGTCATCGAGCGGGAGCGGCTCCGGCAGCTGACGCTCAACTCGTTGGAGCGTCGCAGCCGTTCGGCGTTGGAGTCGGGGCGCACCGCGGAGGCCGTCGAGGCCGGGCTGGCGGCGGTGGCCATCGACCCGCTCCGGGAGAGCAGTCGTCGCCTCGTCGTCGAGGCCCACCTGGCCCAGGGGAACGTGTCGGCCGCCCATCAGGAATACGACCGCTACAGCCGGACGTTGGCGGGCTACTCAGGGCTGAATCCGACCGCCGAGCTCCGCTCGCTGGTCGCCGGAGCGGCCTGACCGGCGGCAAGGTCCGTGCCCGATCGAGGGGCCGGTGAAGGACGAGAAAGTTTCGCGCAGAGGAAGTAATTTTGTATCAGGTCTGACCGAGCGACCATCTAGTCGTCGACGGCCGACGTCGGGTCTTGTCACAGTCCGGCGATTGTCGACGGCGGCGCTCGCAGGTCGGAGTCACCACCCCGTTTTTCAGCTCGGAGATGGAGGGCATCTCGCATGGAGGCAACGCTCAGGCTGCTCGGTCAGTTTTCGCTGACCGGAGCCAACGGATTGATCCCGGTCGACACGCAGTCGGCGCGGCTGCTGGCAGCGCTGGCTCTGTCCGGCCGCACGAATCGGGCTGAACTTTCCGGGCTCCTGTGGCCCGAGGCCGGTCGGGCGCGGGCGTTGGCCAACATGAGGGCGGTGGTCTGGAGGATGCCGGAGGGGGCCCGGCGGCTGCTGGTCGGTTCATGCCGGGAGCTGTCGCTTCGGGATGAGGTCGACGTCGACGTCCACCGGTTGTGCCTGCGCCGGCGGCCCGACGGTTTGTCGCCGGCCTACGTCGGCCTCGGATTCGATCTCGATCTGCTGTCGGCCCCGCTGCTCACCGGCTGGTACGACGAGTGGGTGATCGTGGAGCGGGAACGAGTGCGGGCATGCCAGGTCGAACTGCTGCAACAACGGGCGTCGGCCCATCTGGAACGGGGCGAACCGGCGGCGGCGGTGATGGACGCCACGTGGGCCGTCAGCATCGACCCGTTGAACGAGGCCGCCCACCAGTTGCTGCTCCGAAGCCACCTGGCCGAGGGCAACGTCAACGAAGCGATACGCCACTTCTCGGATCTGCGTCGACTGTTGAACAGCGAACTCGGGGTCAGTCCCTTCCCCGACACGATGAAGATCATGGAACCGTGCCTCCGGTGAGGGCGGGGCGTTGAGGCTGCAACTGGTCGGACGGTTCGCGGCGTTCGACGACGGCGACGAGCCGATCACGGTGACGCCGACCGGGGCTCGACTGCTCGCCCTTCTGGCCCTCCACCGGCACGGGTTGACCCGAGGATGTGTCGGCGGGATGTTGTGGCCCGAGAAGAACGAGGAACGGGCCACGGCCAATCTACGGTCGGCGTTGTGGCGGCTCAAAACCACCCGTTCGATCGCCATCGTCGACCGGGAACCGGCGGTGATGTGCCTGAGTCCCGAGGTTCGGGTCGACCTCGACGAGATCTGCCGCGGGCACGCCGGCGACGGCGTCGCAGTGGATCGCCTACTCTGTGACCTGCTGATCGGCTGGGATGACCCGTGGGTCTGGCCGTTCCGGTTGCGGTGGCGTCAGACCAGGTTGCACGCCGTCGACGATCGCTGCCGGGAGTTCGTGGAGGGTCATGCGTACGACGATGCGGTGCTGCTGGCCCGACGGGTATTGGCCGAGGAACCACTTCGGGAATCGATGCTGCGGCTGCTCGTACGGGCCGAAATGGAGCGTCAGCAAACGGCGTCGGCCGTACATGCGATCGACGACTACCGGGTCCGACTCCAACGCGAACTCGGAGCGCAGGTCTCGCCCAGGATGGTGGAACTCGCCTCGGCCCTCACCGACGACATCGACGGCACGCTCCGTATCGCCTGACGCTCCAAACGATCTCGGCTCAGCCGGTGATCGGCGGGTATGCGCCGGGCTCGGGCCGGACGCCACCTGTCAGGTCAAAACGTCGGGCAGCCTGTCGGCGTGGACGATCACCAACTGTTTGGTCGCACGGGTGCAGGCCACGTAGAGGGAGCGGGCCGGCTGAGGTTCCTCGGCCCACATCACCGACGGTTCGACCACGAGCGCCACGTCGACCTCGAGACCCTTCACCAGGTTGACGGGCACCACCGTGATCTGATGGGCCAACCCGTCGCGGGGCGCCCGTCCGATCGTGACACCGGCTGCGTCGAACGCCTCGACGATCGGCTGGTACAGCGACCGGGGGGCGATGACGGCCAGGTTTCCGGCTCCGCCGTCGGCTACCTGACGACGGGTGACGTCGACGACGGCGTCGAGAAGCGGGGACTTCGACCCGTTGGTCGACCGCACTGCGACGAACCTCGGCTCGTCGCCCTCGGACCGGACCGAGATCGGCGGCTGCAGGTCCGGTGCGGCCACCGCGAGGATGCGGGCGGCGAGATCCATCGACGGTCCGGGGATCCGGTAGCCGACGGTCAGTTCCGCCCGGCGGGGCGGCTTGCGGTCCGGGAGATGCTCCAGGATCTCGTCCCAGTCGCCGTGGGCCCACGCTCCGGTCGACTGGGCGATGTCGCCGACGATCGTCATCGATCCGTTCAACGACCGCCGGGTCAGCATCCGCAGCTGCATCGGGGACAGATCCTGGGCCTCATCGACGACGATATGCCCGTAGGTCCGCACGTCGTCGTCGAGCTTCCGGTTCGGGCGCGGTCCGAGGACCTCGAACGCCTCGTCGAGAATCGGGACGTCGTCCGTCGTCCACACCACCGACTCGGCAACCTTGCCGACAGCCCAAGGACGGTGCAGGGCGGCCTGCTCATCAGCGGTCAAGTCGGGAGCGGCCGAGCGGATCAGGGCGTGCGATCCGTAGAGATCGTGCACCAGCTGGGCCGGGCTGAGGACCGGCCACATCCACAGCAGCGCCTCCCGAACCTCCACCGAGTCGGCGAGCTGCTCCTGCACCATGTCGGCCGACATGGCCTCGGGATGGTGGGCCGCGAGCGCCTCGTAGAGCTCGGCGACGACGTAGCGGCGAGCGGCATTGTGGGTCCGGAACCGACGCCGGGCTTCACTGACGATCGTCCCGGTGACCGCAGCCGGCACCCGGATTCGTCGGGCGCCCATCGGCACGATCAGATCGGTCCGCAAGGGACGCTGACGGTCGCGCAGCGCCCGCCGGACCACCTTGGCCATCCGCAGGTCACCCTTGATGCGAGCGGCATCACCGTCGTCACGACCCATCACCCGGACGCCGGGGACCAGGTCGGCCAGTACCCCAATCTCCACGCCGGCCTCACCCAACGACGGCAGGACCTGCTCGATGTAGCCGAGGAACAGGCGGTTCGGACCGACGACGAGGACGCCCTGGCCTTCGAGCGGGAAACGGTGGGCGTAAAGAAGGTAGGCGGCCCGGTGGAGCGCGACCACGGTCTTGCCGGTGCCGGGCCCTCCCTGGACCACCAGCACACCGCCGAGGCTCGAGCGAATGACCTCGTCCTGTTCGGCCTGGATCGTGCCGACGATGTCATTGAGACGGCCGGTCCGGTTCTCCTCCAGGGCGTTGATCAAGGCTCCGGTGCCCCGAAGCTCCCGGCCGTTGACCACGACCCGGGCGGCCGTGGCGGCATCGCCGAAGAATTCGTCCTCCAGGTCGAGCAGTTGGCGACCCCGTGAGCTGAAGTGGCGGCGACGGACAAGACCCTGCGAATCGCGACCCGTGGCCCGGTAGAAGGCCTCCGAGACCGGCGCCCGCCAGTCGACGATCAGTGGCTCCTGGGTGGCGCTCGACACGGCGACCCGGCCGATGTGATAGCTCCCACCGCCCGCGTCCTCGGCCTGGTCGATTCGGCCGAAACACAGCGAACGTTCGCCCAGGTCCAGCTCCCTGAGCCGGTTGGCGATGTTCTCGTAGAACACCTCACGCTCCCAGCGGGCCTGGTTGGTACCACCCCGGCCCACCTCGATCGTGTCCTTCAGCCGCAGGGCCTCGTCACGAGCCTCCTCCAGCCGCCGGTAGGCGATGTCGATGTGTTCCTGTTCCGCTTGCAGTTCGGGATGTGTGTCCGTCACAGAACTCCGGTTGACGCTTCTCTATCCTCTCGCCTCACGGGCGAGCCGTCTCCAACCCCATGTTTTTGGGGGCTTTGTATTCTACCGGCTCGGGCGCCGCTTCAGACCCGCAAACAGGTGCTCATGGCGGTAGCTTCAGAGGTGAATGTCTACCTCAGAAGCCCCCTCAACATCGTCGTCATCGACCGTCCCCCACCTCCTGCGTGCCGCCCGACAACAACCGGCGAGCGGACCCGACGACCGGGTTCCCGTCTGGTTCCAGCGTCAGGCCGGACGCTCCCTCCCCGAGTACCACCAGGTGCGAGGCGAGGGCACCATCCTCAACGCCATCCAGGAGCCCGACCGGGCCACCGAGATCACGCTGCAACCGGTGCGCCGCTACGGGGTCGACGCCGCCATCCTGTTCTCCGACATCATCACGCCGATCTGGGCCGTCGGCTTCGGGATGGACATCACCCCCGGTGTCGGCCCGGAAGCCGAGAAACCGTTCCGCTCGGCCGACGACCTGAAGCGCCTCCGACCGCTCGACCCCGACGTCGACATGGGCTTCCAGGCCGAGACGATCAAGAATCTGGTGTCGGAACTCGACGTGCCGCTCATCGGTTTCGCCGGCGCCCCGTTCACCCTGGCCGCCTACATGGTCGAGGGCCGTCCGTCGAAGAACCACGGCATCGTCAAGTCGCTCATGTTGAGCGAGCCGGCTCTGTGGCACGAGTTGTGCGACCGGCTGGCCGACATCGTGATCGCCACGCTCCGGGCCCAGGTCGAGGCCGGCGCCGCCGCCGTCCAGCTGTTCGACTCCTGGGCCGGAGTGCTGCATCCCGACCACTACCGCACACACGTGGCTCCTCACAGCGCCAGAATCATGGAGGGGGTGGCCGATCTCGGCGTGCCCCGCTTCCATTTCGGCATCAACACCGCCGAGCTACTCGATCAGATGGCCGGCGTCGGGGCCGAGGTGGTCGGCGTCGACTGGCGAACCCCGCTGTCGGTGGCCCGGGAGCGAACCGGCGGCCGGGTCGCCCTGCAGGGCAACCTCGACCCGGCGGTCTGCCTGAGCAACTGGGAGGTCGTCGAAACCGAGGTCCGCCGCATCCTCGACGACAACGACGGCCATCCCGGCCACATCTTCAACCTGGGGCATGGTGTGCTGCCCGACACCGATCCCGACATTCTGGCCCGGGTGGTCGAGTTGGTGCACGCAGAGGGTCGGGTGCAGGGCGGCGCCTCCGGTGTCTGACGTCGTCCGGCGGGCGGTCGTCATCGGGGGCGGCATCGCCGGACTCAGCGCGGCCTGGGAATTCCACCGGGCGGGGTGGACGGTCGACGTCTACGAGGCGTCCGACCGTTGGGGCGGCAAGATCCTCACCAGCCCCGTCGGCGATGAGCCGGGGGCGCCGATGGTCGATGCCGGGCCGGACGCCGTGTTGATGCGGGCCGAGGCCGGGCGAGAACTCGTCGAGCAGCTCGGGCTGACCGACGAGATGACCCACCCGATCGCCCCCAAACCGGCCTACCTCTTTCTCGACGGTCGCCTCCACGTTCTGCCCGGCGGCACGGTGCTCGGCGTGCCCGTCGACCCGCTGGCCCTCGAGCACACCGACCTGATCAGCGAGGCCGGTCGGGACCGGGCGGCCCGGGATCTGACGATGCCGCCCGGCGATCTGGCCGACGATGTGACGATCGGATCGCTGTGCCGGGAACGGCTCGGCGACGAGCTGACCGACCGGCTGATCGATCCGCTGGTCGGCGGCATCAACGCGTCCGACATCGACCGGCTCAGCCTGCGGGCCGCCGCCCCGCTGTTGGCCGAGGCGATGACGGAGCACGGTTCGCTGATCCGGGGCCTCGGCAAGATGTACCCGCAGATCGGGGCGGCCCTGGGCGGTGACCGGGACGAGAGCGGCGATCACGGGAATCGGCCCGTGAAACGTCCGCCGGTGTTCTTCAGTCTGTCCGGGGGTGTGGGCCGCATCATCGAGCGCCTGACCGAGGAACTCCCCGCCACGGGCCTCCACCTCGGCCACCCGATTCGTGCCCTGAACGAGATCCCCGATCCGACCACGGTCGACGCGATCGTGGTCGCCACCCCGGCCCGGGTCGTCGCCGGGCTCATCGGAGATGTTCCGGCGGTGCGGGCACACCTCGCCGACCTCCCGTACGCCGGCGTCTCTCAGGCCACGGTCATCATCCCCGGCCAACCACCCCTTGACGCCGCCGGGATCCTCTTCCCCCGGGTCGGCGGCACGATGCTGACGGCCAGCACCTGGCTCAGCTCCAAGTGGCCCCACTACCGGGCCGATGACCAGGCGCTGATCCGTCTCACCTCAGGCCGCTATGGCGACGACCGCACCGCCCGCATGGACGACGCCACCCTCACCGCCACGCTGCTCGGGGAGTTGGACCAGGCGGTGCCGCTGGTCGCAGAGCCGTCCGCTGTTCGAATCCAACGCTGGCCATCGGCCCTCCCCCAGTACGAGCCCGGTCACCTCGACCGAGTGGCCGAGGTGCGGGCCGACCTCGTCCGTCATCACCCCAGGATTCGCCTGGCCGGTGCCGCCTACGACGGCATCGGTATCCCGGCCTGCATCGCCGGCGGTCGACAGGCGGCCCGAGAGTTGCTGGCATGACGTCTCGACCGAGCCCAACCCCAGCCGCAACCTCGAAACCCCTCCCGAACTCTGCTGTCAAGACGACACGGGGTGTTGCCTGGCGCGCTCGGAACAGATTGTGGGCGGTTGTGGCGGGGATCTGCATCGCTGCTTCGGTGCCGCCGTGGGGTTGGTGGCCGCTGGCCTTCGTCGGCATCGCCATCGTCGATCACCTGATCGACACTCCCTCATGGCGGCAACGGTTCGCCCGCATGTGGCTGGTGGCCGCAACGTGGCTGTACCCGGCCATGTTGTGGATGTGGGATCTCACCGCTCCCGGCTATGTTGCAGCCGGTGCGTTCTACGCCGCCTATTTCGGCCTCGCCGCCGCGCTCACTCCTCCCCGACTTCGAGCGTGGACGCTCCCCGGAACCTTCGCTCTGGCCGAGTTCGCCCGCTGGAGTTGGCCTTTCGGGGGCGTTCCCCTGGCGAATGTCGCCCTCGGGCAGGTCGAATCGCCGTTCGTGTACCCAGCCCGTCTCGGCGGCCCGCTGCTCGTTGTCGTGACCGTCGTCATCGTCGGCCAGGCTCTGGCTCGACTGGTCCGCCACCTCGCCCTTGCCCGTCGGACGGACCACCTCGACTGGGCGACCATGGGCCGCAGTCTCGCCCCCGCCCTGGCGGTGGCGGCCGTGTTTGTGCTCGGCGGCCTCCTCTACCCGCGCTCGAACGTGGAGCGGACGGCCGAGGTGGCGCTGGTCCAGGGCGGCGGTCCGCAACGAACCCGGGCGTCGTCGTCGCAGGAGCCGGTCGTGCTCGGCCGCCACGTCGAGGCCTCCAACGACATCGTCGGTCCGGTCGACCTCATCGTCTGGCCCGAGAACGTCGTCAACCCCGGCCGCTACCTCGCCTTCGACGACGCCTACGACGAGGTCGTCGGCGTGGCCCGACGCAACGACGCCCCGGTCCTGGCCGGCTGGTTCACCCGGGGCGACGACCTGGCCCGGTTCAACTACCAATCGGTGATCCTGCCCGACGGTTCCGAGACCGACCGCTACGACAAGGTCAAGATCGTGCCGTTCGGCGAATACGTGCCGTTGCGGGGTTTCATCGAGTCGCTGGCACCGTCGGCGCCGCTGCCGGGTGGTGACCTGCAATCGGGCACCGGGCCACCCGTGCTCGACACCGACGTCGGACCGGTCGGCGTGTCGATCT
Organism: Acidimicrobiia bacterium; assembly: GCA_029863385.1. Taxonomy (GTDB): domain Bacteria; phylum Actinomycetota; class Acidimicrobiia; order Acidimicrobiales; family SZUA-35; genus JAHELU01. The sequence goes on from JAOTVU010000093.1 coordinate 13,898, forward strand.
CGTGGGAGGGCTATTTCGAGCAGCGGGCCCGGCACTCGGTTCGTGAGGGCGCACAGCTGCTGACAAACCCCACCAACGGCTCGTCCTACTGGCTGACCCAGGTTCAGACCCAGCAGGTGGCATCGAACCAGTTGCGGGCGATCGAGAACGATCGTTGGGTGCTGCAGGTGGCCCCCACCGGGCTGTCGGCGGTCATCGATCCTGGCGGAACCGTGTTGCAGCGCACGAATGTGAGTGAGCGCCGAACGCTTCAGGCCACGGTCGAAATGCGCAGCGGGCGAACCCTGGCCAGTATCATCGGTCCCTGGCCGATCGTGGCCTACGGGCTGCTGGCCGCCGGCGCCGGACTGGCCGCCGTCCGGAGAGAAGAGGTGGGAGTGGGTGTTCGCAGCCCGCGCCATCGACCCGCGAACACCCGCTTCAACCATCGTCCAAGCTAGCCCATCGATGAGCGCTGGCCGTGGATTTCACGGCGCAGTACCGTTGGGGCATGAGCGATGAGATCGGTCTCGACGATGCCTACTCGCTGAAGTCGGCCTCCGACGTCAAGCGCCTGTACAGCCGCTGGGCCGACACGTTCGAGGAGGGTTTCATCGTCGAGCACGGCTACGTGTATCACCGCCACGTGGTCGAAGAGTTCGTGCGGCGGGCCGACCTCGGTCCGGCCGAGGCGGTGCTCGACGTCGGCTGTGGGACCGGGGTCGGCGGTGTGGAATTGCGGCGGCGAGGTCCGTGGCCGGTCGACGGGCTGGACCTGTCCCCGGAGATGCTGGCCAAGGCCGCCGACAAGCTCGATGGTCGCGGCGAGCCCATCTACCGCCACCTGTTCGAGGCCAACGTCCTCGAGCCGCTCGTACTCGGCGAGGGACGCTACGGCGGGATGGTCAGCATCGGCACCTTCACCCACGGTCACGTCGGACCCGACGCCATCGACCAGTTGGTCAGCCTGGTGCGGCCGGGCGGGTTGCTGTCGCTTGGGATCAACGAGGCCTTCTACGCCCGAGCCGACTTCGGCACCCACTTCGACCGAATGGTCACCGCCGGGTTCATCACCGAACCGGACCTGGTGCAGGTTTCGGTGTACGACCCGGCGGTCGCCGACCACGACCACGTCGACGACACCGCCCTCGTCGCCCTGTTCTCACCGCTGGAGTGACGGGGCGCTGGGGCCGGAGCCAGATCAGCCCGCCGTGGCCCCGATAGTCGAACTCCACGCCGATCACGGGCCCCGAGTCGTCGCGCAGCATCAGAGGGGCCGGAGGGACGAATCACCTACCCATGGGAGAGTATGCGGATCGTGACGGTCCGGTAATGTTGCGGCCATGACGGTGGAAAGTGGACGCCTGGCGGTCGTCCTCGCCTCGCAGTTCGACGAGGAGTTCATGGCGTGGTTCCCCGGCGGAGCATCCGATGCGGTGATCTACATTGTCGTGATCCTCGCCGTGATCGGCATCGTGCTCAAGGCGACGACATAACCGGCCACCCCTTTTCCGGCGGTCACCGACCAGCGAAACCGCACCCGCAACCGCCGGCTCGAACGTGCCGCGGGTTACTCGATGCCGTGGTCGATGGCGTAGCGGATGAGTTCGTTCTTGCGGTTGAGTCGGAGCTTCTTCAGGATGTTGCGGACGTGGTTCTCGACCGTCTTGGCCGAGATGTGCAGCTCCTCGCCGATCTCGCCGTAGGTGTGGCCGCGGGCGACGAGCTGGAGGACCTCCCGCTCGCGATCGCTGATGCCCTCGCCGTCGGGAGCCTGCTTGCGAAGACGGCGGAATTCGGTCAATACGAGTGCGGCGAGCGACGCCGAGAACACCGGCTCACCCTGGGCCGCCCTCCACAGCTGGCGTCGCAGCTCGTCGGCGTCGATCGACTTGAGCAGGTAGCCGACGGCGCCGGCGGCGACCGCCTCGAGAAGGTCCCGTTCCGCTTCCGACACCGTGAGCATCACCACAGGCACGTCGCCGGCGACAGCTTTGGCCACCGCCACCCCTCCCCCGCCCGGCATGTGCAGGTCGGTCAGGACCAGGTTGGGTTTGGTCCTCTTGACGACGTCGATGGCCTCGGTGGCATCGGATGCCTCCCCGACCACGAGGAAGTTGTCACCGAGGTCCTCCTTGAGTCCGGTCCGCCAGATGGCGTGGTCGTCGGCGACGACGATCCTCACCGGTCCCAGCGACTGTCTGCCTTCACCCATAGTTTCACCTCGGTTCCCTTGCCCGGCCGGCTGGCGATCTCGACCCGGCCTCCCTGCTCGGAGATTCGACCCCTGATCGATCGGGACAGCCCGATGCCTTCGATGATCCCATCGACCACGAAACCCGATCCGTTATCGTGCACCGAAACGAACACCGTCGCGCCGTCGTCGCCCTCGTTCGGCTCGGCGAAGATGGTCACCCGTTCGGCGGCACCGTGTTTGGCCGCATTCGTGACCGCTTCGGTCACCGCACCGGCGACAGCAACGGTCGCCGCCGGTGACAGTGGTGGGCAGTCGGCGGCCACCACGACCTGGGTCTTCAACCGGTGGCGGCGTTCGGCGTCGGTGGCGACCCGGCGGAGCACCGCGTCGAGACCCCCGGTCACCTCCATCGACGCGAGACCGGCTCCGGCTTCATCCACCGCGGCCTCCCCAAGCCGACCTGACGGGGCGGCCGCCGCCCCGATCAAACGATCATCCGACAGGTAGGTTCGCAACGAGTTCTCCTGGTCGCGGGCCAATGCGGCGAGGTCGGGATCGTCGGATCGGCGCTGGACGACGGCCAGGGTTTGCAGCACCCCGTCGTGCAACTCGCGGGCCAGTTCCTCGCGGGCCTTGGCCACCGAGATCAGCCGCTCCGCCCTCAGCAGCCGTCGCATCAGCGGGCCGACGAGGAGCCCCACGAGCAGCCACAGCCCGATCTTCGAGAACAACACGCCGATCTGGTCGGGGCCGGAGAAGCGACCGAGCAGGACGATCTCCGACAGGACGCTCACCGTGCCGACGACGACGGCGACCAGCAGTCCCGCATGGTCCAGCAGGGGGCTCGAGCCCCGACCGGCGGCCGCGATCCCGACTGCGGCTATTCCGGCGGCGGGCCACGCCCACGGCAGCGACTGGGCGCGCTCGTCGGAGAACACGAGCCCGTCGGCAACGAGAAGCGTCAGCCCGAGACCGACCTCGAGGGCGAGCCACGACCAGCGGACGAGTTCGGTCGGCCGACGCCGGCCGAGAAGATACAGGTACCCAGTCAGGCCGGTGGCTGCACCGAGCAGCACCACGGCGGCAACGGGCTCGACCAGCGCCGAGCGCCCCAGGATCACGCCGATCACGGCGCCACCGAGGGTCACCCACCGGAAGACGGCCAGGGCCCGAATCATCGACGTGACCAGGACGGCATCGGAGGCCGCGGTCGACGTCGAGGTCGAGGGACCGATGGCGGCGGCCGGGGGGATGGTCATCGCTGGTTGTGGTCGCCGGCCTACGACATGGTTTGAGCCGGCACATCGCTCGACTCGTGGCCGTGCGGACCGTCGAGGTCGGCGTACAGTGCGGTCACACCCGAGCGGCTGAACAGCGCCACCATGCCGTTCAGCAGGCTGGAGATGACGGTGGCGACCAGGAAGTCGGCGTCGTAGGGAATGAGGTCGGTGAACACGATCTCCTCGAGGTCCTCGATGGGAACGCCGCCGAGGGCGGCACCTCCGTCGGGTGTCACCTCGAACCCGTTGAGGTAGCCGGGAGCGGCGATCGAGGAGATGACCGTGCCGACGGCGATCCCGATCAGACCGAGGATCAGTAGGCGACCGAAGACGGGCCAGAAACGACCGGCGGAGCGATCGAAGGACTCGCGCAGCGCCGACTCACCGGGTGGACCGACGGCGGAGCTGACGTTCAGGAAACTTGCTTTCACCCACAACCAGACCAGCCCGATGATCGCCGCGAAGAACAGGGCGATCCCGAACAGCACGGCCAACGCCCCGTGGACGAGACCGCCGAGCACGACGATCAGGATCCCGCCGATGAAAGCCGCCACGACGGCAAGACCGATCACGATCGACCAACCGATGTAGCGTGGCGTGCCCTTCAAGCCCGCCACCAGTGACGGACCGACCGATGTCGTCAAACGGAGATGACCGCGGTGGAGCAGATGGCTCTGCGCCAGACCGATCGCCACCGAGGCGATCGCCGACACCAGGAGTCCGGCGATCCCGAACACGATGGCCGACGCGCTGACGCCACTGAAGGTGGCGTCGTCGAGTGACACCGACACGCCGTCGATGGCCTGGGCGATCAGATAGAAACTGAGCATGCCGGGGATCAACCCGATCAGGAGGAGGATGAACACCGGGGCGGCGTTGGCGAACAGGACCTTGAAGGACCGGCCGAGCCAGTCACCGATGTCGTTCACATAGCCGGGGCCGTAGTCGGGTTGGGGTGCGCTGGGAATGCTGAAGGGAGCGTCGTGGGTGTGCTCGGTCCAGGTCTGGCCGTCCCAGTAGCGTTGCTGATTCGGGTTGTGAGGATCTTGATACCAACCGGCTTCGGGCATGCGTTCCGCTCCTTCGTCGGCTCCGAGTGGGGTCAGCGGGCCGACAGATTCCAACCGACCGAGGAAGGATCAGGGAATCCCCGGTGCCAACATCCATAGAACCCTAGTACCAAAACGGCCGTGTTCTGGGGTTTCCCGAACCCGTTTCCGGGGCCTGGGAACCCCGGAACGGAGTCGGGGCCTCAGAGCTCCAGGGCGATGGTGACGGGGCCGTCGTTCACGAGTTCGACCTTCATCGCGGCGCGAAAACGCCCGGTCTCGACCTTCAGCCCGAGGCCCCGCAGGTGGTCGACGACCTCGTCGACCAGTGGCTCGGCCTGCTCCGGCCGGGCCGCTTCGATGTAGGAAGGGCGGTTGCCCTTGGCGGCATCGCCGTAGAGCGTGAACTGGCTGACGACGAGAATCTCCCCACCGACATCGAGCACCGAGCGGTTCATCTTCCCGTCGTCGTCATCGAAGATCCGAAGTTTGGCCAGCTTGCTGGCCAGCTTCTCGGCATGGGCCGACGTGTCATCGTGGGTGACGCCGACCAGGACACAGAGCCCCGGACCGACACGTCCGACGACCTCGCCTCCGACGGTCACCTGCGCCCGCTCCACCCGCTGTACCAGCGCTTTCATTCGCTTCCGAGTCCTCCCGGTGGCGGCCTGTCCTATGGTGGTGGGCGTCCGGACACGGGGTTTCGGACCACCGTCCCACCGGTTACCCCGTAACCTTAGAGAGAGAAAGCAGCCTTACGGTGTCAGATGGAAGCGGGTGGCACTGCCCGCCAGACCTGCCGTGACGGCACCGTCGGAGGTGAGGCAGGCCCATGTCGAACAACAATCCGGGTAACCAGCGCGATTCCATCGGGGCCGATGAGCCGCTCCGGTTGGCCTACCTGTCGTACCGGTCCAAGCCCACCGTCGGAGGCCAGGGCATCTACACCCGCCACCTCACCAAGGCACTCGTCGATCTCGGCCATTCGGTCGAGGTGCTGTCGGGGCAGCCGTATCCGGTGCTCGACGAGCGGATCACGCTGACGAAGCTGCCCAGCCTCGACATCTTCAACGACCACTATCCCGGTCGCTTCCCGGCCTATTGGGAAATCCGATCCCTTCCCGACCTGCTGGAGATCGGTCAGTTCTCGACCGGAACGTTCCCCGAGCCCCTCGCCTTCAGCTACCGGGCCCATCGCGAGCTGAAGAACCGGGCGCACGAGTTCGACCTCGTGCACGACAACC
>JAOTVU010000244.1 GCA_029863385.1 Acidimicrobiia bacterium
GCCAGGAGCGACTTGGTTTCGTCGTCGGGTTCGACGGCCAGGAACAGCGGTCCGGTCACGTGATCGGTCCTCCCGTTCATCCGACCCCTATCCCCGGGGTTGGCGGATGCTGCCGAGCGCTACGGCATCCTACGGCATCTTGGCCATCACGATGCGGTTGCCCGAGCCGGCAACGAACAAGCCTCCTGCCGCCCCCATCCGTTGCCGGTAGCCCTCATCGGTCATGAGGGTCCCCATCGTCCGATCGATCGACGCACTGTCGTCATGACTCTGAATCCACGACACGTCGCTGATCGAGCCGACGGCTGCCATGGTGAAGAAACCGGAGGTTCCGGTCAGCTCGGCCATGTAGTCGAGCATGTCCACGCCCCAGGCCATGGCGTCCCCTTGCCGACCGGGGGCTGCCGTGGCCGTCGTGACCACGATGAGCGGGCTCGGCTCGGAACCCATCTCCCCGGCCATACCCACGACCTGCCCCATCACCGTCTCGGTCGGACCGTCGAACAGATCGGCTCCGGATTTCGTGAGAGCCGCGTAGTCGGCGTTTCCGGTGACGGCCATGGTGGCGGCCATGAACTGCTCCATGCTGTCGACCCGGGCCGACATCATGAGGGTCCCCAGCGGAGCACCGGCCACGCAGGCCCACGACCAGAACGGGATCCCGGTGATCGACGACACGAGATCCCGCACCTCTCCCATGTAGGAGGCGGCCTTCGGACCCGCACCGCGCCGCGTTTGGTTCCTTGCGCCCCACAGATACATGATTGAACTCCTACCTTCTTGGGAGGTCGCCCGACTCGCACAGCGCGGGTCCCTTCATTGTCAGAGCACCGCCCACGGCGCGTTCTGTCAAATGCTGTAACCGGTCCGTCATGTGGAGCGGCGTCGAGGCCGGGACGATTGACCGGGCCAAACCGGTGTGCCAAGGTCCGACTACCGCATCGAGCCGTTCACCCACGATGGGATCACCCATGACGTGTACCACCGGGGCGAGGGTCGCAGCGTGCTGGTGGCGGCCGAGATCCCCGGCATCACGCCGACGGTGGTGGCGTTCGCCGATCGTCTCGTCGACCGTGGCCTGTCGGTTGCGCTGCCCTCGATGTTCGGTACGCCCGGTGCGCCGGCGACGACCCGCCGGCAGGTGACGACGGTTCTCGGCGCCTGTATCAGCAGTGAGTTCCACTGCATGGCGCTGCGGGACTCGTCCCCGGCGACCGACTGGCTCCGGGCCCTGGGCCGGGATCTTCACGCCGTTCATGGCGGGCCGGGGATCGGTTTCGTCGGCGTGTGCCTCACCGGCGGGGTCGGCCTCGCCATGATGCTCGACGACGCCGTCGTCGCCCCGGTGCTCAGCCAGCCGGCGTTGCCCTTTCCGCTCGGATCGGCCCGCAAGGCCAGTACCGGGCTGAGCGAATCCGAGCTGGCTCGAGTGGCCGAGCGGGCGGCCGCCGGTTGCCCGGTGCTCGGTCTCCGGTTCACGGAAGCCCGGTCATCCCACCCACGACGCGCGGAACCAGGTGCTCGACTTCCTCTCCGCACGGCTGGCCGAGTCGCCGTAGTCAGGAGACGATGCGGCGTTTCTGTTCGGCGTCGTCCCAGGCGGCCAGCGCCTGGTACTCGGGGACCCAGCCGAGACCCTTGGTGGCATCGGAGGAGATGACCGATCGCGACGTGACGACGTCGATCACCGCCGGCGCGTTGGCCAGCGCCCGCTCCAGCGCCCCGGCCAGCTGGTCGGCGGAGGTGACCCGCTCACCGTGGGCGCCGAGCGCAACCGCCATCGCGGCATAATCGGAGTCGCGCAGCTCGGTGCCGACGACCCGGCCGCCGTAGTTGATCTCCTGGTCGAACCGTTCGATGTTCCACGCCGCGTTGTTGGACAGGATGAACACCGCTCGGGCGTTGTGGCGGACCGCGGTGTCGACCTCCATGGCGTTGATCCCGAAAGCGCCGTCGCCGGTCACGCAGATCACCTGCCGGTCGGGGTGGGCGAGGGCAGCGGCGTTGGCGAACGGGACACCGACGCCGAGGCAGCCGAAGGCTCCGGCGTCGAGGTAGGTGGCGGTGTCGAGACCGATGCGGGCGAACGACAGGAAGTCGCCGCCATCGGCGATGCCGATGTAATCGGGGGCGGCCACCTCCCGAATGGCGGCGAACACGGCCATCGGGTGAATCCGGCCGTCGTCACCCACCGTCGGGACCTCCCGCTCGCTCCCGGCGGCGAGGCGCTCCCGATGTCTGGCGGTCAGCCCGTCGGCCCAGTCGGCATCGAGCTCGCCCGCCCCTCCCGTCTCGCTGAGTTCGAAGGAAATCCGCTCAAGCGTCGAGTCGACCGAGGCCAGGATCTCGGGGTCGCCCCGGCGGTTGTCGATCAGTTCGCCGGCGACCTCTGCGATGCGCAGGAAACGGGCGTCACCGAACACCGCGGGGGAGCCGAAGCCGAGCTGGTAGTCGAGGCGGCGCCCCACGGTGATCACCAGGTCGGCCTGACTCATGGCCGCCGCCCGCACCGCGCCGACCACAGCCGGATGATCGGGCGGGACCAGTCCCCGGCTCTCCTGGGTGTCGAGGTAGCGGGCGCCGGTGGCGTCGAGGAACCGGACGAGCGCCTCCGCAGCCCCCTTCGCCCCCCGACCGGAGATCACGAGCGGTCGACGGGCCGCTCGGATGGCGTCGACGGCGGCGCCGATCAGGGCCGGATCGGCAAGGGAGCGGCGATCGGGCACCGGCTGCAGCCAGTCGTCGACCACCAGCTCCGGCGGCACGGTCACCCTCAACACGTCAGTGGGGAACTCGATGTAGGACGGTCCGGGGTGGCCGCCGTCGCCCCTGGCCCGGGCGATCGCCTCGTCGAGCTCACGCAGCGCCTGCTCCGGGACCCGGGCGGTGCGGGAGTAGCCCGTGATCGGGGCCATGATGGCGGCGTGGGCGATGTCCTGCAGCGGACCCATGTTGGCCTGAGGACGGGGTGGGCAGCCGCCGATCAACAGCACCGGGACCCGGGCCAGGTGGGCGTTGGCCACCCCCGTCACGCAGTTGGTGACACCGGGCCCGGCGGTGGCCAGGCACACCCCGAGCGTGCCGGTCAGCTCGGCGTGGGCGTGGGCCATGTGCACGGCCGCCGCCTCGTGACGCACGTCGATGATCTCGACCCCGGCCTTGGCCAGGAAGTCCCAGATCGGCTGCACGTGTCCGCCCTGCAGGCCGAACACCCGGGTCACCCCCCGGTTGACCAGCGAGCGGGCCACCCAGGCGGCCACGCTGTGCTCGTCGGTGTTGAGGTCCTCCGGAACGTGAGGATCGGGGTTCGGTGTCATGGCGACTCCTTCTCAGTGAACATTTCCCGCAGGGTCCGGTGGAGGATCTTGCCGGTGGCGTTGCGGGGCATCTGTTCGGGTTCCAGGAACTCGATCCGTCGTGGCCGCTTGTACCCGGCCAGCCGCTCGGCGGTCCACCGGGTCAGATCCTCGGCGGACGGTGAGGTCCCGCTGCGGGCCACAACGGCAGCCACCACCTGCTCACTCCAGCGGGGATCGGGCACCCCGACCACGGCCACGTCGGCCACGTCGGGGTGTTCGGCCAACACGTTCTCGACCTCGGACGGGTACACGTTCTCGCCGCCGGTCACGATCATGTTCTTCTTGCGGTCGATGAGCTGGATGTAGCCCTGTTCGTCCCGCAGGGCGATATCGCCGACACTCAGGTAGTCGCCCCGCATCGCCTCGGCCGTGCGGTCGGGGAGGTTCCAGTAACCGTCGAACTGGTACGGGCTCGACGAGAACAGCTCGCCCGGCTCGCCGTCGGGCACCTCGACGCCGTCGTCGTCCAGCATCCGGATCGGCGCCGAACCCACCACCTCCCGACCGACCGATCCCAGGTGATCGAACTGCTCGTCCGGGTGCAGCATCGTGACCCAGCCGGCCTCGGTCGACCCGTACAGCTCGTAGAGCCCGGAGTTGGGAAACATGTCCATGATCCGCCGCTTGGTCTCCACGAAGGCGGTGGCCGACGACACCAGGAGCTTCTCCACTGATGTGGTGTCGGGCCGCCGGGCCTCGGGAACCTCGAGCATCAGCGAATAGTGGGTGGGGACCAGTGACGAGAACGTGGCCCGGCCCAGTTGGGCCAGGCACAGCTCCGGGTCGAAGCTCGACCGGGAGAACACCGTGATCGGCGCGCCCCGATGGAGGAAGCTGACGAAGAAGTACAGCGAGTTGGCGTGACACATCGGCATCACCAGCAGAGCGGTATCACCGGGCCGAAGCCGGAATTCGAGGCCGGTGCACAGCGCCAGCATGGTGAGGCCCCGGTGGCTGCGGACGGCACCCTTCGGGTTGCCCGTGGTGCCGGAGGTGTACATGAGGCAGGCGGTGTCGTCGGGGCCGACGATCACCGAAGGTTCGGTGGGTGCGCCGCCCGCCAAGAGCTTTTCATAGGATCGGTACTCGCCGGCGTGAGTCGGGCCGGCGGCACCGTCGACGAGGATGAAGCGTTCGGCCGGCACCACGAGATCGGTACGGACCGATTCGATCACGTCGATCAGCGCATGCTCGACGATCACCGCCTCGGCGCCGCTGTCGTTGATGATGTAGGCCACCTCGGGCCCGGTGAGCCGGAAGTTGATGGGCACCGCCACGAGCCCGGACTTCGCAACCGCAGCGTAGATCTCTGCCCACTCCAACCGGTTGTAGGCCAGCACCGCGACCCGCTGCCCGTGGCTGAGCCCAAGTCCGACCAGCGCATTGGCCAGCCGGCAGGCCCGCTCATTCCAGCCGCTGTAGGTCAACGAGCGATCGAGATCCCGGGCTCCGAGGTCGTTCGGCCGGACCCGGGCATGGGTTGAGAGCACGTCACCGACGGTGGGCAGGAACACACCGCCGAATCTACCGCCACGTCCCAGCCCGGCTCAAGCGGCCCAATGTGGTGGTCGTGCGGGAACCAGGCGATCTCCGGGAACGTCCAAGCCCGTAGAAACCCGGGGCCACTCGTGGCCCGGGTTGCGTTAGGATT
>JAOTVU010000245.1 GCA_029863385.1 Acidimicrobiia bacterium
GTCAGACGCTCGCGTTCGCGGTGTCGAACAGCAACACCGCGCTCTTCTCGGTTCAGCCGGCGATCGCCCCGGACGGCACGCTGACCTTCACCCCGGCCGCCAATGCCAACGGGTCGGCGCTGGTCACGGTCACGCTGTCCGACAACGGAGGCACGGCCAACGACGGCGTTGACACCAGCGGGCCGGTCACCTTCACGGTCACGGTGGTCGCGGTCAACGACGCACCTTCGTTCACCGCCGGGCCGAACATCTCGGTGGCGGAGGATTCGGGTCCGTACTCGGCGGCGTGGGCATCGGGCATCTCGGCCGGTCCCGCCGACGAAGCCGGTCAGACGCTCTCGTTCGCGGTGTCGAACAGCAACACCGCGCTCTTCTCGGTTCAGCCGGCGATCGCCCCGGACGGCACGCTGACCTTCACCCCGGCCCTCAATGCCAATGGGTCGGCGCAGGTCACGGTCACACTGTCCGACACCGGCGGCACGTTCGGGGGAGGCGTCGACACCAGCGGGCCGGTCACGTTCACGATCACGGTGACGCCGGTGACCGACGCCGTCCTGCGATACGTGGGAGTGACCCAACTCCAGACCGGCGGCACCGTCCCGTTGCGGGTGACCGTGACGTCAACGGACGGCGGCAGTGTGGTCGGCGGGACGGTCAGCTTCTTCGTCGGTGCGTCTACGGTGCCGGTGTGCACGGACGAAGTGGTCCTGTTGTACCCGGGAGCACCGGCCACCGCCGGTACGGCGTTCTGTAACCGGTCGTTCAGTGTGACCGGCGGCGGTGCCGAAGCGACGTTCGCGGTCAATGCCACGTTGAGTGGACCGACCTGGTCGGGTGGCCTCGACCTGGTGGCAAGCCAGCGCTGCCCTGAGGGCTCATCGAACGCATCGGGCAGCTGCAACGTCCGGGTCTTCAAGGGCGTGCAGCACACGATAACCGGTGGCGGAAATCTGCTCCTCTCCAATTCGGCCGGTGAGTACCCGGCCAACGTGGGCAGCAAGAAGAACCACGGGTTCAACGCCGACAGCGGCAAAAAGGGCAACAACCTCAAGGGCGACATCAACATCGTTTACGAATACAAACTGCCCAACGGGACGGTGACGAACTACCAGTTGAAGGCGATGAGTGTTGCTTCGGTTGGCAAGTCCGGCATCCTGGGTGAGATCAGCGCCGCCTCGGCCACCCTCACCGACCTGACGACGTCGGCCGTGGTTGCATCCGGCCTGCTGCTCCAGGTGCGGGTCACCGACGGCGACGACGATTCCGATCCGTTGACTGTCGACACCGTGTCGTACACGGCCTGGGATCCGAACGACGGTCACCTGGTGTTTGCCACCAATTGGGATCCGGCCATCAACATCGCCCGCAAGCAGGCACTTGACGGCGGCAACATCGACATCAAATAGATGCGAGAGCGTCGTTAGCGACCGAGCCAGCGAAATGATTCGGCGATGAGGGCTGCCTCGGTGAGGTGCTGGTGGAATTCGTCCGCTCCGACATAGCCGAGCACGTAGACGACATCCGACTGGATCGCCGCCGAATACGACAGGAACCGGTTCTCGCCCTCGTCGAGAACCTGGAACAGGGCTCCGTAGTCGGGCACCCCGTCGGTTTGGTCGGCCGCCTCGGACAGCACTTCGACGGCGTCGTAACTCGCCGTGATCTGCTCGGCGATCCGAAGAATGAATTCTTCGGCAGTGATCGACTCGACGCCCAGGTCGGCGACCGAAATCGCATAGATCTCCACGTACTCGGTGAAAGAGTCGTCTTCGTCGCTGAGCGGTGACCACACCGTGACATCGCCGAACTCGTCGACGGTGGCCTCCCAGGTAGACCGGTACTCGAATGCGAAGCGACCTTCGAGGTCCTCATAGGTCACGATCTCGGGTGTGATGACCAGCGACGTGGCCGGCGTCGTCGTCGGGGCGGGTGCGGCGGTGGCGGGTGGCATCGTCGTGGCGGCCGTCGTGGTCGACGTCGGCGATGCGGTGTCGCTGCATGCGGTCAGCAACACGAGCGCGACGACCAGGTATCGGGTAGGCATTGGTCGGATAGCGTAGGCGATGGGTCGTACACCGTCGACCATTGTCTAGGCTCGCGGCATGGACGCAGACTCCATCTGGCAACGGCTGCGGGAGATCGAAGTACTCACGGCGAACCTCGATGTCTCCGATGCCGCCGGGCATCGAGCACTCGACCTCGAGAAGCAGGATCTCGTCGAACAAGCGCGAGCCTTGTCGGTCCGGCAGGACCGGACCCACCTCATCCGCCGCCTCGAGCAACTCGAACGACAACTCGAGGCACATATGGCGGGACGACTCGGATCGGCCAACGTCGGGGCGGCCACCGGGATGGGAGGCGGCATCGATCCCGAGATCTTCCATCAGATGAACGCCACCGCCGACGCGGGCGCCAACATCGACGAACTGAAACAGGAGATCCTCGATCTCCGCCACTTGCTGGCCGGGCACGAGCCTCCCCGGGTCTAAGCTCCCGCCGGTGAGCGACCACAACAACATCCTCATCCGCGTCAGCGGCACCGACCGGCCCGGGATCACCGCCGGGCTCCTGTCGATCCTGGCTTCCGAAGGCGGCGAAGTGCTCGACATGGAGCAGGTCGTCGTCCGGGACCACCTGATGCTCAGCCTGCTCGTCTCGCTGCCGGAGCGGTCGACTGCCCTCAAAGACCTCTTGTTCTTCGGTTGGGAGCGGTCCATCACCATCGAATTCGACGTCGTCGAGTCCGACCCCGAACCGCCCGCCAGGATCCGCCACGCCGTGACCGTGCTGGGCGAGGGCCTGTCGGCGATGGCCCTGGCCGGTGTCGCCGAGGCCATCGCAGGTGGTGGGGGCAACATCGATCGCATCTTCCGCTTGTCCCGCTACCCGGTGTACAGCTACGAACTGGTCGTGTCCGGAGGCGACGTCTCCGAGATGCGGCCGCGACTGTTGCAGGCTGCTGCCGACCATCGCATCGATGTCGCCATCCAGCGAGAAGGCCTCGAGCGACGCGCCAAGCGGCTCGTGCTCATCGATGTGGACTCGACGCTCATCCAGGATGAGGTGATCGACCTCCTCGCCGAAGAGGCCGGCATCACCGACCAGGTTGCCGCCATCACCGAGCGGGCGATGGCAGGCGAACTCGACTTCGGCCAGGCCCTCGCCGAGCGGGTGGGGCTCCTGGCCGGGCTGGACGTCGGTGCGCTCGAGCGGGTTCGGGCCAAGGTCCGGCTCACGCCGGGGGCGCGAACGTTCGTGCGTACCTTGCACCGGCTCGGGTACGTGGTGGCCGCCGTTTCCGGCGGGTTCAGTTTCTTCGTCGATGAACTCGGCTCGGACCTCGGGCTCGACCATGTCTTCTCCAACACACTCGAAGTCGCTGACGGGGTGGTGACCGGAAAGCTGGCCGGGACGATCGTCGACCGGGCCCGCAAGGCGGACATCCTGCGTGAGGTGGCCGCCCGTGAAGCGATCCCCGTGTCTCAGACCGTGGCGGTCGGTGACGGGGCCAATGACCTGGACATGCTCGAGGCGGCCGGACTCGGCATCGCCTTCAACGCCAAGCCGGTCGTCAAAGAGGTAGCGGACACCTCTGTCAACGTTCCCTACCTCGATGCCATCCTGTTCGTGCTGGGTATCCGGCGCGAGGACGTCGAGGCGGCCGACGCGGCCGGAGGAGACGCCACAGCCATCACCTGACCAGCGGTTTGTATTTGATCCGGTGAGGCTGGTCGGCTTCGGCGCCCAATTCCTGGTGCCGCCACTCCTCGTACTCGGTGAAGTTGCCCTCGAACCAGCGCACCTGTGAGTCCCCTTCGAACGCGAGGACATGGGTTGCGACCCGGTCGAGAAACCATCGGTCATGGCTGATCACAACCACACAACCAGGAAAAGCGAGCAGCGCATCCTCCAGGGCACGCAGCGTGTCGACATCGAGGTCATTGGTCGGCTCGTCGAGCAACAGGACGTTGCCGCCCTTGGTGAGCATGCGGGCCAGATGGACCCGGTTGCGTTCCCCGCCCGACAATTCGCCGACGCGCTTTTGCTGGTCGGCTCCCTTGAGGTTGAAGGAGGCGACGTAGGCGCGGCCGTTCATCTCCCGGTTGCCGATGCGGAGGATCTCGTTGCCTTCGGTGATCTGCTCATACACGGTGAGCGCCGGATCGAGGGCGTCGCGGGACTGATCGACATAGGCAAGATCGACGGTGGATCCCATCTCGAGAGTCCCCCCATCCGGTTGCTCTTGGCCCGTGATCATCCGGAACAGGGTTGTCTTGCCTGCCCCGTTGGCGCCGATGACGCCGACGATGCCGGCCGGGGGCAGCCGGAACGTGAGGTCTTCGATGAGGAGTCGATCACCGAATCCCTTGACCAGGCCCTCGGCTTCGATGACCTTGTCGCCGAGCCGCTGGGTCATCGGAACTGTCATCTCCAGTTTCCGGCGATCGTCGCGATCTGCCTGGGACGCGGCGAGGAGGTCTTCATAGGCGCTGAGCCGGGCTTTCGATTTGGCCTGCCTGGCCCGGGGCGACATGCGTACCCACTCCAGCTCGCGAGCCAGCGTCGCCTGACGGGCCGATGCCTGCTTCTCGGTCTGGGCCAGCCGGGCCTGCTTCTGCTCGAGCCAGCCCGAGTAGTTGCCCTCGTACGGGTAGGTGCGTCCGCTTTCGAGTTCGAGGATCCAGCCGGCCACGTTGTCGAGGAAGTACCGGTCGTGGGTCACGGCCATCACCGTCCCGGTGTAGTCGGCGAGGAAACGCTCCAGCCAGGCAACCGACTCAGCGTCGAGGTGGTTGGTCGGTTCGTCGAGCAGAAGCAGGTCGGGATGAGACAGCAGCAACCGGCACAAGGCGACCCGGCGCCGCTCCCCGCCGGACAGGGTGGACACGTCGGAGTCGCCGGGCGGCACCCGGAGTGCGTCCATGGCGATCGCCACGGTCCGTTCCAGATTCCACGCGTCGGC
>JAOTVU010000246.1 GCA_029863385.1 Acidimicrobiia bacterium
TGCCACCGACAGCGGCACCGCCCGAACAGTGGCCGACGCCGCCTTCAGAAGCTTGAGTTGACGGCTGGTCACGTCAGCGGCGCCATCGATGATGCACGCCGACGATCATGACTTTTGCCCACCGACTCCGACGGCACACACCAGACGACCGTTCCCGACTCCCCTAGAGCTTGTTGCGGCGACGGGCCTCGGCCCGGGCCTGGGCCCGCTGACGGAAGTCGGCCACCGAGCGGCGGTTACGACGACGGGCTCTACCAGAGCGCAGGCGTTTGGTCGGCTCGGTGACGGGGATGGTGCCACTGGCTTGACCCCAGACTTTGTAGAACCGATAGACGGCGGTGGCCGTGGTCAGGGTCAGCATGATCCACAGAACCGGGACAAAAAGCGGATAGACGATGAGGCCAAATCCCAGGGCGATGAACCGCTCGGCTCGTTCCATCAAGCCGCCTTTGGCCACGAATCCAAGCGACTCCGCCTTGGCCCGCTGGTAGGAAACAAGCGAAGCGGCGATGAACAGGGCGAACGGCAACATCACCATCCGGGGATTGTCGGTTCCGGCCAAGTACCAGCCGGCGCCGGCGAACAGCAGGCTGTCGCTCACGCGGTCCGACACCGAATCGAGATAGGCGCCTCGGGGCCCTTCCCGCCCGCCGGCTTTGGCTACCGCGCCGTCCAGGGCATCGGGTAGCCCGGTCAGGGCCAGGAGCACGGCGGCCAACCAGAATCTGCCGAGGCCGATAGCCAGGCCACAGGACGCGGCCATGAGGATCCCGAACACGGTGATCACGTCGGGCGAAACACCTAGCCGCTGAAGTCCACGGCCCAGCGGGGCGACAACTCGATCGAACGCAGTGCGAAAACTTCCGTCGAACATTGCGATCCTTTCCAGACATCAGATCCGAAGATCCGCAGATCCGAAGATCCGCGCCTTCATTCTACCTCACGAGTCCGGAGCGGTCCCGGCCCGGGTGGGGAATCGGTCACAGCCGTGCGTGCCGGGCAACGGGCGTCAGGATCGGGCGTTCGGGCCTCGCCGAAGCGGGGAGAACCTTGCCCACCGGACGGGGGGGAGCTAGCCTTTCTCCAAGAAGCGATGCGCTTCGACGTGCGGAGACCACCAGGGGCGCGGGATGACCTGGAGTTACGAACTATGCACGCCCAGCCAAGCAACCGTCGAGCCTTTTTGAAGTCGGGGGCCGTCGCGGCGGCAGCCGTTGCCGTCCGTCCTGTCGGCGATCCCATGACCGCACGCCAGTCGCCCAGCCGCAGACCTCGGCCGTCAGCCGACATCGAGGAGATGACGGTGGCCGAGATGCAGGCGGCCATGGCGGCCGGAAAACTCACGGCGGTCAACCTGGCCCAGAAGTACCTGCGCCGAATCCGGGCCATCGACCGGGGAACGATTGATCTCCGCTCGATCATCGAGGTCAACCCCGACGCCCTGTCGATCGCCCGAGAACTCGACAAGGAACGGCGCCAAGGCAAGGTCCGGGGGCCGCTACACGGCATACCGGTGGTCATCAAGGACAACATCGACACCGCCGACGAGATGGCCACCACCGCCGGATCGCTGGCCCTGGTCGACTCCTCGCCGTCTGCCGACGCCACCGTGGCGGCCAGGCTGAGGGAGGCCGGAGCGGTCATCCTGGCCAAGACCAATCTGTCGGAATGGGCCAACTTCCGAGGATTCCAGAGTTCCAGCGGCTGGAGCGCGCGGGGCGGAGCCTGCCGAAATCCCTACGTCCTCGACCGGAACCCCTGCGGATCGAGCTCGGGTTCCGGAGCGGCCATCTCGGCCAACCTGGCCGCCGTGTCCTTGGGCACCGAAACCGACGGCTCCATCGTCTGCCCGTCCACGGCCAACGGCATCGTCGGCATCAAACCGACGGTCGGGCTGACCAGCCGGGCCGGCGTGGTCCCCATCTCCCGGACCCAGGACACCATCGGGCCGATGGCCCGAACGGTGGCCGACGCCGCCGCCGTGCTCGGCGCCTTGACCGGCGTCGACTCCCGCGACCCGGCCACCGCCGCCAGCGAGGGAAACTCCCACACCGACTACACCACATTCCTCGACCCCGACGGGTTGAACGGAGCCCGGCTCGGAGTGGCCCGGCAACTGTTCTTCCAGAGTCCCGAGACGTCGGCGATCCTGGAACAGGCGCTGACCGTTCTGGCCGGGGCCGGGGCCGAACTGGTCGACCCGGTCGAGTTCCCCTCCTTCGAGGAGTTCTCGACGGCCTCGCCCGAGTTCGACGTGCTGCTGCTCGAGTTCAAGACCGACATGGCCCTGTACCTGGCCACCCGGAACGGGGGTCCACGGACGTTGGCCGATCTGATCGAGTTCAACGAGGCCAACGCCGATGTCGAGCTGAAGTGGTTTGGCCAGGAGATCTTCGAGTTGTCCGAGGGCCGAGGGGGCGTCGATGACCCCGACTATCCGACCGCCCTGGCCAACTCCTTGCGGATCTCCCGCGACGAGGGCCTCGACGCCGTCTTCGCCAGCTACGGCGTTGATGCCATTGTCGCTCCGACCGGCTCACCGGCCTGGCCCACCGATCTGGTCAACGGCGATCACTTCCTGGGCGGAACATCCTCCTATGCCGCGATGGCCGGCTATCCCCTGATCACGGTGCCGATGGGCACCTCGTTCGGTCTGCCGGTTGGGCTGACCTTCATGGGTCGCCAGTGGGACGAACCGACCCTGATCAGGCTGGCCTCCGGTTTCGAGGCGGCCCGTGGGCCGCGACCGGTTCCCCAGTTCCTGGAGACGCTGGGCCGAGACTGAATGCTCCTGACGTCCGGTTTCGGCGACGTCGATCTCTCATAGCCGGCCTGTTCCGGAGCCGCGAAACGGATCGGATGCGGTCGAGCCGGTAGCTCGCGAGCGGACAAGAAGCTTGTGCCGACGGTCTCGGCCGGGTTACGATCGTGATTCGGGTCGCGGGATACGAGGTACCGATGTTCAGGGATATGGAGCGGCGTTCGCGAACGAAGCGTTCGCGCGACCTTCTTTTCCTTTTTGTTCTGCTCCTGACCGCGGGACTACTGGTGCCTCACTCTGCGGCCGAGGCGGCGGAACCGACCAACATGGAGACCAGGGTTGCTGCCGGCGCTGACGACGCCGAGGAATCGGCCACCGGCTCCATGTCCCTGACCAGCAGCGACCTTGAGCTGGTCGTCGATTCAAGCAGGGGCGAGCAGGTTGTCGGGATCCGGTTCACGGGAGTCGACGTTCCAGCCGGAGCCAGGATCGATGAGGCATTCATCCAGTTTCAGGCGGACGAAACGAACCAGGAGCCAACGGACCTGCGGATCGAGGCCGAGGCCACCGATGATGCGGCTCCGTTCGCCGACGTGCGGTTCGACATCTCGTCGCGATCTCGCTCGATCGCGTTCGCTTCGTGGTCTCCCCCAGCTTGGAACACGGGCGACGCCGGTTCCGATCAGCGTACGCCGCAGCTCGCAGCGCTTGTCCAGGAGATCGTCGATCGCCCTGGCTGGGCGTCGGGCTCTGCGATGGCGTTCATCGTCAGCGGGACGGGAAAGCGAGTTGCCGAGGCCTACGATGGGGTTCCCGGCGCCGCCCCCCTGCTCCATATTGTGTACTCGGTGTCCGTGTCGGTGCGGGCCCTGGACGACGAGGCCATTGAGGGTTCCAGCCCGGTCGATGAGGGCGTTTTCCGCTTCACACGGTCGGGTCCCGTCGATCTCGACATGATCGTTGACTACAGCGTTGGCGGAAACGCCACTCCTGATGGCGATTACATCGCTCTCACTGGCACCGCGACGATTCCGGCCGGCGCCCAACATGTCGACGTCGTGGTCACGGCACTCGATGACGAGGAAATCGAGGGCAGCGAGAACGTGGTCGTGACCGTGGTCGAGCGTCCCGAGTACGTAGTCGGCTCATGGCCCTCGGCGTCGATCACGTTGCTCGACGACGACACACCGACGGTTACCGCCGCCACCACCGATGGCGTGGCCGTTGAAGGTGCCGAAACCCCCAATGAGGCTGCGTTCTCGATTGCCCGTTCGGGTCCGACCGATCAAGAACTCGTCGTCAGCTACGTGGTAGGGGGCTCCGCCACACCGGGGGCCGACTACGCTGCGTTGTCCGGATCCGTGACGATCGGCGCCGGCGCCGACTCGGCCGATGTGCTTGTCAGCGCTCTCGACGACATCGCGTCCGAGCAACCGGAGTCGGTGGCAATCACCATTGTCGCCGGTGCGGGCTATCAGCTCGGATCCCCCGACTCGGCGTCGATCATGATCGTCGACAACGATCCGATTCTCGACATCCGGGTATCCGGTTCGAACGACGATGCCGAAGAGGACGGGGCGGGCGACGTGTCCCGCTCGAGCTCGAGACTAGAGCTTGTCTACAACCCGACGCGCGGCGACCAGGTCGTCGGAATCCGCTTCGCTGCGATCAACGTTCCCCCGGGGGCGACAATCACCTCGGCGTGGCTCCAGTTTCAGGCCAACGAAGTATCACTCGACCCGGCTTCACTGGCCATCGAGGCGGAGGCCGTCGATCATTCCCTGGGTTTTGCGAGCGATGCGTTCGACATATCGGGGCGTGCCCGGACCCTCACCTCGGTGTCGTGGGCGCCGCCGCCGTGGGACGCCGAACGGGCCGCCGGTCCGGATCAGCAGACGCCCGACCTGGCTGCGCTGGTCCAAGAAGTTGTCGATCGCCCCGGATGGGTGGCCGGCAACGCACTCGCCTTCATCATTACGGGAACCGGCCAGCGTCTCGCCGAGTCCTACGACAGTGACCCAGCTGCGGCACCGGTGTTGCACATTGAGCACACCGGAACCGGATCGCCGAGCAATCAGCCTCCGGTTGTGGTCGCCCGAGCCGATTCCGTCGTTTGGCCGATGCCGGCGGCCCTTGACGGCACAGCGACCGATGATCTGTTGCCGGATCCCCCGGCC
>JAOTVU010000247.1 GCA_029863385.1 Acidimicrobiia bacterium
TGGGGGCGCCGACCGAGAAGGGGAACGAGATCGAGTTGCCGAGACCGTAGGCGTGGAACATGGGCCCGACCGAGTAGAAGCGGTCGTCGGGGCGCACACCGAGCACATGATCGGCGAAGGTGTCGCACGTGACCTTGATGTCGATGTGACGGTGCATGGCCAGCTTCGGCTGCCCCGTCGATCCGGAGGTGCACAGCCAGAAGCCGGGCGACTCACCCCAGGTCTCGAACGGCGACCCGTCGCCTTCGTTCGACAGCAGCGCCGACCAGGTCGTGGATTCGATGTGGTCGGCGTCGAGTTCGACGGTAGGCGATGCGCCGTCCTCGGTATCGGTGACGACAACCAGACCAACCTCGGGCGCGGTGGCCACCAGGTCGGCGATGGAGGCGGCTCGATCCCCGGAGACGACCACCATCCGAGCCCGGGCATCGGCGGCGATGGCACCGAGATCGCGTCCGGGCAGCAGTGGGTTGATGGGGAGCGGGATGGCTCCGATCCGCATGGCGCCGAGGAACGTGGCCACGAACTCGACCGAGTCGAGCATGACCATCGCAACCCGCTGTTCGGGTTGCACGCCGACGGCTCGCAATGCCCCTGCCGTCTGCTCGATCAGGTGCTGCAGATCCTGATACGTGACGGAGTTCCCCAGACAGCGAACAGCCACCTGATCACCCCGGCCATCGGCCACGTGGCGGTCGACGAGCCAGGTGCTGGCGTTGAACAGGTCGTCACTGCGGATGCTGGAGGCCATTCGCTCACTCCTGGTGAAGCCGGATTACCGGACGGTCGGGCCGCTCCGAGAGTAGCAGTTGGAGCCATTGCGATTCACAGCTGTGCCTTGGTCGGTGGTCTGAATCTTGGACCGGAAACTAAAGGTCCCCCCACCAGTTGACCGACGAATCGGGCATGCATGGTGTGGAAACCGCAGCGCGGGCCGGTGACCGATCGCTGCGCCTGATGCTGTCGACGGCCGTTGTGGCGCTGACGCTGGCCGGCGCACTGGCCGCCATTGTCGGGCAAACGGGCGAGCGTGACGTCGACCAGCGGATCGAGTCGGTATCGCCGGTTCCGGGTTGGGAACGCCCGCCTGGGAGGGGCAACAGCGGCTCGTCGGGATCTGACGACCGTCGTGGCAGCAGGTCTTCGCCACCGGTGGCCCCGGTCACGTTCCTGGAAGCACCGGCGCTGGGCCAAACCTCCACCGGACCCTCGTCGACCGAGGCACCATCGCCGTCCTCGTCGACCTCGACGACCACATCATCGTCGAGTTCGGCCACCACGACATCTTCGATGGTGACCTCCGATGGCGGCGTCTCGTCGACAACGGTCGCCTCCAGCTCGACGGCCGCCCCGACCATCACGACGATCCCGACGACATCATCAACGTCTTCGTCCGTTGACGATCACCACAGCGGAAGCAACGCAGGGCTCGCCGCTCTCAGCAACACCAATCCATTGTTCAGTCGCTACAGCTCGGTGCCGTCGAGTGACCTCGACCTCAACGCTCTGACCGAGCCGACGTCGACGCCCGACAACGGCAGCGTCGGCGACGGCCAGTTCCGGATGGCCTGCCAGTACTCCCACTTCGCCTACGACGACCCGATTGTCTTTCCCGGTCAGCCGGGCAGGTCACACCTCCACATGTTCTTCGGCAACACCGGAACCAACGCCAACACCACCGATTCCAGCCTGCTGGACAGCGGCGGCGGAACCTGTAACGGCTTCGAGTTGAACCGCTCCGCCTATTGGACGCCGGCTCTGCTCGACGGCAAGGGCAACGTGGTTGTTCCTGAACACATCATCCTCTACTACAAGACCAAGTTCCCGGGCGAGGCCCAGCCGCTTCCGGTGGGGCTGAAGATGATCAGCGGGAGCGCCGGATCGTCGTTCGACGTGTCGAGCGTCCTCTACTGGTCGTGTGGCGGGAGCGGCCACGCCTACAACAAGTCGAACCACATCCCCGACTGTGGCGGCGACATCATCAACGCCTCGATCGCCTTCCCGGAGTGCTGGGACGGACGGAACCTCGACTCGGCCGATCACCGCTCCCATCTGCGGTTCGTCGACGGGGCGCAGCTGTGCCCGTCGTCGCATCCGGTTCGACTTCCCCAGATCAGCATCCTGCTCTACTATCCGGGCCAGTCGTCGGTCGACGGCTGGCATCTCTCGGCCGACGGCCATGCCGGCGACGGTCCGCCCGGGGGGTCGCTGCACGCCGACTGGTTCGGTGGGTGGAATGACGAAGCGCTCAACCTCTGGATCGACGGCTGCATCACCCGGGCCCGGAACTGCTCCTACGGGCAGACGGGTACCGATCGGCGGTTCGCCCCGTTGAACGGGCTGCAGAACTACCCGGGTCCCTATGTTCTGCCGCTGCCATAGTCGGGCGACCGGTCGGGCCGGTTCGGCGTGAGGAAGGGTGTTGCCACCTGTGGTTACTCTCTGGTAACTTAGAGGTGTGAGCGAATTCTCCCCCCAGCTGAACGAAGACCAGATCACCCTGCAGAAGTGGGTCCACGACTTCGCCGAGGACGTCATCCGTCCGGCCGCCCAGGAATGGGACGAGCGGGAGGAAACGCCGTGGCCGATCATCGAGCAGGCAGCCGAAATCGGCCTCTACAGCTGGGAGTTCATGGCCGAGTTGATGATGAACGATCCCACCGGTCTGTCGATGCCGGTCGCGCTCGAGGAGTTGTTCTGGGGCGACGCCGGGATTGGCATGTCGCTCATGGGCTCCGGCCTGGCCGTCGCCGGTATCGCCGCGGCCGGCACCAAGGAGCAGATCTTCGAGTGGGTACCGCAGTGTTACGGCACGCCGGGTGACGTCAAGCTCGGCGCCTTCGCCGCCTCCGAGCCCGACGCCGGTTCCGACGTGTCCGCCTACCGCGCCCGGGCCGTCTACGACGAGGCGAGCGACGAGTGGGTGATCAACGGCACCAAGACCTGGATCTCCAACGGTGGTATCGCCAACGTGCACGTAGTGGTGGCGGTGGTCGACCCCGCACTCGGGTCCAAGGGGCAGGCCAGCTTCATCGTCCCGCCCGACACGCCGGGTCTGTCCCAGGGGCAGAAGTTCTCCAAACACGGCATCCGGGCCAGCCACACGGCCGAGGTGATTCTCGATGACGTTCGGGTGCCCGGGAGCTGCCTGCTGGGTGGCAAGGAGAAGCTCGACGAGCGCCTTGCCCGGGTCCGGGAGGGCAAGCCGGGCAACTCGCAGGCCGCCATGCAGACCTTCGAGGCGACCCGTCCCGCCGTGGCCGCTCAGGCCATTGGTATCGCCCGGGCCGCGTATGAGTACTCACTGGAGTACGCCAAGGAGCGGGTGGCGTTCGGTCGGCCGATCATCATGAACCAGTCGATCGCTTTCATGCTGGCCGACATGGCCACCGAGATCGACGCCGCCCGCCTGCTCACCTACCGCTCCGCGTGGATGGGCAAACACCGGGCCTTCACCCACGCCGAGGGTTCGATGGCCAAGCTGAAGGCCGGCCGGGTCGCCGTCTGGGCCACCGAACGGGCCATGCAGATCCTCGGGGGCTACGGCTACGTGACCGACTACCCGGTCGAACGCTGGCACCGCGATGCCAAGATCTACGACATCTTCGAAGGCACCGAGCAGATCCAGCAGTTGGTGATCAGCCGGGCGATCAGCGGTCTACGCATCGAGTGAGTTTCCCCAGTTCAACGCACCTGTAGTAGGTGGTGGGCCGACCACCTACCGTTCGACCTGCCGATCCATCTACTCCTCGCGATTGTCCCTAGACGGCCCTAGTTTTCGGCGCCACGGTACCGTCATGGCGTCGATCAGGGAGAAGCGGCCCGGTTACTGGGAGGTCCGCATCTTCGTCGGCTACGACGACGCCGGCAAGCCCGTGCAGGTGTCGAAATCGGTGAAGGGCGGTCGCCGCGACGCCGAGCGCCTGGGGCCGCCCAGCTCGCCGGTCGGCCCCAGGCGCGGTCCGGCTCGCTGACCGTGGGCGGCCTGCTCGACGACTATCTCGACTTCAAGGGCCCCATCTGGTCGCTCACCACTCGGCGGGACTACGAAGCCCGAGCCGAGCGGATCAAGGCCGATCCGCTCGGTAACAAGATGATCGCCCGCATCACCGTGGCCGAGGTCGACCGCTGGCACCAGCGACTGCGCCGAGATGGTGTCGGCGACGCCCAGATCCGCAACCTTCACACGTTGCTGCGGGCCGCCTTCGGCCAAGCCCTCCGGTGGGAGCTGTTGCCGAGCAACCCCGTGGCCGTGGCCCGCCCCCAGCGGGCGAAGAAGGCGCCGAGGGGCGTGATGTCGGTCCCCGAGGTGGGTGCCGCGTTGGCCGCAGCGGCCTCTGTGGATTCGTCGGTTCATCTCGCGCTCCGTTTGGCGGCGGTGGCCGGTGCCCGCCGGGCCGAGCTGGCGGCGCTGCGGTGGGATTCGGTGGCCGACGGCCGGGTGGTGATCGATCACAACATCACGATCGATCGAACACAGCCGGCCGGCGCGCTCGAGCGGCTGGTGGTGTCGCCGACCAAGAGCGGCGATCGTCGTGTCGTCTCCCTCGATGCCGCAACCTTGGCGCTGATCGACGGGGCGCGGGCGGAGAGCGAGTCGCCGTGGATGTTCGGTGACGACGACCACCCGCCGAGCCCCGACAAGATCGGCTGGTGGTGGAAACGGGTCCGCAAGGACGCCGGCCTGGATCCCAAGTGGCGGTTGCACGACTTGCGCCACTGGTCGGCCACCCACGCCATTGCCGGCGGCCACGATGTCCGTTCGGTCGCTGCTCGCCTCGGTCACGCCGACCCGACCACGACGATGCGCACCTACGCCCACGCTCTCGAGGGCCTAGACGGCGCCATCGCCGAGACCCTGGCCGGTGTGCTCGA
>JAOTVU010000248.1 GCA_029863385.1 Acidimicrobiia bacterium
ACGATGCGCACCTACGCCCACGCTCTCGAGGGCCTAGACGGCGCCATCGCCGAAACCCTGGCCGGCGTGTTGGATGGCAAGGAGCGGCAATGAGCCTGGAACCGATCGAGGGGTACCTGCGGGAGGGTGACCAACTCGATCCAGCCGCTCACCTGGTCGTCCGGGGTTGGCCGCTCACCGCCGATGGAATCCTCCCCAACGCCGACGCTACGCGTCGCCGGTACTCCTGGGCCGGTGAGCCGTTGGTAGCCGTCTCGGCCGAGGTGACGATCGCCGGGTGGGACGTCGACCGGATTCTGTCGGGCGCCCGCCTGCGAACTCGACGCAGTTACGCGGCTGTGGCGGTCGGCGAGGTGCTCGGCGCCGGCTTCGGGCGGCTGGCGACGTTCTCGGCGCCGCATTACAGCGTTGCGCTGGGGTTCTAGATTGTGGAGAAGGCCGAGCTGCTCATCGGAGTGCTCGGCGAGGTACGACCGAACCCCCATCACGTGAGGAGGCAGTAGTGACCACACCAGGCGAGATCACGGTAACCCTGCCCGCGGATGTGAACCAGATCGATGACACCGGCTATGTGTGGGCGTTCCTGAGTGGCGCTGCCGAGCCTGGCCGTGTCCGCCCGGGAGCGATCATCGTGGCCGGCGATCCGGTCGAGCCGTTCCTGGCCCGGGTGGTCGACGTCGTCGACGGTCCTGGTGACGACTCGGTGGTGCATCTCGACGTGCTTGGTGTCCCCGATCAGACGATCGAGGAGTTGCGTCACGCTGGTCTCCTGTCGGCGTAGCGGTCCACCTTGGTGCCGCCTCGTGTCACGAACCGGGCCAGTTCCCGCCTGGGTACCCGCAGGCACCGGCCGATCCGTGTGACCGGTAGTCCGTCGGCCCCGCCGGTGATCCGGTACTGTCGGGCGAGCTGGTAGCCCATCGCCCTGCTCACCCGCAGGTATTCGGCCGCCTCCTCGACGGTTAGCATCTCCGGGTACTCGTCAAGCGTCTTCCTCATAGCGTGCGGTCTCCTGCGTCGACTCCAGTCGACTGGACCAGGGACACGCGCATGGCACTGATGCAACAGCAGATGCCCAGGTCGTTCACGGCGCGGACCATCTACTAGCCGGGCGGGGCCACCTACTGGCAGTTGGAGGTTCCCGGAACCTCCAGATGTGTCTCGGCGGTTTCCGAGAGGGCAGTAGATGCTGGTCGGCGGGATCAGTTGGACGCTGAGCGCGGCGTCCGACGCTAGGTCAGTGGGTGGTGATAGCGTGTCCGCGCATACGGCTGTCGGTCAGGGACCCTCGTTGTCTGGGAGACCGCTTCTAGCAGGACTCTGGGCGGAGAGGAGGCCTGATCGACGGGGCGGTGGTGATGGGTGCTGCTGTGAGCGGCTCCGAGGCGGAACGCTGGTCTGGCTCGGCTCGGCCGCCGTCGACACCCAAGGCCTTCGGGTCGCCCCCTTCGGCATGGCCATGGTGTTCCTGCTCAGACTCATCCCCGATGCGAAACGGGTGCCGCGCTGTCCGACCATGGACAAGTACGCCAAGGCTCACCCCGACTGGTACCGCACGACGCTGACCGAGCTTCTCGATGCCCTGGCCACCAACCAGCTCGAACCCGTGATCGCCCAACGCGTGCCGCTCGCAGAGGCGGCCAAGGCCCACGAACTCCTCGAACGCGGCGGGCACACCGGCAAGGTGGTGCTGACAACCGACGCCTACGACAACGCCTGAACCTCGAGACGCATCACAACTCCTACGAGTCATCAATAGGGAGGCGCATATGACCACATACAGGCGGACAGCAGTAGTCGTGGGTGTCTTGTTCATAGCTGCGATCGTCATGCTCTCATCGGAGAAGCCATCAACACACCCGTCCTGGATGAACCGGACTACCTCGACAACGCAAATCTTCGGGCTAGGCGGATCGAGTGCCGTCACGGGCCATCATCACCCGGGCGCCGAGTGATCGCCCCCGGCAAGGCCGCCGACGATCGCTCCGAGACCGAGACCCCCGATCACATCGAGAGGAAGGTGGGCGCCGGTGTAGACCCGACCGGCGGCTGCCACTCCGGCCACGCCGACCGCAAAGACTCGTGGGCTTCCGGCTCGTGCTGCGGTGAGGGCCAGAGTGAGTGCGACCGCGGCGTGACCGGATGGATACCCGAGACCCGATTGGGGTTTTCCTCGAACGACCACGCCGGGGAGCAGATCGGATGGCCGTCCGCGCTCGACCAACGACTTGCACACCTTGCCGGTCAGCCATGCGGTCGTTCCAGCCACCGCCACCACCCCACCCTGCCTTCGGCCTCGTTGCGCCGCCGTCAACGCCGCCACCACGGGCACGGCGCCGAATGACCCGCTCTGCATCACGGTCCAGACGCCCAGGCCGAAATCATCGGGAGCGGTGTTCAGTGCCCGAAACAGCCACTCCTCCTGTGGCGAGACGTCGCCGGACCGTGCCCGTCGTGCCGACCAGGCCAGAACGGCCAATGCACCGACGTATCGGGCCGCCGATCCAGGTGTTCGCCGACTCATGATCGCCGGCCCATCACAGACCCTCGCCGACGAATGTTTCGCTCAACCGATCGCTGAGTTCCTGCCGGGGGATCAAGCGGAGTGCATCCCCGACGGCAACGGCCTCGGTGGCCGAGGCGTTATGGTCGAACGCGAAGTCCCATCTGACGCAGCCGCCGTCGAATCGATAGAAGCGGCTGGCACGAAACCCGGGTGCCAGCTGCTCGATCTGATCGAAACGCTCCGCGTCGGGGAACTCGCTTGCCGTCGATACGGCGGCCGAGACATCGCAGGTTCGATCGAGATGCAAGATCGCGGCGCCGGGACCGGCCCGGTCGGAATCGAATCTGATCACGGACCGGTCCTGATTGACGTCGACGCTCGACACCGACCATCCTTCCGGTAGGGATTCGAAACAGGGGACCTGGCTGGCGCTTGGAACGGACTGAGCCACGATGAGGCTGGATCCGCCCGTCGGGCACTCCGGCGCCGGCATCGTCGCAGTGGCCGAGCATCCGGCCGACGCCGCGAGCGCTGAGACGAGGGTGGCGAGCATGACGGTGAGCCGGGGTCGGGCGTCTGGTCGTGGGCTCACCTCACGCCAGTCCGATGTCGGAGAGGCCGGAAGCCAGGACGGCCAGGACGGACACGGCGATCGCCCCGTAGCCGAGGGTCAGACCGGCGCGGCGGAGCGTCCAGCGTTGAATTGCGACTGGAGGGCGGGTCGGAGCGAGCCTTCGGAACTCGTCGAGCAGCCGGCGGCCGTCGCCGCGCAGGCTCCGCCTGAGTTGCGACGGCATCGTCACCCCGCGGGTGGCGGCGAAGGCCTCGGAGATCTCCTCGTCGGTGAAGTGTCGGCGAGCATGGCGGTACACGAGTTCTGGGGTGCTCCCAAGCGCCAGCACCAGCATCATGTTGGCCAGGTCGACGGCCTGGCGCCAGGGCGACGGCCGAACCTGGGCGAAGCTGACGTCGACCATGCGGATGTGGCCATCCTGCACCATCACGTTGCCCGGCTTGATGTCGCGATGGGCCAGGCCGGCCTTCCAGAGAACGCCGACAACGGCGAGCGCCTCGTCGATGACCTGTTCGGTGATATCGGCGTCGCTGATTTCGGTGGCGTCGGCGAGGTGATCGGTGACGAGCAGGTATTCACGCTCCGGGGTGATCTCGACGATGCCGTGGGGTGCAGGGCAGGGCACGCCGACCCGCTGCATCACGTGGAGCATGTAGTCCTCGTGTTGCACCAGACGCCGCACGGAGGTGTACCTGGTCTCGTCCTCGAGTTGGCCGTAAAGCAGCGTCCGCCCGAGTTTGTACGACCGGTCCGAGCGAAGATGGGTGCTGGCGTACAGCTTTCCGAAGTAGGTTTCGCCGTCGTCGGCTTCGATCAGCAGGGGGGTGGAACCGGACGACGAGGCCAGGTTCACGGGCCGAATCGAGTGGACGTCGATGGTGAGCTGGTCGCGCAGTGCCCGCCTGATGGCCGCTTCCCGGGGTCCGGTGATGTCGAGATGGGCTGTTTTGGCGGTTCGGTAGGTGATGGGAAAGGCCGTTTCGGGCGCGAATAGCCGGTACATCACGATGGTGATGGCGGTGCCCGTGGTGGCGCCGGCCAGCGTGTCGGTCGGGTGCTCGACCGCCGTGTAGATCTGTGCAGCCCCGAAGGCGGTCAGCGCCGCGGCGGCGGTTGCATACCAGTACCTCCTCAACTTCGGTGGGGCCAGTGTCAGGCCGGCGGCGACGAGCACGACGGTCAGGAGGGCGACGGGTCTCGACGGTTGAGCGAACCCTTCCCATTCCCCGGTGATGGTCAAGCCGAGGGGCCGGGGTCGACGAATACCCTCGGCGGTCGCTGTCATCACCATGGCCGTGGCCGACAGCGAGCCAAGCAGAATCACCGCGTGTCGGATGCGTTTGGTCACCAGGGCGGCGGCCAGCGTTGCCCAGCCGACCGTCGGGGTCGCCCAGTACAATCCGGCTCGGTTCGTCGCCTCCATTATCCGATCGAGCCAGCCGACCCGGTTCTCGACGACCGGGGTCATCAGTTCCAGGTCCCGCAAGGTGATCCAACGCGCTGGATCGTCGGACAGGAACACCCACACCCAGAGGACGGCGAAGCATCCGAACCCCGCAAGCCAGCCGATCATCGCCGCGTCGATCGGGCGGGGCAGGGGAGGTGGCTCGCCACTCGGCCGGCGGCGTCGCCTACCGCCGTCAGTCGCGACGATGGTCATCGGCGTCCCGTTCGCTGTTCTGTTGTCCGTGTTCCGTTCGTGACGCGAGCCACTCCTTCGCGACCGTTGCCGGCGGCGTACCGTCGGCGATGGCGCGATTGAGTCGTCTCACCTCATC
>JAOTVU010000249.1 GCA_029863385.1 Acidimicrobiia bacterium
TCGACGGTGATTTCCTGCTCGGCCTCGTTGTTCTTGGCCTCGTCGTTCTTGGCCTCGTCGTTCTTGGCCTCGTCGTCTCCGTCGTCGACAAGATCGTCGAACAGCCCAAAGAACACCGAAGGATCAAGGGGGCCTTCGTCGTCCACGGCGGACTGTCCAACTTGGGAAAGATGCTCGTTGCTCATGCCAGATCTGGATACCCGGAGTGCGCTGCTTGCGGCGGAATGTGCGTGCGTTTCGTGTTCGGTATGACTCGATTCGGGCGTGCGAGTGCCGTGTGCACCCAGGACGAGGATGTTGCCGACACAACCGCACAAAGCTTCGTGGCAACGATCGCCACCGGCGTCCTGCCACCGATCGGTTTCGGGCTCGCCGCCACGAACGACCACTCTAGCGTTTGCGAACTCCCGTCCGATGGCCCCCAACGGGTCCGCCGGGAAACCCGACGACCTACTGGCGGCACCGTCGGGCCCGTTGGTTACCGCCGGCGACTTCTGCCGTCTGCTGCCGGCTGTAGGGTGGGGGCCATGGACTGGGACAAGCGCGACAAGGCCTTGCGAGACGACATTCGTCGTCTCGGCCGCCAACTGGGAGAGTCCATCGCCCGGCAGGAAAGTGATGCGTTCCTGGCCATGGTCGAGCGGGTTCGCCGGCTGGCTCGCCGCCTGCGCAAAGACGACCAGCAGGCGGCCGGAGCAGAGTTGACCGAGCTGCTCACCAACGTCGACGACCTCGACGCCATTCGCCTCGTTCGTGCCTTCACCCTCTATTTCCATCTCGCCAACGTCGTCGAACAGGTTCACCGGATCGAGGATCTGAATCGGCGGAAGGCGTCCGCCGGCCGTCTCAGCGACACGATCCCCCGACTTGTCGATGCAGGTCACCGTCCCGCCGATATCGCCGAGGCCGCCGGTCGGCTTCGGCTGGAACCGGTGTTCACCGCCCACCCGACCGAGGCTTCGCGCCGGTCGATGCTCGACAAACTGGCGGAGGTCAGTCGACTGACCGAGGAGCGGGGGCTGGCTCGAACCTCGGCCGCTGACGCACGCCGCATCGACCGCCGCATCGACGAGCTGATCGACGCCATGTGGCAGACCGACGAGATCCGCCGCGAACGACCGAAACCGGTCGACGAGGCCCGTACTGCTCTGTACTACATCGAGCAGCTGGCCGCTCGAGGTCTCCCCGACCTGTGGGCCGACCTCGACGGGGAGCTGGCGGAGATCTCGGAAACGATCCCGGTCGAGACGGCGCCCGTACGATTCGGCAGCTGGGTCGGTGGTGACCGGGACGGCAATCCGAACGTCACCCCGGAGACCACCGTCGAGGTTCTCGATCTGCAGCGGTCCCGAGCGCTTCGGTTGCTCCGGAGTGAGCTCGACGGTCTGCGGGCGGAGCTGTCGGCTTCGGAACGGATCCGGCCGGTGTCCGACGAGCTGCGCTACCAGATCGAGGACGATCGTCAACGATTCCCCGACGTGTTCGCTGCGGTGGGCGCCATCAACGACGGTGAGTGGTACCGACTTCGGTTGGCGGTGATGATCCGGAGGGTGGCCGAAACCGCAGCGGCCGGCTCGGATCTCGAGCGACCGGTCGACCCGCTGGTGACCGATCGCCGGGGGTACCGGGGCTACCGCATCGCCGAGGAGTTGGCCGAGGACCTCCGCATGCTCGAACGGTCGCTGCTTCAGAACGACGGCGAACTGCTGGCCCGAGGTCGACTCGCCCGTGTCCGACGCATGGTGGCCACCTTCGGCTTCCACCTGGTCACCCTCGACCTGCGACAGCACGCCGAGATCCACCACGAAGCCCTCGGCGGACTGTTCGCCGCCACCGGCGAAACCTATCCCGAGGATCGGTCGGCCCGGACCGCTCTGCTGGCCCGTGAGCTGAACTCCCGCCGGCCGCTGGCGCCGCCGCGCCTGAACATCCACGGACGAATGGCGTCGACCGGGTCGGGCACCGGTATCACGGCGGACGGGGCGGAACCCGGTGATGTGCCGTCCAGCCCGCCGACGCCTGACGCCCTCGCTTTGTTCGCCACCGTCCGGGCCCATCTCGATCTCTACGGTGACGCCCAGATCGAAAGCTACATCGTGTCGATGACCCAGGGCGTCGACGACATCCTGGCCCCCGTGCTGCTGGCACGGGAGGTCGGCCTGGTCGATCTGGCGGCCGGTGTCGCCCGCATCGGGTTCGTGCCGCTGTTCGAGACGATCGACGACCTGCGGAGTCTCGAGGGCGTGCTCGACGAGCTGCTTTCGTTGCCCGGCTATCGCCGTCTCGTCGACCTGCGGGGCGGCGTACAGGAGGTGATGGTCGGCTATTCGGACTCCAACAAGGACGGTGGCATCACTACCTCCCAGTGGGAGATCCACAAGGCACTGCGGAGCATCCGAGAGGTGGCCCGACGCCACGGCATCCACATCCGTGTCTTCCATGGTCGAGGAGGTTCGGTTGGCCGGGGCGGCGGCCCCACCAATGAGGCGATCCTCGCCCAGCCCTCGGGTCTCATCACCGGTGAGGTGAAGATCACCGAGCAGGGTGAGGTCATCTCCGACAAGTACGGACAACCCGAGATCGCCCACCGCAACCTCGAGCTGGCGATGGCCGCTGTGCTCGAGGCGTCGGTCGGACACCTGTCGTCGCGTTACGATCCGGACCGCCTGGCCCAATGGGACGAGGTCATGGGGCGGATGTCGTCGGCCGCCTACCGGGCGTACCGCGATTTCGTCGAGGCGCCCTCGCTGCCTGCCTACTTCGAGACGTCGACTCCAGTGGAGGAGCTGGGTGATCTCAACATAGGCTCCCGGCCCGCCCGCCGTCGCGGTGCGGCAAAAGGTCTCGACGATCTTCGTGCCATTCCCTGGGTGTTCGGCTGGACGCAGGGCCGCCAGATCATTCCCGGATGGTTCGGCGTCGGCTCCGGTCTCGAGGCGGTGCTCGACGCCGGCTACGGCAATCTGCTCACCGAGATGGCCGAGGAGTGGACGTTTTTCGCCACGTTCCTCGGCAACGTCGAAATGACCTTGGCCAAGACCGATCTCGGCGTGGCGGCTCGCTACGTCGAGCGGCTGGTGCCCGACGAACACCGACACCTGTTCGACCGGGTGACGGAGGAGCACGAGCTCACCGTGGCCCACCTGACCAAGGTCACCGGCCGGGGGCTGCTCGAGAACCTGCCGGTGCTGCGGCGAACGCTGGCCACCCGGGCCGTCTACATGGACCCGCTGCACGTGCTGCAGATCGACCTGCTGGCCCGCACTCGGGCCGGTGTCGATATCGACGACAAGGTTCGGCGGGCGCTGCTGCTGAGTGTCAACGGCATCGCAGCAGGTATGCGGAACACCGGCTGATCAGCATCTTGAGCGAAACGACGGTGATTCAAGGCCGAACCATTTCGGAATTTCGTACGGTTAACACACATTTCACGCCCCTCGTTTGCCGATCCACCCCTCCGACGAGGACAATTGGCAGAGTCAGATGGGAGGTACATGCCCGATACGCTCCAGTCCTCCAATGAATTCTTCAACGAGATGTTCGAAAAGGGCACTTTGCCGCGCCCTCCCTACCGCGACTACTGCCAGTGGTTCGACGGGGAGGACGGCCGCCGCCTGCAGGACAAGTCCAACGAGGCCGAGTCGATTTTCCGGACGACGGGCATCACGTTCAATGTCTATGGCGAGGACGATGCGGCCGAGCGTCTGATCCCGTTCGATCTCGTGCCGCGGATCATCGCCGCCCGGGAATGGGCACGTCTGGTCAAGGGGATCGAGCAGCGGGTCCTGGCCATCAACGCCTTCCTGGAGGACATCTACAACCGTCGTGAGATCATCAAGGCCGGCCGTCTCCCCCGTCATCTCATCTCGGAGAACTCGGCGTTCGTCGGGCAGATGCTCGGGTTCCGACCGCCCGGCGGGGTGTACACCCACATCGTCGGCGTCGACATCGTCCGCACCGGCCCCGACCAGTTCCACGTGCTCGAAGACAATGCCCGCACGCCGTCGGGCGTCTCGTACATGCTCGAGAACCGGGAGACCATGCTGAAGATGTTCCCCGAGTTGTTCGGCCAGGTGCAGGTCGAACGGGTCCGCGACTACCCCCGCTCGCTCCGGATGTCGTTGGAGGCGTGCGCCCCCGATGCCTGCACCGAACGACCCAACGTGGCGGTGCTGACCCCCGGACTGTTGAACTCGGCCTACTTCGAGCACTCGTTCCTCGCCGATCAGATGGGGGCCGAGCTGGTCGAGAGCGCTGATCTGCAGGTGGTCGACGGTCGGGTCGCCATGCGGACCACGCAGGGCTACCGGCCGGTCGACGTGCTCTACCGTCGGATCGACGACGACTTCGTCGACCCGCTCAGTTTTCGGCCCGACTCGCTGCTCGGGGTCCCCGGCCTGATCGACGTGTACCGGGCCGGTGGGATCACCCTGGCCAACGCCCCGGGCACCGGTATCGCGGATGACAAGGCGATCTACAGCTACATGCCCGAGATCATCGAGTTCTACTCCGGGAGTCCACCGCTGCTCGACAACGTCGAAACCTGGCGCTGCTCCGAACCGGCCCATCTGAGTCACGTCCTGGCCAATATCGACGAGATGGTGGTCAAGGAGGTGCACGGGTCGGGTGGTTACGGGATGCTCGTCGGTCCGGCCGCCTCGTCGGAGGAGATCGCCACCTTCGTCGACAAGCTCAAAGCGAATCCCGACAACTACATCGCCCAGCCGACCCTGGCGCTGTCGACGGTTCCCATCCTGACCGAGGAGGGGCTGGCGCCGCGTCACGTCGATCTCCGCCCGTTCGTCCTGGTGTCGCCGGGGCGGGTCCACATCACGCCGGGCGGTTTGA
>JAOTVU010000088.1 GCA_029863385.1 Acidimicrobiia bacterium
TGCCTTGTCGAAGCCGAGGGATTCTGGCGGCCCTGACAGAGCGTTCTGGAATTCGACGATATCCACGACGAAGCAAGCGGCCGGCGAGTTGCCCCTCCCGCTGACTCGTAACCGTGTCGGGCAAACCCCGCTCCGAGTCGATCCCAAGGCCGGACGACGAGGGTCTTGATATCAACGAACCAGGCGCGCAGGCCGATGGCAAGGACGAACTATCGGCCCTGCCGAAACTCGGAATCTTGGCAATTTTTGCCAAGGGATCTAGGATCGACGACATGAGCACGATGAACGTGTCGCTCCCCGATGATCTCAAGAGCTTCGTCGCCGCCCAAGTCAGTGAGGGAGGCTACGGATCGACCAGTGAATATGTGCGGGATCTCATTCGACGCGACCATGACCGTCGCCAATTGAGAGCCGCGTTGCTCGAAGGCGCTCGTTCTCCGGCAACGACCACGGCCGATATTGCGTATTTCGCGTCGCTGCGCGACCAGGCACGGGCCGGAGACTGAACCGGCCCGTGCACGCTCGTCTTCGGACCGTGGCCGCAGCCGACATCGACTCAGCTATCGCCCACTACCGCGAAACCGCCGGTCCCGACGTTGCTGTCCGCTTTGTCGACGAGTTCGAGAATGCAATCTCTTTGCTGATCCGGTACCCGCTCACCGGATCGCTCCGCTTCGCCTACGAACTCGAAATCCCGGAGTTGCGGAGCTGGTCACTCAAGAAATTCCCGTACATGATCTTCTACGTCCCGAACGACGAACACCTCGACATCTGGCGCGTCCTCCACGCCCGACGAGATGTCCCCACCTTTCTTCACGACGACAATCCAGAGCCTGACCGATCGTCGGTTGGCGATTAGCAGCAGCCGATTCGCCGCACCCCACGCCCGCTCGATCCCGCTACATTACTGGGCGGAGGTGTCTGAGCGCCTGGTGGGCTCCCCCGCCTTCAAAGCGGGTGTACGGGGTGATCCCTCGTAGGCGGGTTCGATTCCCGTCCACCTCCGCCACATCTGTTCGACACATCGAGGCCCGTCTCGTTCGGCCGGCCCCCGAGCCCGAATCGGTTTTCGGGACCTTGGGCCCCAGAGTTTGCCGAGAAGGCCTCCTACAATCAGCCGTACAAGTAGTCCCGCTGAACGACAACAACGTCGCCACCGGGTTGCGCCAACCGTAGGAGGTGGCAACATGGCACAAGAAACGACCGTGGCCGATCTGGTGACCACCGACCCGGTGACCGTCCAACGGGATCAGCCGGTGTCCGAGGTCTACCACATGCTGAAGTACGCCCCGTTTCATCACGTGCCGGTCATGGAGAACGGCCGTCCGGTAGGCATGATCTCCTCCGTCGATGTGCTCCGCCTCGCCTACGACATCGACGGATTCGAAGACCGCGACATGGCTGAGATGCTCGATTATCACTTCACGATCGACGACGCCATGTCCACCGACCTTCGCACCGTGACCGCCGAGGCGACGATTCCCGACGCGGCCGAGTTACTCTCCGACGGCAACGCCCACTCACTGCTGGTGATCGACGACGACGGTCGGCTGACCGGCATCATCACGACCACCGACCTCGTCCGCTATCTTGCCGGAATCACCAGCCCGCAGCGAACATAGCCCGTACGCCAGCCATCGTGAGACCGGATGAGGGCGTCTCCATCGATGGCGATGAATGCCGGTTGGTGATCTGACACGTAGCCGCCGGTCACGACCCGGCCACCAGCCGCATCGTGGTCCCGGCACGGGAGATGTCGAGGCCCTGACCCCACGACAGCGTGATCCGGTCGGACTCGATGCCGTCACCGAAACACACCAGGTCGCCCTCGGCGACGATGCGGAGTCGCTCCCCGTCCGTCAACGTTCCCTCCGTGAGCGCCACCCCGGTGACCGGTGACGGCCAGGCCTCGCGGACGAACCACGCCAGCTCCGGATCGCACGGATCGGGCAACGCCAGATCGCTACGTCGCTCCAGCCAGGCCGAGCGCAGCCAACCTGTAGACCCTGTCCCGGTGCCTGCGAGCAGCCCGGACGACGACTGCCGCTCGCCACGCCCGCCCGGCACGTCGATGCGATACCGGGCCGACTGATGGGTGGCGTGACCGACGAAGACCTCGTTGAGCGCTCGGATCCGCTGACCGTCGTCGGTGACGGCCTCGACCAGCGTGCGATCGCTCACGGTCACCCGTTCCGACATCACCGCACCCAGCAACGGACCCACATCGTCGGGACGATGGGTCACCAGCACACCGGCGTTGCGGCCCGGTTCGGGATCGACCCCGATCACCGGCTGACCGTCGAGGTACTTCGCCGCGTTGGCCACCAGGCCGTCCTGGCCGACGACGACGATCACGTCCTCCGGTCCGAACACGAACCGGGCCAAATCGGTCCGCTCGACCTCGGCCCGCCGCCAGTCGATCGGCACGGTTGACCGCACCACGGCCAGTGCGCGTCGGAGGGCACGGCTGCGGTCGACGAGCTCGTCGATAGACCGACCACGCCGGCGCAGGAAGAACTCGGCCTGCTGGGCGGTGCCGTGCCGAGCAAGGACTTCATCGAACTCCGATGTCCGGTGCACGACGACCGCCCGGGGCCGCAGGCTCATCGCCGCCCCTGCCCCGCATCGCCCTCGCCCTCAGCCTCACCCGCATCGCCCATCGACTCGCCCAACCGGGCCAGCATCGGCACCACCAGATCCGGCGTCACCGTCAGGTTCGAGATCCTGGGCACGTTGCGGGCCAGGTCACGGGCGGCCAGCGCCAGCAGCACCCCCCGGTCGACCGACTGCAGCGCCCGCATCTTCGCCTCCTCGACATCCGCCTGGGCCTCGCCCACTTGGCGGATGCCCTCGGCCTTGGCCTCGTCCTTCATCCGCTGCTCGATCACACCCGACTCGACAAGGATCCGGCTGGCCGCCGCCTCGTTGGTCGCCCGCTGCTGTTCGTTCTGCCCGACCTGGTTGACGAGTGTCTCCTCCCGCCGAGCCAGCTCGATCTGATTCTGCAGCTCGTTCTCGGCGATCGCCCGCTCGCTCTCGACCGCCAGGGCCCGGCGGTCGAAGGTCGCCTTGTCGGCCTCCTGCTGGACCCGCTCCCGGGTCTCGGTCTGCAACGCCCGCTCGAGGTCGGCCTCGGCCCGCACGGCAACCACCCGTACGTCGGTGACGGCCAGACCGCGCTCGGACAGCCGGGGATCGTCGGCCAGAGCGCCCGCCACCTCGGCCCGGATGGGTCCGACACCACGGGCGAGCGCCTCGGTGACGGTCATCGTCGCCACCTTCTCGATCGCCGGCTGCTGGGCCAGATCACGAAGCAGGTCGCTCAGCGTTTCGATCGGGTCGCTCGTCCACCGACCGGTCGCCGGGTCGATGTCGAAGGCAATACGCTTCGCGGCAAGAGTCGGATCGACAACCCGATAGGTCACGGTGGCCTGCACCGTCACATCCTGGAAGTCCGACGTGCGGGCATGAAACAGCAGCGTCTGCTGCCGATCGTCGAGCGGCACCTCGGCCAACGCCGCGGTGGCGGGTCGGTACCAGAAGGCCACGCCTGCGCCCTCGTGGCGAACGGCACCGTTGCGAAAGTGCTGGATGTGAACCGACGGATAGGCCCGCAGGTGATTGAGGAACGGTCGGCGTGTGATCTCCGCCATGGTTGACTCCTTGCTTCTCCCGCCGTCGGGAACCGTTGCCCGACGACCACCAATCTTTATCGTCGTTCTGACGATAACATGCAGAGGTTTAATCGTCAACTAGACGATAAATGGATGGGCCGAGTACACTCGACATCGATGTCCCGACCGACGAAGATGCTCGTGGCCACCGATCTGGTCGTCCTCACCGTGCGCGACGACCGACTCCAGGTCTTGACCATCGAACGTGGCGTCGAGCCGTTCAAGGGGCGGGCGGCCCTACCCGGCGGCTTCGTGCTGCCCGAGGAAGATCTGCTGGACGCCGCCGAGCGGGAGCTCGAGGAGGAGACCGGGCTGAGCGACATTCGAGTCCACCTCGAACAGCTCGCCACCTACGGCCACCCCGACCGTGACCCTCGGCGGGTCATCTCGATCGCCTACCTCGCCCTCGTCCCCGATGCGCCAGACCCGATCGCGGGGAGCGATGCCGCCACCGCAGCGTGGGTACCGGCCGACGAACTGCTGACCCGACCGAGCCGCCTCGCCTTCGACCATCACCGGATCCTGGCCGATGGCGTCGAACGGGCCCGAGCCAAACTCGAGTATTCGCCGCTGGCCATTGCCTTCTGCGCCGAGGAATTCACCATCGGTGAACTGCGCCAGGTCTACGAGGCGGTGTGGGACGCCGGCATCGATCCCCGCAACTTCCACCGCAAGGTGTCGAAGACCCCGGATTTCGTCGTCGAGACAGGCGGCTCCACGACCCGCCAGGGCGGGCGGCCGGCGAAGCTCTACCGGCGCGGCCCGGCCGAGTTGCTCCACCCACCGATGCTGCGGCCCTAGCGGCGATGCCCTGGCTGCGGCCGTAGCGGCGATCCCCCGGCTGCGGCCCGAGCGGCGATCCGCGAGCGGCGATGCCCTGGCCCGAATGCCGTGACGCCTTGGCGGTGACCCCTTGACCTCCATGCCGTGACGTCGGATCGACGCTGCCCGATACCGTTGGGGCGTGCTCGATCTCCTCATCGTCATCTTCGGTGCCATGCTGATCGCGATGGCGCTGGCCGACCTGGTGAACACCCTGGTCTCGACGTCGACCTCGCCGGCCCGGTGGTGGCCGACGTACGTCATCGGCCGGTCGATGTTCGTCACGCTCCGCAACGTGGCCAGACGATTACCCGACGAGTCGTCGGTGCGGGAACGCATGCTGTCGGCTTTCGCTCCGCTTCTGGTGATCGTCCTGCTGGCCACCTGGGCGCTGCTGCAGATCACCGGGTTCGCCCTCATCTGGGCCACGCTCGACGACATCGACGCCATCGAGGGCTTCGCCGACTCCTGGTACTACTCGGGAGTTGTCTACTTCACCGTCGGATTCGGCGAGATCGTTCCCGGCGACACCATCCCGCGGGCCGGCGCCATCATCGAGGCCTTCTTCGGGGTTATCACCGTCGCCCTCGTCATCGGCTATCTGCCGGCCCTCTACGCCGCCTACTCCGACCGGGAACGTCAGCTGATGACACTCGACACCGGTGGTACCGAGCGGATCACCCCCACGGACCTCGTGATGGCGTGGGCTCCGGATGCCGACCCCAAGAAGATCGACGTGCAGTTCGAGAAGTGGGAGCAGTGGGCGGCGGGCATCCTGGAGACGCACTCGACCGTCCCGCTGCTCGTGTTGTTCCGGTCACACGATCGACGGCAGAACTGGGTTACGGCGCTCGGCCTGCTGTGCGATGCCGCCCTGCACGCCCAGATCATCAACGGAGCCACCGACGGGTACGCCTACTGGTTCCTCCGTCGAGCCGAAGCGATCTTCATGGAGGTCACCCAG
This sequence comes from Acidimicrobiia bacterium, assembly GCA_029863385.1. Lineage (GTDB taxonomy): Bacteria > Actinomycetota > Acidimicrobiia > Acidimicrobiales > SZUA-35 > JAHELU01. Next base: position 5,461 of record JAOTVU010000088.1, read on the forward strand.
GGTCACGACCTGACTCCCTACCAGCAACGGCTCGGCAACACCGACAACTCCGATTTCTTCCTCGACCTCTACCAGAGGCTGAGCGATCACGGCTTCGACCTCCGGCCCTACGAGGACGCTCGGGCGTATGGTCGTCAGGTCCGGGCCACCTTCGGTCCGGCCATGGAGTATCTGATCGACGACCTGCTCTGCCCACGGGGATTCTGGCCGCTCGGCTCGACCGTGCAGAGCTGGTCGAGCCAGCACGAGATCGCCCGCTTCGACAGTTGAACCGGTATTTGTCGGCGCGGTCACGGTCGACGTGGCTATGCTTTATCCGTCCTGGCGCCCGTAGCTCAAGTGGATAGAGTAGCTGGCTTCGAACCAGTTGGTTGGGGGTTCGAGTCCCTCCGGGCGTACGCCGGTCGTGCGGAGCACGACCTAACCGAGTTTGGCCTCAGGCCAAACTCGCGGCTGAACACCGTCACCTGGAGATCAGTCGTGTTTCCCTCCGCTTCGGAGCAGCTCACCCCGAGTTTGGCCGTTACGATCTCGATCGAACATTTGTTTGACAATCCCGGCGCTGGGTGTTAAGCTCATTCCTGCCGGTCGGGGTCCGGCATTCGCATCCACGGGTGCCCGCACACATCTCGTGTCTGGTCTTTGCCCATGGTGGCCACAACCTCGCAGCACGCGTCGTCGGTCGACGACGTCGTGAGCTTGTTGCACTCCTTGTCGGCGTCGCTCTCCGACATCGCCTGCGATGGCTTCGCGTCGACCGATCTTCCTCAACTGATGGAGGCGGTTCGTTCCGTCCAACAGGCGGCCGACGGTTTATCGATGCGAATCGGCATCGCCGCGGACCGACTTGCCCAACAGGGCGTCGGTCGGGGGTCCCATGGATTGTTCCTGGGTGATGGCAACGCCGTGCCCGGTGCCATGGCACGTCGTGAAGTGGAGCGATCATCGGCGCTCGCCGAATTCGATCATGTCGCCCTTGCTGTTCGACGTGGACACATCGGTGCCGCCCAGGTCGACCTGTTTGCTCGAGCGGCGAGGAAGCTCGATCAGGAACAGCGTCAGAAGCTCAACAATCCCGACCTCCTGACAGCGGCCGCCAAAGAACCGGTCGATCTGTTCGCCCGCAGAATTCGGCGCTTCGTCGACCTGCTTCGCAGCGACCACAGCGGCAGCGACGCCGAAGCACAACGTAAGGCTTCGACCTGGCGGTCCTGGATCGACCACGAAACGGGTATGGGTCACGTTCACGGCGAGTTCGACCCCGAACGATTCGAGGCGGTTCGAAACGCCGTCGAGGCTCATGCGGCTCGTCTTGCCAACCAGGGCGGCGTTCAACGAACAGCAAACCTCGCCGCCGCAGCCGCGTACGAGCTGCTTACCGGACAGACGACCGGCCACGGTGCCCCTCCCTCCATCGGCGTCATCGTCGACTGGCAGACGTTCACCCGTGGCGCTCACCCGAACTCGATCCGCGAGACAGCCGACGGACAACTGTTGGCACCCGAGTCGATCTCGCGGCTGGCGTGCAACGCAGTCGTGCAGCGGATCCTTGTCGATCACCGGGGGATTCCCGTCAACGTCGGTCGCCGATACCGCACCGCAACTTCGGCACAATGGCTCGCGCTCCAAGCCATCCACCGCAGCTGCGCCTGGATCGGGTGTGAGCGTCCGCTGTCGTGGTGCCAAATCCACCATGTTCACGAGTGGGAGCACGGCGGTCCGACCGACCTGTGCAATTTGGTGCCGCTCTGCAGTGAGCATCACCATGCCGTGCACGAAGGAGGCTGGCGTCTCAGACTCTGGGATAACCGCAGGCTCGATATTCAGAGCCCTGATGGCCTTCACGAGGAATCGACCTTCCCCGATCGACGGCCCGCTTCGGAAGCAGGGGGCCATAGCTACCCCGGCACGCACCGGCGGGCCGCAAGCAGAACTCATCGACCGGCAGCACACCGACCCGCCCAACCGGCAGGGCCCTAGCGGATTGCAGCGCGACCGGTTGCAGGGTGGACCGACCGAGGGCCGCTCTTCACCCTGCCTTCCCTGCCTTTGTTCCTTGACAATTTCATAGCGTCGGCGGGCGGAGGACAGTACGTGCGCGCCCACCGGTTCCCGTGCGGTCGAAGCTGGGCTACGTTAGCCGGGTGCGAGTGTTCCTGACCCACAACACCGAGGACCGTGAGGCCTACTACGGTCGGGCCCTTCCTGAGCTGGAGGCGCTGCCCGACGTCGAGGTCACGACCAATCCCCATGACCGGGATCTGTCGACACCCGAGCTGATCGAAGCCGCAGCCGGTCATCACGTGATCATCGCCCACCGCTCCACGCCAGGTGAGAAGGCGCTGTTCGACAACAGCCCCGATCTGGTTGCGTTCCTCCGTTGTGCGGTCGACATCTCCACCGTCGATGTCGACGCTGCCACCGATCAAGGTGTGCTGGTGGCCCGAGCCGACAAGAGCTTCGTGCCGTCGACCGCCGAAATCGCCCTCGGCCTGCTGCTCTCGGTATGTCGCGGCATCGCGGAATCGACCGTCGACTACCGCGCAGGCGATGAGCCGCCCCAGCGGCCCGGCCGTCAGCTTCGGGGTCAAACGGCCGGCATCATCGGTTACGGCGCGATCGGTTCCCACCTGGCCGACCTCCTCCTCGCCATCGGCATGCACGTGGCTGTGACCGATCCCGAGAAGACCGTCGAACACCCGGACATCACACAAACCGACTTGGCAGCGCTGCTTGCCGGTGCGGATGTCGTTTTCCCACTCGCCCCGGCCCTACCGTCGACCGTCGACCTCATCGACGCCGAGGCCCTGGCCGCCATGAAGCCGGGGGCCGTGCTGATCAACGTGTCCCGGGGCGAACTCGTCGACGAGGCAGCGGTCGCCGCCGCACTGGACTCCGGCCACCTCGGCGGGCTTGGCATGGACGTCGGCCGCGCTCCCGATCAACGGCCCTCGCTGGAGCTGGCCGGTCGTCCGGGCGTGGTGGCGACTCCACACCTCGGCGGTCTGACACCGGAGAATGCCGACGCCCAGGCTCGCAGCAGTGTCGAGCAGGTGGCGGCGATGATCGACGGCGAGCTGCCACCCCGAGCCGTCAACCCCGACGCCGCGACCCGCCTGCGGAACCTCTGGAGCGGGCAGGACGAGCAACGGTGAGAATCGATCCGCCCCTCCCGGCGGGTGCATGTGACACCCACATGCATTTCTACCACCACTCGTACCCGTCGTCCCAGGCTGCCGTCCTCCACCCACCCGACGCCACCGTCGCCGACTACCGAGCGCTGCAGACCGAGCTGGGAACCGACCGGGTGGTCGTCGTTCAACCGACCACCTACGGGTTGGACAACCGCTGCCAGCTCGACGCCATGGCGGAACTCGGCGGCGCGGCCCGAGGCATCGCTGTGATCGACCACACGACCTCGGCCGATGAGATCGACCGGCTCGACCGGGTCGGTGTGCGGGGCGCCCGGTTCCACATGCTGCCCGGCGGTGCCGTCGACTGGACATCGCTCGAACCCGTCGCCGGCGCGATCGCCGATGTCGGTTGGCACATCCAGCTCCAGCTCAACGGCCGCGAGCTGACTGAGCGGGTCGACCAACTGCTCGCGCTGCCGGTGACCGTGGTCGTCGATCATGTCGGGAGGTTCATGCCGCCGGTCGCCAACGACCACCCGGCGTTCACTGCGCTTTGCCGGCTGATCGACGGAGGCCGGGCATGGGTCAAGATCTCGGCCCCCTACGAATCGTCGGTCGACGGGCCGCCGGCGTACCCGGACATCGCGCCCCTCGCCCAGACGCTCATCGAGCGCTATCCGGAGCGGATGCTGTGGGCCACCAACTGGCCACATCCCGGTCAGGCCGATCCGCCAACGGCCGGAGACCTACGAGCGCTGCTCGACGCCTGGCTCCCCACCGAGCACCGGGAGTCGATCCTGGTCGACAACCCGGTCACGCTGTACGGCTTCGATTGAGTTCGGCGGCACCAGTCGGCGCCCGACAAACCTCAGCCCCGGCCGACGAACGGCATCGTCGTCGCCATCACCGTCAGGAACAACACGTTGGCATCGAGGGGGAGCGACGCCATGTGGACCAGCGAACGGGCCACTGCTTCCATGTCCATCGTCGGCTCGGGCCGAGTCGACCCGTCGGCCTGCAGGACACCTTCCGCCATCACCTCGGTCATCGGCGAGGCCACGTTGCCGATGTCGAGCTGACCGCAGGCGATGCCGAACGCCCGACCGTCGAGCGCCAGCGACTTGGTCAACCCCGTGATGGCATGTTTGGTCGCCGTATAGGGGGCGGAGAACGGCCGGGGTGTGGTGGCGGAGATCGAGCCGTTGTTGATGATCCGGCCGCCCCTGGGGTTCTGGTGCCGCATCACCCCGAACGCGGCGCGGGCACACAGGAACGAGCCGGTGAGGTTGACGTCGACGACCCGACGCCACGTGTCGACATCGAGTTCGTCGATCGGCACCGGCGGCGCACTCGTCCCAGCGTTGTTGAACAGCAGGTCGATCCGTCCGAACCGCTCGACCACGGTGTCGAACAGCGCCTCGACCGACGCTGAGTCGGCTACATCGGTCGGCACCGCCAACCCCGGTCCGGCCAGCAGCGCCACCGTCTCGTCGAGCGCCTCCGGGCGACGACCGGCCACCGCCACGGTCCATCCTGCCTCCGAGAGCGCCAACGCACCACCCCGCCCGATGCCGCTTCCTCCGCCGGTCACAACGGCGATCCTGCTCCTCGTCATGCGGTCTCCCAGTCAGCCGTCGTCGCCGACCCAGCCGTTGAGATACCGATCGGCGCCCGTGGTCGACAGCCCCCAAGACTCACCCAGTCCCCGGGCCACCACCCCCCTGTAGGCCTCGCTCGGATCGTTACGCTCGGGCAGTCGGGCGCAGGTGATCGTCACCGATTCTCCTGCTCCCACACTCCCATCACCTGGTGGGCGGCCAGCAGCCAGGCCCGACCGAGCGTCGGCGGCGGATCGATCCGCCGCTCGGGATCGACGAAGCAGACGCCGCAGTTCCAGCGCGTCGACTCGCCGGCGAACGCCGCAGCCGGCAGCGGCGCCAGCGCAGGGGCGGCGTCGCATCCGACAACCCGCGCTGCGGCCGAGCCGAGCCGGGCACCGGGCCGCCGTTCGAATACGACAGGAACCGCTCGGCCAGCAGATTCGACCCGTAGGCCACATATCCAAACCAGTGGAGGGGCGTTCACCGGTAGACAATGGTCCGCCGGGGGCGCGACACGAGACGAGCTGCTGCGCAGCTCACACTCAGACAGCCAGCAGGTCGCGGGCGCCGGTGTCGGACGATGGGTGCCGCAACTTCGACATGGCCCTTGCCTCGATCTGACGGATCCGCTCCCGGGTGAGGTTGAAGTACTCCCCCACCTCTTCGAGGGTGCGGGGTTCGCCGCGGTCGAGCCCGAAGCGGAGCTTCAGGATCTCCCGCTCACGTTCGTCGAGCGGGGCGAGGAGCCGGGAGATCTCGTCGGGCAGGAGCGCCGTGGCGGCCACCTCGAAGGGCGATTCGGCCGTGCTGTCTTCGACCACGTCGCCGAGTTCGGCGTCGCCGTCTTCCCGCAGCGGCTCCGACAGCGACAGCGGTTCGGCTGCAAACCGGAGCGCCTCGGTGACCTTCTCCTCCGGCATCTCGACCTCGGCCGACAGCTCGGCCAGCGTGGCCGGGCGACCGAACTTCAGTTCAAGGCGGGCCCGGGCCTTCTGCAGACGAGCAAGCGTGTCGCCGGCGTGTACCGGGAGGCGGATCGTGCGGCCCGTGTTGGCGATACCGCGGGTGATGGCCTGCCGGATCCACCAGGTGGCGTAGGTGGAGAACTTGAACCCCTTGCGCCAGTCGAACTTCTCGACGGCGTGCATAAGGCCGAGGTTGCCCTCCTGGATCAGGTCGAGCAGGGGAAGGCCGGAGGCCTGGTACTTCTTGGCGATCGACACAACCAGCCGAAGGTTCGACTGGACGAAGGTCCGCTCGGCATCCCGACCTTTGCGGACGGTACGACGCAGCTCACGCTTGCGCTGAACCGACATGTCGGGCTCTATCTCGAGTTCTTCAGCAGCCTGTTTGCCGTGCTCGATGGCCTGAGCCAGCCGAACTTCGTCTTCCTTGGTCAGCAACGGGTACTGACCGATGTCGGTGAGGTACAGCCTTACGAGATCCTCTTCGTCTCGCTCGACGCGCTCCTTGGCCAAAGGAAACCTACCTCTCGTTTGCGAACCAGCCGCCCGTTAGAACGCAGGCTAACGGCCGTAACGGCGATTTCATAGGAATGTCAAGTGTATTGGTGTGTGCCGACGGTTCCATCGCCACCAACGGCGAAGACGATGACCTGTCTGCGTCGACTTGAGCGGGCGGGACCGAACTGGGCCTGGAATCACTCTTCGGCACAGCCTAGGCGGCGCTTGAGCAACGATGGTGGTTCATCGCCACCGGAGAGGCCCTCTGCAGCCCCTTTTTCGCCTCGACCCTGGTAACGCTACCGTTTGTGCAATGACCGACTCGGCGACCGGCCCCGACAGGCTCCTCGACTTCTCCGATCGGGTCGTGGTGATCACCGGCACGGCCAGCGGGATCGGCGCAGCCACACTCGAGCTCCTACTGGCCCACGGTGCTGTCGTCCACGCGCTCGACGTCGCCTACCGCCGACCCGAAGAACAGGCCGGCGCCCTCACCCGCCACCACTGCGACATCGGCCGATCGGACTCGATCGACGAGACCCTCGGCCGCCTGCCCGACCGGATCGATGTGCTCATGAACTGCGCCGGCGTCGCCAACGGGGGCCGTTTCGACACCGACCAGGTCATGGCGATCAACTGGTTCGGGCTTCGCCATCTGACCGAAGCCCTGCTCGGTCGGATGGCGCCCGGGTCGTCCGTCGTCCATGTCGCGTCGACGGCGGGACGGGACTGGGCGTCGCGGAGCGAGTTGCATCGCGAACTGATGGCTGCTCACGACTTCGAGGCCGGGATGGCTTGGATGGACGCCAACCGGCGACTCTGCGGCGACGGTTACGTCGTCTCGAAGGAGGCGGTGCAGTACTACACGCTCTGGCGCTCGGTGCAGTTGCTTCCGAGGAGGATCCGGATGAACAGCGTGTGCCCCGGCATCACCGCCACCGGTCTGGTCGACGACTTCCGTCGAGGGATGGGCGACGAGCTGATCGACCATGCCGCCGCTGTCGCCGGCCGGTTTGCGCGGCCCTCCGAGATGGCGCCGGCCATTCTTTTTCTCGCCGACGAGGTTTCGTCGTCGTACCTGAACGGTGTCAACCTCAACATCGATCGGGGAACCGCCGCCGCCCGGCTTACCGACCAGGCCGACCCGGCGATCATCTGGGGGAGTTGACAGCTTGCCGGCGAACAGCCCGGCCGTCGTCGGCCCTTGCTAGGATCGATCCGGCGTCGGCGTCTCACCAGGCGGCCGCCGATGATCACCACGACAACTCACCGGGCGGGATCCGGCGAAACGTTTGGAGAGGGGAAGTCACCCATGGCGAGAATGCCAGGTGTGGTTTGGGATCCGCTTCCGGAGAATCGGACCGAGCCGTACATCAATCCATCGCAGATCATCGTTCACACCGCCGTCGACGGCAACGTGAACATCCCAGCCTATTTCCGGCGCCGCGATGTCTTCGTCGAATCCCATTTCTGGATCACCCGATCCGGTCGCATCACCCAGCTGATGGACACCCACCGCCAGGCCGACGCCAACTACCGGGCCAACTACAGCGCCATCTCGATCGAGACCGAGGACGACGGCGACCCCGAGGGAAACCCGTGGACCTACGCCCAGATCCAGTCGCTGGTCCGGGTCATCAAGTGGGCGTCGTCGACCCACGGCATCCCGATCCAGCGGTGCCGCTCCTCGACCGCACCCGGCGTGGGCTGGCACAGTATGTGGTCCTACCCCACCGACCCGATCAACCTGCGCGGGCGGCCGGTTCCCAGCCCGTGGACCACCGCGCTGGGGAAGACCTGCCCGGGCCGGACCCGGATCCGCCAGCTCGTCGACATCGTGCTACCCCTGGCCTCCGGCACGGCCGATCCGCCCGACAACGGCGGCGACAAGCGACGCGACACCATCCGTGACGGCTCCCGGGGCTCGGACGTGCAGGCGCTGCAGAAGTTCTTCAAGATCCCCGACGACGGCATCTTCGGCCCCATGACCGAAGCCGCGGTCAAGACGTTCCAGATGGCGCAGGGTTTGAGCATCGACGGCATCGTGGGGCCGAAAACCTGGGGACGGGTCGACGAGCCGAAGTCGGTCTACGGCAAACAAACCTCGCAGTATCTGCCGTACACGATCTGGCTACGATCGCCCTACTCATACCGCAGCCAGTATCAGGCACTCACCCGTATCCTCAACGCCGAGCTTCTCCTGCCCGCGTCGCCCGTCTTCTCCGAGGTCTCGGACGCGGCCAGCCGCGGCTTCCAGCGCGGAGCAGGTCTGACCGTCGACGGCATGGTCGGGCGCCAGACCTGGGGCACGTTGTTCTTCGGCGCCCCCGACGATTGAGCGACGATTGCGTCGGCGGCCGCCGTGGAATGATGGAGACGATGAGCCGCTGCCGACCACGAACGACCCTTCCGACGGCGGTTGGCGTCGTGCTCTGCCTGGTCACCGCCTCCTGTATCGGATCCGGCTCGTCCGACGACGACGCGGCCGACGTCGAAACCACGAGGGTGACGGAGGCCGAGGGAGCCGACGATCCCGAATCCACCACCACGACAGGCGCGACCGAGAGCAGCGTCCCGGCCGTTGCGGATCTCACCGACGTGGCCTGGGTCGTCAACGACTTCGACGGTCTCATCGATGATCAGGGTCGCGTCATCGCCCCGCCGCCGACAGATGCAACACATGACCCCCGACCCTCGGTCGTCCGAGCCGTCGACGGGTCGATCTACTACATACTCGATGGCCGGTTGTGGCGGCGGGCGGTCGACCAGCCGGCGCCGGAGGAGATCGACACCGAGGCCGACGAGATCCTCGGTGTCGCCGCCGACCGTGACGGCAACATCGTCGTCAACCCCTACGGCGATCCGGAGATCGTGGCCGAGGCATCCGCAGGCGGACTGTCCGACACAGCGCAGCGAGATGGCGACTACGAGATAACGGCGAGCAACGACATCACCGTGCGTATCCTGGCGGCCGACGTCGACGTCGACGATCTCGGCTACGTCACCGAGTTCCGCTCCCCGGCTCGACTTCAGGTGGAACGCAACGAGGTCGTCGAATGGACGATCGACGCCGGCGGCGTCGCTGCGCCTTGGTTGAGCCTGCTCGACTTCGACGGCCGGTTCGTGCTGATGACCCGCGCTCCGACCGAACCGGCCGACCCGATGCTGCAGCACATCGTCTACGACCTCGACTGCCCGACCGGCGACGCCGGCGGGCGTGGGTGCACCCGAACCTTCTGGGCCTTCTGGGGGACGGCGGCCCTCGTGGGAGCCGACCGCGGGCCCGGTGACGACGACCTGAACACGGTGCTGCTCGAGATCTGCCCGACCCAGGGAGTCGACATCGCTCCACCGGCCGAGATGACCGACCCCGCCTCGTTCGACGAGGACTTCACCGCCGAGGATCTCGCAGCGTTCCGGCTGGCCGCCCTGCAACTCACCACGTGTGACCCGAGCCGTGTCGGAGACCCTCGACAGCCCGGCCTGCGCTACGAACCGGGAAGCGACGATCCCGATGACAGCGGCTGGATGTGGACCAACTTCGCCCGGTCACTACGAGGTCCGTTCATCCGGGGGCAGGACGACACGTGGATCTGGGCCCGTCATGAGGACGGACCGCTCGGCGTACTGGACCAAAGCTTCGGCCCGCCCCGCTTCCATCTCCAGCCTGGACGGCGCCACGCCGAGCATCTTGAGCTGACGGTCACGGCTGATTCGGTTACGGTGGCCGGGCGGACCGATTCCGACACCGCCGAGACCGTCGTGACCGCCGCCCGGTCAGTGGCCGGCGAGCGAGGGATCCGACTCAGTGACTGGATCGACCCGACCGGAACCGCCCACGCCGAGGATCTCGTCGACGACTTCGTGTCGGCGATCGAAACCGATCTCATGGCCGATGTGGTGGGCGAAGTCCACCTGACGGCTGACGGCGTGATCCGTGATCTTCGAGATCCCGCCACGCCGACCGCCGCCGAAAGAGATCTGGGCTTCCTCATGGCCGACTTCGCCAGCGGCGGCGAGGGGGTCTATGCCGAGTTGCCGCTGGCCGATGACATTCTGGTGGCGCTCGGCTCCGAGGTGGTCGCCCGGCGGCAGCCCACGGAGTTGTTCCGGCGGTCGGCGTGGGTGGTCAACAGCACCGACTTCGCCGGGCGGGTCGGGCCCTTCAACGTGCTCGACCTGGTCCCCTCACCGTCGGAAGTCGTAATCGGGCCGCATGCCCGGTGTGCGGGCCCGGAGGCGATCCCGTCACCGCCGGAACTCGTCTCCTACACTCGAATCGGGATACTCCCGCTCGAAGGCTCGATCGGGTCGTGCCTCGACTGGAGCGCCGTTGACCTCTTCGTCGACGACACCGGAAGGATCCACGGCGTGGCGCTGCACCTCGAGGCGCCCTAACGCTCGGCCGCCAGGGCGGCCGCTGCCATCTCCCGGAGCCTCACCTTCTGGATCTTGGTGCCGTTGGCCGACGGGGTCGTCGGGAACTCGTCGACGACCAGAACCCGGATGGGCACCTTGTAGCGGGCCAGCCGCGCCGCACAATGATCGATCACCGCCGACTCGTCCCCATCGAAACGACCGATGACGAAGGCCACGGGGCGGGCGCCGGTCGGCCGGTCGACGGCCACCACCTGGGCCGCCTCGATACCGTCGAAGGTGACGAGGACGGACTCGATCTCGGCCGGGGCCACCAGGAACCCGCCCAATCGAAGGACGTCACCCATCCTGGTCCGGTAGGTGAACGTGGGACGGCCGTCGCGGGCCGGCTCGTCCATCACGGCGGCGTCGCCGGTGCGGAACCAGCCGCCGTCGGCGAAGTTCGCTGCCGTGAGCTCGGCGTCGACCTGCGACCCGCCTTCGGCCAGGTACCCGGCGAACAAGCTGGGACCCTTCAGTTGCAGCTCGCCGTCGACCACCCTCACGTCCGCCCGCGGCGACACCGCCGTCCCCCCGGCCCGTTCCCGAACCTCGGCCGGGGCGGTTGGATCCCGGAGCGAGTAGAGGGCCTGGACCTCACTCATCCCGTAGAGACCGGTCAGGATCATCCCCCTGGCCTCGGCACGGGCGACGATGCCGTCGAGGCTCGTGTTGAACCGGGCGAAGCCGCCGACCCGAATCGACGACAGGTCGGCTCCGGTGGCCAGCATCCGATGGAACAGGTCATCGGATCCGTTGATCACCGCCACCCGCCGTTGTTCGACGGTCGATGCGATGGCGGCCGGGTCGATCGTCGACGGCAGGATGATCGGAGCGTCCGCCGCAACCGCCGCGGTCAAACTGGCCAGCCCGAACACACCGCACAGCGGCATGGCGACCAGAACCGGGGTGTCCGGGCCGTAGCCAAAAGCCCGACCTGCATCGTGGGCGTGATCGACGATCGAGTGCTGGCCGTGCAGGACCATCTTGGGCCTGCTGGTCGTGCCCGAGGTGGTGAAGATCACAAACGGCTGATCGTCGTCGAGAGCGAGAGTGCCGCCCGCCGGTCCGCCGTCGGGATCGAGTGCACGATCCTCGACGGCGGTACGGAGCAGCCGAGCTCCCGATCGACCGAGCAACACGTCCACCTCGTCTGGTGACCAGCGGGTGTTGACCGACACGGCGGCGAAGCCGCCCGCCGCGCAGGCCGCCAACGCCTCCAGGTAGCGCCGGCCGTTGGGCAGCCAGAGACCGATGCGGTCTCCCGGTTGAAGGCCGTCCGCCATCCACTCGGTGACCAGCTCCCGGCCGGCGGCGACCAACTCGGGCCCTGTTACCGTCCGGTCGTCGAGATCGATGGATGACTGCGACCGGGCGAGGAGATCGAGAAACGGTGAGGTCATGGCTCCCACCAGATTCGCTCAGAACATTGCGGCGGTCGAGTCCGGTCCGAGATCGACGTCGGTGGCGGCCAACGCCTCGAAGTCGGGGCGGGGCCGGGCAAACTCTGTCCCGTCCCACGCCGATTCGAGAGCTCGAGCGGCCGACAGCAACCCTCGGTCACGGTACCGGTGGCCGACGACCTGGATCCCGAACGGCAGGCCACCGGCGTCGGTCCCGGCGGGAAGCGCCACAACAGGTTGACCGACGACGGTCCAGGCCGCGGTCAAGGTCAGCCACGCCATGTAGTTGTCGACTGCGTTGCCGTCGACCTCCCTGGGATAGAGCTGTCGCCACGGAAACGGAGGAACGCCGACGCCGGGACAGACGACGACGTCGACCATGGCAGCAGTCATCGCCGCCTCCGCGGCCCGGATGAGTTCCATCTGGCGGACCCGGGCCCGTGCGATATCGGCCTCCGGCGCGGCCATCGCCGTGTCGTAGCTCGCTCTGATCTTGGGGTTGAAGCCTTCATCCCATCCCTCGGCCTCCCGGCGATAGTAGGTGGCGAAGATGTCGGCCCGGAGCTGCCAGTCGACCTCCGCGGCATCCCGAAGGTCGAGATCGACCTCGATACACGCTGCCGCTCGGTCGGCCAGCCAGTCGACCCGCCGAGCGAACTCGGCCCGGACATCGCTCGAGACCAGCATTCCGCCGAGATCCGCCGACACCCCGATTCGCAACGATCCGAGATCCGTATCGTCCAACTCGGCCAGCGCCGACGCATCGAGCGGGAACGCCATGGGATCGGTTGGTGTCCCGACGGTGCCGCGCTCGGCGATCACCGACAGCAGGAGCGCAATGTCGTCGACGGTGCGGGCCATCGGACCCTGCACGCTGTAGAACGTCTGGCTGATTGCCCGCTCGTCGAACGGCACCACCCCGGGTGTGGCCCGAAAGCCGACCACCCCGCAGTACGACGCCGGTATACGAAGACTGCCGCCGTGGTCCGACCCGGTGGCCAGCGGCGCCATCTCGGTGGCGAGCGCCACGGCCGAACCACCCGATGATCCTCCGCAGGTCATCGTCGGATCGAACGGGTTGCCGGTGGCGCCGAACAGCCGGTTGACGGTGTTGGCGCCGATGCTGAGTTCGGGAATGTTGGTTTTGCCGATGATCACCCCACCGGCGGCACGGATCCGGGCCACGATCCCGGCGTCGGCATCGGGCACGTTGTCGGCGAACTGCGAGCTACCGAGGGTGGTTCGGATGCCGGCCGTGGCCTGCAGATCCTTGATGGCCACGGGCAGGGCGAGCAGCGGCCGATCGGCCAGGGCGGCCGCACGGCGCATCGATCCGGGCCCGTGGCGGCGCAGCTCCCGATCGAGATCTGCCGCCTCCTTGATGGCGCGCTCGGCGGCGACGGTGACCATGGCGTTGACCTTGGGATCGACACGCTCCACCTGATCCAGGCAGGAGGTGACCAGCTCCTCGGCCGACAGTTCACCGCCGGCCACGGCGGCTCGAGCGGCACGAGCCGTCAGGCTGTGGGGTTCGCTCACCACTCTGTTCTAGCTCGAAACCCGACTGCGGGGTCGGGTCAGCGGCCGTTGACCGACCAGTGCCAGGGCTCCGACGGCAGGTTCTTGAACCCGTAGTTCCCGGCGTTGGCCGCAAGCCACTGGAAACACCGGCTGCCCCGGCTCCGAATCAGGCCACCGTCGCAGGTGAAGTCGAGCGCCATCCCCCGCTCGTGCATCGAGGCACCCGGACGGGCCGTCGGCGGGCGACACCGCGATGCCGGCATCTGCCAGATGGCGTAGTAGGAGGTGCCGCAGTTGTTCTTTCGGACCTCGATCTGGGACTCGAACGACCGGTAGGCGCCGCCGCCGAGATTGATCCCCTCGGAAGCGGCGTGGTCGACCATGCCGCCAACCGCGTCGGCGACATCGCGGTGGACCCGGAAACCGCGCACCGTGACGATGTCGTCTTCGGTGACGACGCCGAGGCTGGCCGCGGCCTTGGCCGTCAGACTGGCCTTCTGGTCGCGCGCCTTCTCCAGCTCGACAAGCTCCTCGGCGATGACGGCGCGGGCGTCGTCGGCTTCCTCCTTGGCGTCATCGGCGATCGCCTGCTGGATGGCCAGGTCCTCCTGGGCCTGACGCAGTTCCTCGGCCACATCGAAGTTCTGGTTTACGGCCAAGGCCAGGAGCGTCTTCATCCTCGTCGCCTCCTGCGCCTGGCCGTAGCTGATGAAATCGAGCACGGACAGATCCTGGTCCTTGAAAGCCGAGATCGCCCGCTCCGCCACCTTCACCTCCAGGTCGCCCAGCTCGGCCTTGATCGCGTCGATCTGCGCGGTGGTGGCGACGAGACGGTTCTCGGCCGAGGCGAGCGTGGCCTCGGCTGTTTCCAGCTCCTTCTCCTTGTCCCGCACTCGCTGGTTCCAGACCGCCAACGCCCCGGCCAGATCCTCGGACACCGTGCCGGCCAGGCCGTCGTCGCCCGACTCCTCGGTGCTCGGCATCGACGCTTCGGGGGCCGCCGTCGTGGTGGTCGACTGCGTGGTGGTGGTCGTGGGGGACGACGTCGTCGTGGTGGACGGCGTGGTTGTGGTCGTCGACGGCGTGGTGGTGGTCGTCGTGGTGGATGTGGTCGTGGTCGTGGTCGACGCCGTGGTTGTCGTGGTCGATCCGGTGGTGGTCGTCGAATCCTGGGCGCTCGACGGGAACGAGGCCGCACCGACAAACAGGAAC
>JAOTVU010000011.1 GCA_029863385.1 Acidimicrobiia bacterium
AGCGGTGATCGGTGCGGTGGGACACGCCCCCGGGATCGCCGAGGTGTGCGACGAACTGGATCTGGTCGCCCAACCGGTGGTCGAACCCCGAAATGCGCAGCTGACGTGATGCTGGGTGTCACGTCAGCTGCACAGAACGGAAACCGGCGTCAGTCGTCGGTCGGCATCGCGCCCTGAAGCATGCGAAGCGGGGTGACGAGCACGCCGATCGCCGAGCCCAGGAGCCCGACCACGAGTACGAATCGGACGAGGAGATCCCACCGGAACCCGTCGGGATCGAACTCGAGCGGGAAGATCTGGAAGATCCGTAGGAGGGCGTAGAAGCCGAACGCGGTCACGACACCGTCGATCAGCAGACCGATGCGCCGCCCGGGGAGCACGATCCTCAGCGCCCGGCCGACGATGGTGGCGATGATGCTGAGGCTGAGCGGCCCGACAACCCGGTCGTAGTCTTCGGTCAGGAACGACAACAGGTTCCACTCACCCAGATTCCGAACAATGTAGAGCAGGACGAGGTTGACCCCGATCGCGACCAGGTGCCCGAACGACGAAACGGCGCGCCCCCGGGTTTCGAACAGCCCCGATCCATACGACCGGTCGGTGCGGTGATGGACGGTCATTCGTCGTTCACCTCCCCGGATGTCGCCTCCGCCTCCGCCACCACGCCGATCGTGCCGACCAGTGCGTCTGGGGTCACGCTGATCGAGTCGATGCCCTGCTCCACCAGAAACGCGGTGAAGTCCGGGAAGTCCGACGGTGCCTGACCACAGATGCCGATTTTGCGCCCGGCATGCCTGGCGGCACCGATGGCCATGGCGCACGACCGCATGACCGCCGGGTTTCGTTCGTCGAACAGAGCGGAAACGATGTCGGAATCCCGGTCGACACCGAGCGTCAACTGGGTCAGATCGTTCGAGCCGATCGAGAACCCGTCGAAGACCTCGGCGAACTCGTCGGCCTGGAGGACGTTGGCCGGGATCTCGGTCATAACGTAGACCTCGAGGCCGTCCTCACCCTGTACGAGTCCGTTCTCGGCCATCACCGCGATGACCTGGCGGCCTTCGTCGGGCGTCCGACAGAACGGAACCATGACCTTCAGGTTCGTCAGTCCGAACGTCGAACGCACCCGCCGGATGGCCGCCAGCTCCAGCTCGAATCCGGCCCGGTAGTCAGGGTGGTAGTAGCGGCTCGCGCCCCGCCAGCCGATCATCGGGTTCTCCTCGATCGGCTCGAACACCTCACCACCGAGAAGGCCGGCGTACTCGTTGGTCTTGAAGTCGCTGAACCGGAGGATGACCGGTCGAGGCCAGAACGCCGCCGCCAGCGTGCCGACCCCGAGGGCGACCCGGTCGACCAGGAAGTCGGCCGGACGGTCGTAGGCGGCGGTTCGCCGCCTGATCTCGGCCCGAATGCCGATCTCCACCAGTTCCGGTCGGAGCAGCGCAAGGGGATGGATGCCGACGTGACTGGCGAAGATGAACTCCATCCGGGCCAGCCCGATTCCGGCCGCCGGAAGGAGGGCCGTCTTGTAGGCCAGCCCCGGGTCACCCAGGTTGACCATGATGTCGGTCGACGTGGTCGAGAGGTGGCCGACGTCGATCCGATCGATCTCGTGACGCAGAAGCCCCTCGTAGACCCGGCCCTCCGATCCCTCCGCGCAGCTGACCGTGACCTCGGTTCCCGAACCGAGGAGCGATCGGGCGTCGGCCATACCGACGATGGCGGGGATACCGAGCTCGCGGGCGACGATGGCGGCGTGCGATGTCCGACCCCCTCGCTCGGTGACGAGGGCGGAGGCCCGCTTCATGATCGGCTCCCAGTCGGGATCGGTGGTTTCGGCCACCAGCACGTCACCCGGTTGGATCGAACCCATGTCGGACGGATCGATCACCGAACGGGTGCGGCCGGACGCGATGCGATCGCCGACGGCCAGTCCGGTTCCGAGGACCCGCCCTGATTCGAGCAGCCGGTGGACCTCCATGACCGCACTCGAGTCCCGCTGGCTGTGCACGGTCTCCGGTCGGGCCTGCACGATGAACAGCTCACCGGTGCGGCCGTCCTTGGCCCACTCGATGTCCATGGGCGTTTCGACGCCCCGTCCGGCGCTGTAGTGGTCCTCGATCGAGATGGCCCAGCGGGCGAGCTGCAACACGTCGTCGTCGGTCACGCAGAACTGCTCCCGGTCGGCCTCGGCCGTTCGCTCGTTGCGGATCCGGCCCGAGTGCTCGTCGTAGGTCATCCGCAGTTCCTTGGCGCCGACGGTCTTGCCGACGAGCGGGGCGAACCCGGCCTCGAGGCGCTCCTTGTGGACCGTGAAGCTGTCGGGGACAACCCGGCCCTGCACGATGTTCTCTCCCAGGCCCCAGGTTGCGGTGATGGACACGACGCCGCGATGCCCGGAGTCAGGGTCGAGGGTGAAGATCACACCGCTCGACGCCTGGTCGGCACGGACCATGCGCTGCACCCCGGCCGACAGGGCGATGTCGGTTTCGTCGATGCCGAGGTGGCGTCGATAGCTGATGGCTCGGGCGTTGTAGAGGCTGGCGAAGCAGGCTCGAACCGTGTCGAGCACCTTCGCCGCTCCGACGACCATGAGGAACGACTCCTGCTGCCCGGCGAACGAGGCCTCGGGCAGGTCTTCGGCGGTGGCACTCGACCGAACCGCCACCTCGACCTGGTCGACCCCGGCGCCCGTGGAAAGGAGATGGTAGGCGTTCACGATCTCGTCGGTGAGTTCGGCTCCGAGTTCGGCGCCGAGGATCAGCTCCCGGACCCTGCGGGCGCGAACCGCCAGATCATCGACGTCGGAACCGTCCCACGGTTCGAGTTCGGCGGCGATGCGGTGGTCGAGACCGTTGGCGGCCAGGAACCGGCGGAATGCGTCGGCGGTGGTTGCGAACCCGAAGGGCACTCGAACCCCGGTTTGGCTGAGCTGCACGTACATCTCGCCCAGGGACGCGTTCTTCCCGCCGACGGCCCCGACGTCGTCGATCGAGATCTCGTCGAACCAGCGGATGTTCGTGAAGCGAGGGCGGTCGGGCCCGCCGAACGGGCCGTGCTCGACGACAACATCTGGTCGAGGGCGCTGTGTGGTCGTGCCGTCTCCCATTGTTCACCTCTTTCCGTCGCCGTGGACGACGACCGTCGGGACCTGCGGATGATGGCTGAGGGCACCCGACACCGAGCCGAGCACGAGATGGGGGACGGGCCCGACACCTCGGGCTCCCACCACCAGCAGGTCGGCGTCGGTGCCGGCGATGTCGCGGAGCGCGGTTCTGGCGTTGTCGACGACCACCTGAATCTCGATCGAGGGTCCGTCGTGGGGATCGCCCATGACCCTGGCCACCGATTCCTCGACCCGGCCCCGGATCTCCTTCTCCAACACTTCGGCCGGCGGGCCCAACTCGTCGTCGCTCGGAGCCGACGCCGAGAGGGCGCCGACGGCATGAACCCGACCGCCCTCGGACACGTGGTCGAGGGCCCACCGGAGCGCCCGGTCGCCGTGATCGGAACCGTCGACGCCGACGACGACCTTCGCCAGCGGCCGATCCGTGGGGCTGTGGTTCGGAATGATCGCGACCGGGATCGGGGCGTGCTGAGCGCAGTGGGAGCTGATCGACCCGAGCGGATCGGAAACGGATCCGTCCCGCCTACGCGTCCCCACCACGAGAAGCTCGGCCCCTGCCGCCAGCTCGCACAGCTTCGTTCCCGGATGCCCCTCGACGACCTGGGCCCGTTGCAGGAGGTCCGGGTTGGCACCGACGGCCTTGGCCAGGTGAGCCTCGGCGGCTCGATGGATGGCCGAGCGATCGATGTTGCTCCCGAACCAGGCCTCGACCTCTGACCGGGTCGGCTGCTGGTAGACATGGACGAGGCTCACCGGGCCGAGCAGATCGGATTTGGCGATGGCCCAGGCCAGGGCGTGAATGGCACCGGGGGAACCGTCGACGCCGACGATCACCGGTGGGGAATCCGAACGATCCGGGTTGGGAGACCAAGCCATGACCTCAGACTTGCTCGACGGCGTCGGCCTGGAAAGGGCCCTATGTCACTTTCCGCCCGGTGTCACCGCGGCGCCGGGTGCCACGTGTCGCGGGACGATCAGTCGTATCGGCGCCGCTGGCGCTCGTCGATCCTTGCCGCCAGGGCGGCGGCTTCGGTCCGGCGGGAGATGCCCAGCTTTGTGAAGAGATTCGAGACGTAGTTCTTGACCGTTTTCTCGGCCAGGAACATCTCCTCGGCGATCTGGCGGTTCGAGAGTCCTTCCCCGATGAGTTCGAAGATCCGGTTCTCCTGCGGTGTGAGCGTCAGAAGAAGGCCCTCGTCGCTGTCACGGAGTCGCCGAATGCGAAGCCGGATCTCGGCCCGGTCGAGCAGAATGGCACCGGTCGCCACCTTCCTGATGGATTCGACCAGGTCGTTTCCGGCCACCTTCTTGAGCACGTAGCCGGCTGCTCCAGCCATGGCTGCGTCGATGGCCGCATGGTCGTCGGCGAAGGACGTGAGCATGAGGCAGGCGACATCGGGGTGCTGGGAACGGATTTCCCGGCAGACCTCGATCCCGTTGCCGTCGCCGAGTCGCACGTCGAGCACGGCCACGTCGGGTTTGCCGGCCGCCACGGCGCTCAGCGCCTCCGCCGCCGAGCTTGCCTCGCTGACGACCTCGATGTCGGCATGGCTGTTGAGCAGGTCGATCAGGCCGCGCCGGACGATCTCATGGTCGTCGAGGAGGAAGACCCGGATGACTCCCTGTTCGCGTTCGACTCCCGGCTCGATCGTCATCCGACCGCCGGGTGTCGTCGGGAGTGGCAGGCCGGTTGTCGGACCCGTCCTCGTTGCCATGGGTCCATCTTCCGCCCGTTCTCAACACCCCCGTTAGAGCCGAAGGTCCCCATGGTCGGGGGACCTTCGGCCCTGGAGCGGTCGACGTCGGGAGCGCACACTGTTAAGGAGTCGAGAGGAGGCTTTCATGTTCGACCGTCTACTGGTGCCACTCGACGGTACCCAGGGGGCAACCTCGGCGCTGCGAATCGCCGAGTTCCTGGCCGATCGCTGGGACGCCAACATCACCGTCTTGACGGTGCTCAACAAGGAAAACGAGAGGCTTGGTCTCGATGAGATCGTGGCCCGCCAGGTCGCCGGCGTTCGCCACACGGAGAAGGTCGATATCCGACCGGGCTCCTACTCGCTGGCCGATGACATCGCCACCGTGTTCGACCAGGAGGACGAACCGCTCCTCGTCATGAGCACGATGGCCCGAGGACGGGTGGCCGGTGTGGCCGCCAACGTGTCCGAAGAGGTGATGCGGCAGGTTCGCGAGCCGATGCTGCTTGTCGGACCGAACGTCGAGCTGCCCGACGATTGGCCCGAGGGCGATCTGATGATCTGCATCGACGGCTCCGACTTCGCCGCGACGATCGTGCCGGTCGCCGCCCGCTGGTGCGACGCCCTGGACCTGAACCCGATGATCGTCGGGGTCATCGATCCGGCCAAGGTCCCCGCCGGGGTGTCACCCGCCTACGAGAACAATGCCGTGGCCCGCGTGGCGAGCGGCATGCAGGATCTGACCGAGCGGCTCGTCAACTACGACACCCTTCACGGCCCCGATCCGGCGAAGGCGATCGTCGACTATGCCCGCAACGGCGATGCCGCCATGCTCGCCATGGCCACCCACATCCGTGCCGGTGTCGATCGTGTCCTCCACGACAGTGTCGCCATGGCCGTCGTTCGCAGGGCCTCGTGCCCGGTTCTCGTCGGCCGGCCGCCGGTTGATCCGAGCAGGTAGCCACCGGCCCAAACCACAATCGACCCTCAATCGGAAGGATGAGGACGATGACCTCGACCACGAGCGAACCGATCAAGGAGGCCACGGCGCATGGTTCGCCGTCGGGCATGGTTGTCGGGGTCGACGGGTCGGGACCGTCGGTCCATGCGCTCCAGTGGGCGGTCCGGCGGACCGAACGGTTCGGTCCGATTCAACCGGTCATCGCCTGGCACTACCCGTGGTGGAGCTACATCGGGCCGGCGGTTCCGCACGCCGACCCCTTTGAGGCCGTGGCTCGGGCCGACCTCGAACGGGCCATCAGCTCGGTTCGATGCCCCGACATCGGCGAGCCGATCGTCGTGAGGGCCCGGGCGGCTTCGGCCTTGATCGCCATCGGTTCGTCGGCCGGACTGATCGTGGTCGGCACCAGAGGTCGAAGCGGTTTGGCTGACGGGCTGGTCGGATCCGTCGCCTCGGGCGTTGTGGCCCGTTCGCCGGTTCCGGTCGCGGTCGTGCCCCCGTCGGCGCCGTTCGACGACCACTACCGCCGGGTGGTCGTCGGGATCGACGGCTCACCGAATTCGATCAGGGCGATACAGTGGGCCGCCGCCAACGTTCCCGTCAACTCGATCATCGACGTCGTGCATGTCTGGACCCTGGAGCCGACACCGCCCGCACTGTCCTCCGCCCAACATGAGGCCGTTCACAAGGCCAGGGCCCGCCTGGTGCTCGACCAGACTCTGTCGCACGTGGCCCAGGCGGGACCGATCGAACCGCCGGTTCGGGCTCACCTCGTCCAGGGCGACCCCCGGTCGGTATTGCGGGAATGGTCGACGAAGTCCGACCTCCTCGTGCTCGGAGCGCGCGGTCGCGGTGCGGTCGCCCATCTTCTGGTGGGCAGTGTCACCACCGCCATGGTCCAACGGCCGCGCGCTACCACCGTGGTGGTTCCGGCCGAGGGCTGATCAGGAGGCGTCGGGACCGAGACCCACAAAAGAGCTCACCCGCCAGTCGGTGAGCCGGCCGGCGACTCGGTCAGCGTGGCGGCAATGCCCTTCGTCCACCGCTCGATCTCGTCCCAGTCGCGGAGGTCGACGTCGTTGGCCCCAACCCAGCGGGCCATGAAGCGCTCCCTGGTCGGCAGGCGCTCCAGTTCGAGTCGCCCGCCGAACAGGTGGTGCTCCACCGCCCCGGTCAGCTCCGTGAGCCGGTCGACCACGTCGCCGCGGATCGGTTCTTCCGGGGTGCCCGGGCCGAACGGCCCACTGCTGAACAGCCAGGTCGGTTTGGTTCGGATCTCGGACGCGTGCTCCTCCACGAACGTGGCCGCTGATTCCAGCCATTCGCCGAAATAGATGCTGCTGCCAATGATGTGTGCGCCGTAGGGCGAGAGGTTGAACATCTGGTCGGGCTGGCTGACGTCGACGTCGAGGCCCTCCGCCCGCAGGGTCCTGGCCATGGCCCGGCCGATCTCGGCGGTGCCGCCGAACCGGCTGGCGGGGACGATGAGCACTCGCATGAGGAACCTCCCGACTCTGTTTCCACCATCGCCTGAAACCTTCCGCCCGGCCAGGGACCTTGGGCCCTGGCCCGGGTCGGCGGATCGATCAACGATTCATAACAACGTTCGATGATGATCACGTGTGGGACTGTGAACGATCAGCCAACAACCGTTTATCTCGTCGAATCGTCCGAGGAGACCCGGGCCCTGGTCGCCGGTTTCCTCGAACGATCGGGCCGGATCCGGGTCGTGGGAACTGCGGCCGACCCCACGAGCGCGGTCGTTCCCATCAGGGAGTCGAAGCCCGACGTCGTGGTCGTGGACCGGTTCCCGAGGTCCGAGTTGTTGACGGGCGACCACCGGGTGGTGATGCACGCCACGACGGTCCCGGACCGTACGGCGACGGAGCTGCGACGGGCCGGTGTCGACGCCATCGTGTTCAAGGAGGTCGGCATGCTCGACGAACTCATCGACACGGTGCTTCGGGTCGCCGGCAACGTCAGTCCAGCCCGAACGGCGGCATCGGGCGAATGATGTGGCGGCGAACCGCCGTCAGGGACGATCGAGGATGTCCGCCCGCCAGATGAGTTCGGCCCCACCACCCTGTCCGGGACGAATCGACATGTCGGCCGACAGGTCGGCCTCCCGGAGCTCGATGGAGCGGTGCCGCTCACCGTCGAGGTAGCCGATCGAGGGTTCGACGTCGGCTGCGTATCCCCGGTCGTTGTCGATCACCCTCAAAACAACCTCGTGACCATCGAATTCGGCGATCACCTGGACCGCGGTCGCATCGGTGTGTTTGGCCACGTTGGCCAACGCCTCCCCGGCCGCCGTCATCAACCGATGGCGAAGATCCCGACCGATTCCGTCGACGCCGGGCACGACCCGGATCGTGGGCCGGAAGCCAAGCGAGCCCTCGGCTGCCGCTGCAACCTGGCCCAGCTCATCGGCGACCGTGACCTCGTCAGCCGTCTGATAGATGTTGAAGATCGCCTCCCGGAGCTGATGGATTGCGGAGTCGACTCCGTCGGCCGCTTCCAGGAGGCGGGTTTGCAACGCCTCATTCTCGGTCCGTGTCGCCAGGCCCTGCAAACCCATACCGGTGGCGAACAGCATCTGGATGACGGTGTCCTGGAGATCACGGGCGATTCGCTCCCGCTCATGCATGAGGTTGAGGAGTTCGCGGGTCGTGTGCAACTCCGTCTCGGCCGCAAACCGGGTGATGGCGTAGCCGATCGACCGGGCGAGCAGTTCGGCGTCCATCGCTCGTTTCGGTACATAGTCCTGCGCTCCCCTCTGAACGGCTTCCAGCGCAACGGCAGGGTCGTCGAGACCCGACAGCACGACCACGGGCCCCGGATCCGGCTGGTCGAGCATTGCGTCGACCGAGGCCAATCCGGTCGAATCGGGGAGGGTCAGGTCGAGCAGCACACAGTCGAAGCGATTGTCGGCCGACAGCCGTATCGCCTCGACCAGCGTCGAGGCGGCCTCGACCTCGAAACGGACGTCGGCATGGGAGGCCAGCAGATGAATCACCATCCGGCGGTCGAGCTCGTTGTCCTCGACCAAAAGCACCCGGACCGTCCTCGAGTTGATCACGGCGCCGCCCGTTGCCCGGCCGTCCGGAGGAAGTGCTCACCCATCGGCCCGGGAAACCCGATCCGGTGTCGCCTTCGGCAGGGTGAAGCTGAAGGTGGCCCCCTTCTCGGCTTCCGACTCGACCCAGATCGTGCCGCCGTGACGCTCCACGATCCGTTGGCACAACGCCAGACCGATTCCAACCCCGTCGTAGCCGGGATGACCCCGGCTGAACAGCTCGAAGATCCGCTCGTGGTTCTCGGGATCGACACCGATCCCGTTGTCGGACACCGAGAACACCCATCCGTCATCGGATTCGTCGGCCCGGACGTGGATCGTCGGCGGTCGCTGCGGCGCCCGGTACTTCACTGCGTTCTGCAGGAGATTCTGGAGGAGCTGGCGAAGCTGGGCTTCGTCGCCGATCACGGTCGGCAGCTCGCCGACTTCCACGGACACTCCGGCCTCCTCCAGGTCGAGCCGCAGTTGACGGAGCACGTCGCGGGCCAACATCCCCAGGTCGACGGGGACCGCTGGCCGGTTGATGCGCTGGCTTCTCGAGTACGCGAGGAGCCCGTGAATGAGCTGGTCCATGGTGTCGACGGCTTCGACCACGAGATCCCTCAGCTCGACGGCCTCGTCGTCGAAGCCCCGTCCGACCGATTGGGCGAGATGGACATTGAGCAGCTCGAGACCCTGGCGGACGTTGCGCAAAGGAGCCTGCAGATCATGCGACACGATGTAGGCGAACTGCTCCAGGTCTCGGTTCGAGCGGCCCAGTTCGATCAGCGATCGTTCCAGCTCGGCCGTCCGCTTCGCCACCTGTTCCTCCAGGGCCTCGTTGGCCAACCGCAACTGTTCCTGGACGGCGTGACGTGCCGTCAGATCGTGCAGGATCCCGGTGAACAGGCGACCCTCGGCCGTGACGACCTCGCTCACCGAAAGGGCCACCGGGAATGTGGAGCCGTCGGCTCGGCAGGCCTCGATCTCCCGGCCGATCCCAATGACACGGGCCTCGCCCGTCTCCAGGTAGCGACGAATGTGGTCGCGATGCTCGCTGTGGTGCGGTTCGGGCATCAACTTGCTCACGTTGGACCCGACGAGATCGTGCTCCTCGTAGCCGAAAAGGGCGAGGGTGGTCGGATTGACGAGCACGATGGTGCCGGCCTCGTCGATGATGACGATCGGATCGGCAACCGTGGTGAGGACCGAGCGCCAAAGTTGCTCACTCCAGGCACCATCATCGGGCGGTAACGGGGTCACCGAGCCAGTGTCGCCGCCACCACGGGGCCATGCAACCCCGAACGCCGCCGCTCGGTGGAGTCGTGCCGCGCTTCCAGGGGCCGGTGGCGACGAAGCGATGAGACCGAAGCGGGCCGATCGATCGATGACGGCCCGATCCTCGGGCTCAACGAAGGGGCGTTTCGGTCGATGGGCTGTTGGTATGGAGCTTGGCGCCCCACCCGTCGTGGAGGCCGACCGGTTCGGGCTGAACACCGATCAACGGACGGTGCTCATCGTCGGGCAGGACGCCGACCGGCGAAACGAACTGAAACGAACCGTCGAGGCGGGAGGCTGGCTTCCCCTGCCCGTCTCCAGCGCATCGGAGGCCCTGAGCGTTCTGGAATCCGTGCCTCCGAGCCTTGTCGTCCTGGCCGTCACCGAACGTGACGGACCCGAATTCAAGGTTCTCGACGAGCTGCGAGCCGATCCCGACGGCGACCGGGTGCCGGCTGTCGTGGTGGTCCGCCGGCGAGACAAGACGATCGTACTGGAGGCGTTCGGTCGCCGAGCCGATGACGTCATCAGCGGTCGCCCGTCGAAGGACGAGCTCATCGCCCGATTCGCCGTGCGCATGAACCGACCGCCCCTGCCCCGATCCGAGCTGCTCAGGGACCCGATCACCGGAGCCCTGACGCCCCAGGCCCTGAACCGGCAGACCGATCTGGAACTCGAACGGGTGTCACGCGGCGGCCGGATCGGCACCTTGGCCTACCTCGGCCTCGACGAGCTGCCCGGGCTGCAGGCCCGACTGGGGCCACGGGCCAGCGACGAGCTGCTGGCCCAAGTCGTTCGCCTGGTCGAGGCCGACGGCCGCCAGCTCGACCACATCGGGTTCGTCCGGGGGGTTCTCGCCCTCCTCCTGCCCGACACCCCGGCCAAGGGCGCCCAGATCCGCCTCGAACGGCTTTCGAGACTCGTGCACGGACACGATTTCTCCGTGGCCGGCGCCCCGATACGCCTGACACCGATCATCGGTCATGCCCAGTTGCAGGCCGGACTGCCTCGCCAGGACCTGGAGGATCGGGTCTGGACGGCCCTGTCGTACGAAGCGGATCAACTCGATCTCCATCCGACGCGGTGGCGCCCGGCCATGTCCCGCGAACAGGGCGAATTCGGTCCCGTCCGTGCCGCGTTGGAGCGAGTGCGCACACCGCTTCAAGTTGCCGTCCAGCAGCTCATCTGCCTGCTGGTGCCGTTCTTCACCTACGTGATCCTCGACCGGTTCGGGATCGACATCACCGGTGCGGTCTACCTGTTCCTCGTCGCCGCCCTGGGGCTCACGGCCGCGCTCATCTGGTTCGAGTGCCTGGCCGCCCGCCACCGCCCGGAGCCGCCACCGCCGCCACCGGGGGAGCCACCCAAGGCTTCGGCCATCATCGCGGCCTACCTGCCCAATGAAGCCGAGACGATCGTCGAGACCGTCGAGGCGTTCCTGGCCAACGACTATCCCGATCTGCAGATCATCCTGGCCTACAACACACCCCGTCCGATGCCGGTCGAACGTGAGTTGCGGGCCATCGCCGAACGGGATTCCCGCTTCGAGCCGCTGCGGGTCGAAGGTTCGGTCAGCAAAGCTCAAAACGTCAACGCCGCCGTCACCAAGGTTCGCGGCGAGTTCATCGGCATGTTCGACGCCGATCACCATCCTCGCCCTGGTTCGTTTCACCGCGCCTGGTGGTGGCTGGCCGACGGGGTCGATGTGGTGCAGGGGCACTGTGTGGTCCGCAACGGCGACCGGAACTGGCTGACCCGTCTCGTTGCCTCGGAGTTCGAGGTCATCTACGCCGTCTCCCATCCGGGCCGGGCTCACATGCACGGCTTCGGGATATTCGGTGGATCGAACGGCTACTGGCGGACCGAGCTGCTGGAGCGCATCCGAATGCGGGGCTTCATGCTCACCGAGGACATCGACTCGTCACTGCGGGTGGTGGCCGAGGGCGGGCGCATCGTGTCCGATCCTGGCCTGACGTCGACCGAACTCGCACCGGAGACGGTCGGGGCGTTGTGGAATCAGCGGCTGCGGTGGGCCCAGGGTTGGTCCCAGGTGTCGATGCGTCACCTAACCCGAATGACCCAGGGTTCGCTCAGCCTCCGGCAGCGCCTGGGAGTGGTGCACCTGCTCGGGTGGCGGGAGATCTCTCCGTGGATCTCCCAGCAGGTCGCACCACTGTTCGCGTTCTGGTTCCTGCGGGGCAACCCACCCATCGACTGGTTCATCCCGGTGTTCGTGGTCACCACCGTGTTCACGATGTCGGTGGGCCCGGCGCAGGCCTGGTACGCCTGGCGTCTCGCCGACCCGTCGATCAAGCCGAATCGGAAATGGTTCTGGCTCTACCTGATCGCAACCGCCTTCGTCTACACCGAAGCGAAGAACGTTGTGGCTCGTACCGCTCACATCAAGGAGATCATGCGGGAACAGAAGTGGAAGGTGACACCCCGGTCGGTGAGCGCCGTCTCGAAGGCGTTGGCCAATGAAGCGGTCTGAGTTGCGTCAGTACGGTACGGTCCAGGTGATCGTCGTGCCGCAGCCGGGCTCCGTGTCGACCGTGCAGCCCCCACCGAGCCGTTGTGCCCGAGCCGCCAGATTGGCCAGGCCGCTTCGGTCCACCATGTCCGGGTCGAACCCGGTCCCGTTGTCGATCACGCGGAGCGTGATCTGATCGTCGTCGGTGGCGACGAGGACATCGACGTCGCCGGCCTCGGCGTGGCGGGCGACGTTGGACAGCATCTCGGTCAAGGTCGGGATCATCTGCTCGAGCACGGGGTGGGCAATGACGTCGGACTCGCCCTCGAACCGCAGAGTCGGTTCGAACCCCAACCACTCACGCGCCTGGACCACGACCGAGGCCAGTCTGCTGGCGGGTGTCATCGGCGGGTCGGCGGTCAGGCGGAAGATGACGGATCGGAGTTCCGAGATGGCGTTGTCGATCTCGTCGATGACCTGGCCGACCCGGTTGGAGATCTCGCGATCGTCGGTGAGGGACTGGACCGACTGCAGGCTCATGCCGGCGGCGAACAACCGCTGGATGACGAGATCGTGGAAGTCGTGGGCCAGGCGCTCCCGGTCCTCGAGAAGGGCGAGCCTCGATCGCTCCTGCCGGGCCTGGGTCAGTTCGAGAGCGGTGGCCGCCTCCGCGGCCAAGGCCTCGGCCATGGCGATGCGGGATGCGTCGAACATGTCCGGCTCGTCGTCGAGCACGTACAGGAGCACCGGCTCCGGTGTGGTGTCGATTCTGACGACGATGCCGCTCAAGGTCGTGTCGGGCCGAGTCTCGTTCGAGTCCCGCCCGTCTGGTTCCGCGCTGTCGATGGCGTCGAAGCCGCTGACGCGTGACGGCTCTCCGGCCAGCGCCCGACCGGCCGGTTCGCCCAGGGCGACGCTGTCGGGCAGGAGTCGCCCGGACCCCGGTGGATCACCGGCGATCACCCGGTGGCGGGTGCCGTCGGGGTCGGCGCTGACCACGAACGCAACGTCGGCGCCGGTCAGCAGGCGGGCCCGGTGGCAGACCAGGTTCAGGATCTCGTCGAACGGCAGCTCGTCCAGCACGGCGGCCCGGACCTTGGCTTGGCTTTCAGTCCACAGGCGAGCCCGTTCTTGCTCACCCTCGATTCTCTTCCGATCCGTCAGATCGATCACGTGGGTCAGGACCGTGATCGTTTCACCCGGGTCGGCATCGAGGATCGAGCTGTGGGCCCAGACCGGCACGGTCGAGCCGTCCGCCCGCACGAGCCGGGTCTCGAGGGAGTCCATGGCGGCCTCACCCCCAAGGACCTTGCGGGCCACCTCGCCAACTCTCGGGCGATCGGTTTCGACTACGAGATCGGCGACGTTGCGACCGACGAGTTCGCCGGCCTCGTAGCCGAGCAGACGGCAATATGCCTCGTTGATACTCGAAAGATGCACCCCGTTGCGGTCGATCGTGGCCAGGCTCACCGGCACCGGCGCCAGGTCGAACGCCGCCTTGAATGCCTCAACGGTCTTGCGATACTCCAGATCCGCGGCCAGACGCTCCGAGATGTCCCGAACGAGGGCGACCAGCATCCGCCGGTCGCCGGGCCGACGAGCCGCCGGATACTCGAGAATGATCTCCACGGCCACCTCGGTTCCGTCCTTCCGGCGGTGCTTGGTCGTGAACGTGCGGGAGCTGACCGCCCCCGTGAGCAGGGGTTCCATGAGGCGGGAGAACGACGCTCGATCGAACTCGGGTTTGATGTGGAGCGGTGTCATGGCCAGCAGCTCGGTCTCGCTGTAGCCGAGCTGCTTGACGGCACCCTGGTTGACGTACTCGAAGCGGAACGTCTCCGGGTCGAACATGAACACGCCGTCGGTGGCCGCGTCGACGGTGTCGAGGACCGCGTGGACATGGGCGTCGAGAGCCAACCGGCTGCTGATATCGCGTACCGTCGCCACCACCCGAAGCCGGCCGTCGCGATCGATCGGGCTGAGTGACACCTCGATCGGGAATTCGGTGCCGTCCTGACGCAGGCCGTACAGGCCGAGGCCCTCACCCATGGGTCGCACGGTAGGGGCCGCTCGGTAGCGGGTTCGATGGGTCAGATGAGGCTGCCGATGCCGTTCCGGTATCAGATCCTCGACGGGGCGTCCGACGAGTTCGCAACGTTCGTAGCCGAACAGAGCCTCGATTCGGGTGTTGGCCACCAGGATTCGGCCGTGTTCGTCGGTGAGGAGCATCCCGTCCGGTGATGACTCGATCATGGCCCACGCATCGAGCGCGTCAACGTCGGCGTGACCGGTGTCGGTGATCTCCTCGGCGTCTGTCTCCCTCATTGGACGACCCACCATCTGCGCGAACATTCGTACACCGTCCGCACTGCTGCTGCAGCCTCCATTCTGTTGGTTCTGCGGCGATAAGGCAAACTGCGGAGTCGAACGGTGAAAGAGTCTTTCGGCCCTGCGCCGCCAAGGCCGACGATGACAAGCTCGAATCAGGACGAGATTTGGAGGTACACGGCTATGACCGATCTGGCCGAGATGACGAAGGATTCCGTGTTCGAGAACATGAAAGGGACCCGCGACGCCCTGTCGGTGAAGAGGGTGTTCGGTGACGCCTACCAGGTCGACGGGGTGACGATCATCCCCGTGGCCAGGGTCAAGGGCGGTGCCGGTGGCGGCGCCGGTGAAGGCAGCGACGGTGAGGACGAGGGCGAGGGTCGCGGCTTCGGCAGCGGTTTCGGCATGGGCGTCCAACCGGTCGGGGTCTACGAGGTCCGCAACGGCGAGGCTGTGTGGAAGCCGACGGTCGACGTCAGCCGCATCGCCGAACGAGGCCAGGTACTGGCGGGAATCATCGCCGTCTGCGTAACGATCCTGCTGTGGAGGCGCTGGTAGCACCGCCGGTCGGTCTCACGTCGAGCGAGGCCGCCGACCGTCAGCGGTTGGGGCTCGGCAACACGGTCACCGAACAGACCTCGAGACCGATCTCGAACATCATCCGGGCCAATCTGGCCACACGGTTCAACGCCATCATGGCTTCGCTGGCCACGATTGTGCTGCTCTTCGGCCACTGGATCGACGCCCTGTTCGCCGTCGTCGCCGCCCTGAACAGCGCCATCGGCATCGTCCAGGAGATTCGGGCGAAACGCAGCCTCGATGCCGTCCAGGTTCTGGTCGACGACGACATCGGGGTGTACCGGGAGGGATCGCTGGTGCGCCTCCCGCCTTCGCAGCTTGTCGTCGACGACGTCTTTCGCCTCGAGGTCGGCGATCAGGTTCCGGTCGACGGGACGGTCCTCGACGGGGTCGGCCTCGAGCTGGACGAGTCGGCTCTGAGCGGGGAGTCGGAGTCGGTGGCGAAGTCGGTCGGGGACGGGATCCGAAGTGGCAGCTACGTGGTCGCCGGCGCCGGCACCGCCCGCGCCGTACGGGTCGGGGCCGACAGCTGGGCCCGCCGTATCACCGACGAGGCCAGGGAGTTCACCCTGACCCGGTCCGAGCTCTCGGTTGGCATCGATCGGTTATTGGCGATCATCACCTGGACACTGCCGCCGATGTCGCTTCTGCTGGTTTGGAGCCAACTGCAGGCCTCGTCATCGCTGGCCGATGGCCTGATCTGGGCGGCTGCCGGCGTGGTCGCCCTGATTCCCCAGGGTCTCGTGCTCCTGGTGAGCATGGCCATGGCGGTGGCCGTTCGAAGGCTGGCGGAGAGCGAGGTCATCGTGCAGGAGCTGCCTGCGGTCGAGGGTCTGGCTCGGGTCGACGTGCTGTGCGTCGACAAAACCGGCACGCTCACCACCGGTCGCCTGGCGGTCGACGGGATCGAGCCGGTCGACCCCGACTCCTGCCCGGCGGACGGACTTCGACTCGGGTTGGCCGCCCTGGTCGACCTCGAAACGACCCGTTCGGCGACGACCGAGGCGATTCGTTTCGCCGTCGGGTCACCTCCGCCCTGGTCGGCGCGGCAGACCGTGTCGTTCTCCTCGGCGCGCAAGTGGAGCGGCGCCGACTACGGGTCCGATGGGACCTGGGTACTCGGCGCCCCCGAGGTCCTGCTCGACCTCATGTCGGCCAACGGCGGTCCGGGAATCGACGCGCTGGCCGCCCGGGTCGGCGAACTGGCCGACCAGGCTCGTCGGGTACTTCTCGTCGCCCGGGGCGGCACCGGTCTGAGCGACGGATCGCCGCCCAACGATCTGCAGCCGGTCGGGCTGATCACGTTGAAGGAGGAGGTTCGCCCCGATGCCGCCGACACCATGGCCTGGTTCGCCCGCCAGAAGGTTGCGGTCAAGGTGATCTCCGGCGACAACCCGCGGACGGTGTCGGCGGTGGCCGACGAGATCGGCATCCCGAACGCCGATCGCTTTGTCGATACCCGGGCCGGTCTCCCCGAAGGCGACGGCAGCGATGAGATCACCGTGTTCGGACGGGTCCAACCGGAACAGAAGCGGGACATCGTCCGGTCACTCCAGGGCCGTGGCCACACGGTGGCGATGACGGGCGACGGCGTGAACGACATCCCGGCCCTGAAAGCGGCCGACATCGGGATTGCGATGGACACCGCTCGACCGGCAACCAAGGCTACGGCCCAACTCGTTCTGCTCGACGGTCGATTCGATCGGATGCCGGGCGTGGTGGCCGAGGGCCGACGTGTGGTGGCCAACATGGAGCGTGTTTCCAAGCTGTTCGTGACCAAGACGATCTACGTCACGCTCCTGGTCCTGGTCATCGGCGCAACGTCGACGCCGTTTCCCTTCCTGCCTCGCCACCTCAGCGTGGTGGCAGCCGTGACGATCGGTATCCCGGCCTTCGTCCTCAGTTTCCGGCCCGCCGATCAACCGTGCCGCCCCGGCTATCTTCGCCGGGTCGTCCGCTACGCGGTTCCGGCCGGTGTCGTGGCGGCCCTGACCACGCTTGTGGCGTTCTGGGCGGTACGCTCGCCGCCGATCTCGGCCACACTCGAAGAGGCCCGCACTGCAGCCACGATCACCCTGACTCTGACCGGCCTCTGGATTCTCTACCGTCTCGTCAAACCCCTCGACGCGACCGAAGGGTGGCTCCTGGCCGTCCTGGTCATCGGGTTCGTGGCGTTCGTCTCGCCGTCGTCGCCGGCGGCGAGATGGTACGGCTTGTCGCTCCCGCCGGTCACTGTCACGGCCGCCATGGTGGCGGTGCTCATCATCTCTATCGGCGCACTGCAGGTGTTGATCGAGTTCGTCGACCGCCACGCCAGCGGCCGGACCGACGCATGAGGACCTTCGACTCTTCTGCAACCGAAGTGGGCTGAGGACGATCAAAGGACAGAGGTGGCCACCCATGGCCCCCAGGATCTTCCTCCGACTTGCCCGCCTACTGGTCACGGCCACGATCTTCGCCGGAGTCGTGGCCGTCCCGACCGCCACGAGGCTCTCGCGGTCGGTGGCTACGACACGTTCCGCCAGGTTGCGTTCCTCGGCACCTTCGAGGGTGAGACACAGATCGGGCTCGGCGTTCGGGCCAGGCTGCCGTTCCGGGTCTTCACCCTGACCGGCCCGGGCGCCGGGTCTCGGCTCGTGGTCGATGTCGCCCACCGGTGGGATCCGGAACCGACCGCGCCTCCCGACCCCGATCCGCCGGCTTCCCGCAATGTCAAGGTCTTCTTCAGCACCGGGGGCGGCTCCGACTGCGGGGAGGTGACCGCCTTCTTCCGGGACGCCACCGGTGTCATCGCCCCCATCCGGTACGCCCTCGACCAACTCGTGGCCGGACCGACCCCGGCCGAGGAGGCGCAGGGTGCCTACTCGTGGTTCTCGTCGGCGACCGCCGGATCCATCCGATCGATCAACCTCCGATCCGATGGCCTTCTGATCGTCGACTTCCGTGACGTCCGCTCCAGCATCCCCGGAGCCTCGGCGAGCTGCGGCAGCGAAGAACTCCTGACCAACCTGACGGCGACGGTCTTCCGCTTCGCCCCGGTCGAGCGCGTGCGGTTCGAGATCAACGGCTACTGCGACCTGTTCTACAACTGGCTGCAAAGGGACTGCACCGTCATCGAGCGATGGCCGACTGTCGGCGGCAAAGGAACAGGGCCGCTCGTGGGCCGGATGGTCGAAGGCCTCTACCCGGACCGAGCCGTCGGGGTTTGACTATTCTCGTGACCGCTCACAATGCAACGGTGCGTGTGGAGACCGATCGCCAGGTGATGGTGATGGGCGGTGGTCTCGGGACCGCAATCCGGTTCTATGTGCTGGCGTTCGTCTCGAGCTGGGCGGTCTGGGGGACGGCCATCGTCTGGGCGAGTCTCGAAGACTGGGAGCCGTTGATCATCATCGCCGGCGCCTACGGCCCACTCCTGGCTGCAGTGGTGATGGCGAAGCGGGCCGGCATCGCGCGGAGCTGGATTCGGCAGGTAATCGGGCTCCGACGCCGCGTGCGGTGGGTTCTGATCGGCAGCGTGGCCCTTCCACTCGTGATAGCGCTTGTCCACGTGACCGCCTACCGGACGCTGATCGGCTCCGTCGCTCTTTCCAGCGACCCACCCTGGTACTGGGCCGCGGCGGCAGCGCCGGTCAACGTCTGGCTCGTGTTCTGGCTCGGCAGCGCCCTCGAGGAGTTCGGCTGGCAGGGCGTCGCCGTTCCTGCGCTGACGGAGCGCTTCCATCCGCTGGTCGCAGCCGCAGTCCACGGGGTCGTCTGGGGAACCTGGCATCTCCCGCTCCTCCTCGTCGATTCCTGGACGGGAGGTGACCAGTCGATCGCCGTTCTCTACGGGATCACCGTCACCCTCAGCCCGATCATGATCTGGTTGACCCGAAGTGCGGTCGGCGGTGTCATGCCGGCCGTGTTCCTTCATGCGGCCACGAATCACTACACCGATCTGTTCACCGACGAAACGACCTTGTTCGATCCGCCGCTCCTCCAGCGATTCGACGCGGTCAAAGTGGCCATCTACGGCGTGATCGCGCTCGTCGTCGTCGCAGCCACCAGAGGGCGGCTGCGATCGACCGGATCGGCGGGCTGACGCGATCGGCGGCATCGAGGCGAACAGTCGTCGGTGGGACGAACGCCGGTCGAGGAGGTAAGGGTGACCTTCGTCCCTGGTCCGTGTGGTGGCCCTCGAGTCACACTGCACGCATGGCCAACCGTGCATTTCCTGCGGTCGCTCTGGCTGCAGCTGTGATTGGAGGGCGGGCCACCGGCCGCCGCTACCGACGCGATCTCCATCGAGCAGAGGAACGTCTCTCGTCTCTCGACCGTTCGGTGATCGCCAACAGGTTCGGGCGGACCGAGTTCGCAGCGATCGGATCGGGGGATCCCCTGCTGGTCAGTCACGGGATCTTCCACGGCTTCGACGGTGCCCTGACGTCGGTGGAACATCTAGCCGACGGCCGCCGGGTCATCGCTCCATCCCGCTTCGGCTACCTCGGATCCACCATGCCGCCACGGGCCACCGTCGCCGGACAGGCCGAGGCCTTCGCTCTCCTGCTCGACCATCTCGAACTCGACGCCGTCGACATGATCGCCGTGTCGGCCGGAACAGGGGCGGCCATCCAGTTCGCACTCCGGCATCCCGATCGTGTCAAGCACCTGATCGTCAGCTCCGGCAATTTCCCGGGCAGCGAGACCGCTCAGGCTCCACCGAACTGGGCGAAGGTGTTCTACTCCGATCCAGCGATGTGGCTGCTCAAGTCGATCGCCCCAGCCGTGTTCGCCGGGTTGATGGGTGTTCCCGACGGATTTCCCCGCAACGACGACGATTCACGGCAGATCGACCGGATGCTCGACAGCATCTTTCCCGTCGGCCCCAGGGTGACGGGGGCGGTGTTCGACGCCTACGTCTCGAACCCGGAGGTCGGCGCCTACCCGCTCGAGCAGATTCGGGTGCCGACGTTGATCGTCCATGCCAAGGACGACCCGTTGGCGTCGTTCGACGCCGCGGCTGCGGCAGCCGACCGGATACCGGGTGCCGACTTGTTGACCCTCGATTCCGGCGGTCACCTCCAGCTTGGACAGGCCGAGCGGGTGCAAATGGAGATCGCCGCCTTCCTCGCCCCGGTCGCAGCCCGACAGTGGCGTTGACGATCCGTTCGCCGCCCGCCGATCAGAACAGGATCGACAGGCGGGCGTGACCCCAGACGATATGCCACCACAGGTAGTAGGTGAGCCGCATGGTGATCATGGGTCCGAGGCCGCTGCGCCGGAGCAGCGCCAGCTCCACCACGCCGAATATGGTGAGATGAACGGCGACGAACGGGAGAAGCCTCGGATCGTCGTCGCCGGCCGCGGAAGCCAGAGCCTGGAAGACGGCCTCGGTCAACGCCACGGTGACGATGACAATCAGCGCTCGACCGTTGAATCCCGCGTCCGGCTCGAAGCGCCATCCGGTCAGTGCGAGCACTGCGGCCAGCGGCACCAGGTGGAGCACGACCTCGGCCACGACGGCCACTGTCGGATAGTAGAGCAGCGACTCCGGCCATTGACGGTTGATGTCCTCCGGGAACGGGATGGTGACGTCAACGGCCACGGCCACAACCGCCAACGCAGTGGCGACGACGGCGGCGACCACGTACCCGGACTGATGGCCGACCCATCCCCGACCGTCGACGAATCGGAATGCGAACCACCCGACTGCCGTGACCAGCGCGACGCCGATCGGATCCGGAACCGGTCCGAACAGCCAGGCGAAACGCCCGCTGCCGAACCGGGCCGTCGACACGAGGGTCAGCAACACGGCACCGACCGCCAGCGCAAGATAGATCCGGGTCGAGGGCCACGATTCCATCGGTCGTTCCGCCGCTGTCGCGTCAACCGCTCAGGGTGATCGAAGGGGAAACGACATGGCCGCGTCGACCGGCATGACGTTGTTCCGGTAGGCGTTCACGGCCGCTCGTACGGCCGTGATGGAGAGAAATCCGAACAGACCGACGGTGTAGGAGACAAGCCCTGTCACGGTGGCGGCGACCGGAATCCACCAGACGACGTTGTAGGTGACCAGCGCGAAGCGGTCGATGGGCCTCGACGACGGCTTCTTTTCCGGTTCCTGGATTGAGCGGATCCATGCGAACCGCATGGAGGCGTGCTGCTCGACCACGATTCAATAGACGGCGCCGAGAAGCACCATACCGATGAACGCGGCCCGATCGGACAGGGCCGAGATGGACAGGACGGCGACGACCCACGCCGCTATCGGAACGGGCAAGAGGGCGGTGAGGGCGTTGTTCCAGCCGAGCGTGAGATACCGATCCCGCCAGGTTGGTCCCTCGATATCGATCATGGGACCAGACGCGTCGTCGCCGTCTTCCCGCCCGATCGCAGCATCCAGACGCCGATGGCCAGGTGGAACATGGCCATGGCCAGCACACTGGCGGCGGCGAACAACGACCCGGGTTCGACGACGGCGATCACCGCGCCGACCGTGCCGACGAGACCGAGCCCGAGGGTCAGGAAGACGAGGCCACGGCGAACCGTCGGAGCCTGCCACATGGCCACACCGAACAGGACGATCCCGATCGGGACCAGCAGGACACCGGTGGTGAGCAACGTGTCGAACACGCTCTGGGCTCCGTGCCAGGCGTACTCGATCGCTCGCAGATCCTCCGGGGTGGCGTCGGCGGCGGTGTAGAGCTCGGAGAGCGGTGACGTCGACACGTGCAGGAGCGAGCCGGCCGCCATGATGGCGTAGCCGAAGGAAGCCACCACCGTGCCGAACAGGGCTGCGGCCAGGTGGCTTGCCCGCAGAAGCCGGTACAACACGACCAGGTTGAGGGCGAAGAACATCAACGCACCCAGATACAGGAAGTGCTCGGCGATACGACCCGACTCGATGTCGGCGAAATCGGTCAGGGTCTCGACGTCGGATGCATCGGGCAGGCCGAGAGAGCCAACGACCACGAACGAGCAGAGCAGGGCAGCGAACCCGGCCACGCCGGACACCCCTCCCCACCGGATCAACTGGTTTACGGCATGGTCCGGGAGCGGCTCGGACGAGCCCCCGGTTTCACCGGTCGGAGCGGCAACCGCCGGGCGGGTTCGGGATGTAGCAGACATGGTTCGACCTCCTCCACATCATCCTGACCACGACCGGGCGATGACGTTAGAGGCCAAGGTCACCGCAAGGCCGCCCAGACCTCCGTCGGGGTCGGCCAAGATGACGAAGGACTCTAACGATCGGGGTGACAGACCAGCAGACTGATCGTGGAGGCCGACAACCCGGCTCCACACCCTTATCGCCGACGAGGCTCCCGACTCGCCGTCGATTTTCTGCGAGGAGGGAATCATGGTCCACACCGACCGACCCGGGGACCCGAGCCGGAGGACGGCCGTCACCGTCGGCGCGCTGTTCCTCGTCGCCCTCGTTCCGTTCATGATCGGACGGGCGATCTACGGGCCGGCCACCGGCTCGGCCGACTTCCTGACCGACGCCTATCCGGACCGTGGCGCCGTGACCGTCGGTGTCCTGATCGAGTTCGTTGCGGTGCTCGCCATCCCGCTGATCGCGGTGTTCCTGTTCCCGGTTCTGAAGCGGGTTCACGAGGCCCTGGCCCTGGCCTATGTGGGCTTCCGGGCACTCGAAGCCCTGCTGCTGATCGTGATCGAGGCCAAGGTGCTGTCGCTCATCGACCTGAGTGACACCCATCTCAACGGGGTCGACAGCGATGCCACACGGCTGCAGACCATCGGTGATTCGGTGCTGGCCGAGATCGACGCCGTCTTCAGCCTGTATGTGCTGGTGTTCGCCGTCGGTGCGATGATCTTCTACGGCCTCCTGTACCGGTCGGTGCTCGTTCCCCGGTGGCTGTCGGGGTGGGGCTTCGTGGCGTCGGCCTGGATGCTGGTCGGCGTCGTCCTGATCCTGCTCGGTACGTTCTCCGGAAGCTCCGAGGGTGCGCTGGAGGCGGTCTTCGTGCTTCCCCTGCCCTTGAACGAGATAGCACTCGCCCTGTGGCTGATCCTCAAAGGGTTCCGCCGATCGCCTGAGCCCACCGGCGCCGACCGGTCGGCCGACAGGGTGACGGCACCGGCGTTGACGGGATGACGAGCAGTCGGTTGTGATCAGCCGCCGACAAGACGCGGTCGGCGAAAACCGGCCCGGGCGGCGGTCAGGACGGCGACGGCGGTCGCGGCGAGCCCGGCCAGGAGACCGAACCGGCCGGCCGGCGTGTCCAACCACCGGAACACGTCAAGAATCGCGTCGGCCTGCCCCTCCTGCGAAAGGAGGAGGGCGACCGGCCCCAACGCCGTGGGGACGAGGAAGAAGATGGCGGCCAGGATCTGCTGGGCCTGTTGCACGGTCGAGGAACGCTGCGACACCAGCACCGCGGTCCCGGCGGCGACAACGGTCAGGAGGACCGAGACGCCCAGCATGTGGGCCAACCGCCATCCGGCTATCAGGATCAGATCACCGTCACCGGCCGACAGGTTGACGACCACGAGAGCCAGAGCGAGCGTACCGAGCATCGAGCCGATGCCCAGCAGAATGGCGAACCCGATCTTGCCCCACAGGATCGCCCGGTCTGTCAACCTGCTGGCCAGCAGCGTTCTGAGCGTCTTGCGTTCACGCTCTCCGGCGAAGGCGTCGGGGGCGGTCACCACGACCGCCAGAACCGGCAGAACCACGACGACGAACCACGGGTCGGCGTCATCGACGAAACGGGCGCCGGCCTGGAGTGGCCCGACAACACCGAAGTAGAGGATCGGCACGGAAACCGCCAGCAGGAGCCGGAGCCGGCCACCCGGTTGATGGACCAGTGTCCGCCACTCCTTCCACATCACCGTTCGGAGGTCAGTCACCATGATCGGCTCCTGTGAGTTCGACGAAGGCGTCCTCCAGCCGGGATTCGTTGGCCACTTCCCGGATCGACACCCCGGCCGCAACCAGATCGGCGACCAGACCGGACGGGTCGGGATCGGCCAGACGCAGC
This sequence comes from Acidimicrobiia bacterium, assembly GCA_029863385.1. Lineage (GTDB taxonomy): Bacteria > Actinomycetota > Acidimicrobiia > Acidimicrobiales > SZUA-35 > JAHELU01. Next base: position 24,480 of record JAOTVU010000011.1, read on the forward strand.
CACAAGCGGTCGCCGTCCATCATGTGCGCCAGGATCTCGGGGTGCCGCTTCAGTACCTTGGCGGCGTGATCGAGTCCGGAGCCGACGATGTGCAGCTCGTGACCGGACCGGTTCATGAGTTCCGCCGGCGTTCCTTCGGCCACCAGCCGGCCGCGCTGGATGACGGCCACCCGATCGCAGAGCTCCTCGGCCTCGGTCATGTTGTGAGTGGTCAGGAAGACGGACTTGCCCGCTTCGGTCAGGACTCGCAGCTGGGCCCGTACGTCTCGGGCCGACAGCACGTCGAGACCGGCCGTCGGCTCATCGAGGAAGAGCAGTTCCGGGTCGTGAAGCCGGGCCCGGATCAACGCAAGTTGCTGCTGCATGCCCCGACTCCAGGAGCCGACACGGTCCAGGCGTCGATCCCACAGCCCGATTCCCCGCAGCAGGAACTCGATGCGTTCCTCCGGAACGCTCCAGACCCGGGCCCAGAAATGCAGGTTGTCGAGTGCCGACAGGTGTTCGTACAGGCCGGGCTCGTCGAGTACCGCCCCGACCTGGTTCCGGACGAGGTCGGGGTCTGCGACGACATCGACACCGAGGACCCGGGCCGACCCTGCCGTCGGCTCACGTAAACCGAGCAGCAGATCGATCGTGGTCGTCTTGCCGGCACCGTTCGGACCGAGGAAGCCGAAAATGATGCCACGGGGTACGGTCAGGCTCAGCTCGTCAACAACGGTCGTCGATCCGTATCGCTTCGTCAGCCGCTTGGTGGAGATGGCGGGACCGGTCATGGATTCATCGTCATCGGCGCCTGCCGCCGCCGCCAGGGTACTTGTTCCCAATCTCGGTCGGCCTGGTTGTCCGAGCCCCCGACGAAGGGACCTTCGGCCCTCCTTCCGGCCGGTCGATGGGGCGACGATGGTGGGGTGAATCGGCTCCCCTGGACCGTGCTGGTCGGCGTCGTCGTAGCCGCTCTGATCTTCTCCTGTGGGGACGACGCAGGCGACGTGCTGACCGTCACCGACCGGGGCGCAACCTTCGACGTGGCGGTCGGAGAACGGTTCTCGATCGTGTTGGAGTCCAACCCGTCGACCGGCTACGCGTGGGCCGTCGAGGAGCCGGTGCCGGATCAGGTCCTTCGACTGGTCGACGACCTCTATCACGCCGACGAGAGCGGTCTGGTGGGCGGCGGCGGCCTTCAGGAGCTGGTGTTCGAGGGGGTCGGCGACGGATCGATCGACCTCGGACTCTGGTATGTTCGTCCGTTCGACGATCCACCCGAGCCGGCCGACCAAGCCCGCTTCGAGGTCGTCGTAGGCGCAGGGAGCCCGTGACGACCAGGGCCCCACTCCGCCGGAGCAAGCCGGTGAGTCACCAGCCCTGCTTCCTCACATCATTGGCATCTCCGGTGCCGAACCCCCAGACTCGTCGTCGGGGATCTCGGTCATCGTGGCCTCGGCCAGCAACAGGGTTCCGGCGACGCCCACGGCGTTCTCCAGCGCGACGCGTACGACCTTTGCCGGATCGAGAACCCCGACCTCGTCGAGTTGGGTGAAGGTCCGGGTCCGGGCGTCGAGTCCATAGAAGCCGGTGCCCTCGGCCACCTCTCGAACGACCACGCCGGGATCCATCCCGGCGTTCTCGGCGATCTGACGACAGGGGACCGCCAGGGCGGTTCGCAGCACCCGCATTCCCGTGAGTTCGTCTCCGTCGGCCGAGGCCATGGCCTCGTCGACGGCGGCCATCGCCCGCACGAGCGCCACCCCGCCGCCCGGTACCACCCCTTCGGCGAGCGCGGCCTTGGTTGCGCTGATGGCATCGTCGAACGCCTCCTGCCGGCGGAACAGTTCGGCCTCGGTGGTGGCCCCGACGCGAATGATGCCCACCCCGCCCGCCAGCTTGGCCACTCGCTCCTCCAGCTTCTCGCGGTCCCAGTCCGACGTCGTCTGTTCGATGCTTCGCTGCAACTCGGCGATCCGGCCCTCGACCGCCTCCGAGGCCCCGGAGCCGCCGATGATCGTGGTCGTGTCCTTGTCGACCACGACCCGATGGGCCCGACCGAGATCGTCGAGCGTCACACTCTCGAGGGTCCGACCGATGTCCTCGGAAAGCACCAGGCCATTGGTCAAGACGGCCATGTCGTCCAGCATGGCCCTCCGTCGCTCACCGAAGCCGGGAGCTTTCACCGCGACCACCGACAGGGTGCCCCGGATCTTGTTGACCACCAGCGTGGCCAATGCCTCGGCCTCGATCGACTCGGCCACGATCAGGAGCGGCTGGTGAGCCTGAACGGCGGCATCCAGGAGGGGAACCAGCGCCCCCATCGTCGTAATCTTCTTCTCGTGGAGCAGGATGGCGGGGCTCTCGAGTACGGCCTCCATGGCTTGGGGATCGGTCACGAAGTAGGGAGACAGGAAGCCCCGGTCGAACTGGAGGCCGTCGACCACATCGACTGTGGTCTCGATACCCTGAGCCGCCTCGACCTCGACGATGCCGTCGTGGCCGACCCGGTCGATGGCCTCGGCGACGACCCGTCCGGTCTCGGGGTCGTTGTGTGCGGCCACCGTGGCGACGTGGGCGGTGTCCTCGATTCCCTTGATCGGGCGGCTGAGTTCACCGAGCGAGCGCACGACGGCCTCCGTCGCCCGCTGCAACCCACGCCGTAGCTCGACGGCCGACGAGCCGGCCACCACGTTCCGCAGCCCCTCCTGGAAGATGACGAACGCCAGGATCGTCGACGTCGTGGTGCCGTCGCCGAGGTCGTCGCCGGTCTGAATGGCGGCGGCCTTCAGCATTTGGGCACCGAGATTCTCATCGTGATCGCGCAGGTGGAGCTGGCGGGCAATGGTCACGCCATCGTCACAGACGAGCGGTTCGCCGTATGTCTTCTCCATGAGTACCGATCGGGATTCGGGTCCGAGCGTGGGTCGCACGGCGTCGGCCAGTAAACGAGCGCCGGCGAGGAGCTTGGCCCGGGCCTCGTCGCGGAACAGAAGGCTCGAATGCGTGCTCATTCTTCTAGTCGGCCAGTTTCGTGCCGTTGGTGGAAGAGTCCAAAGTCACTCCGTGGCCGCGTGGGCGATCGGGTGCTTTCGGCACTGGATCCGACGCGGTTTGCTCGGCCGAGTCCTTGATGGTGACGACCGCCGCTCGCATCACGACATGCACGAATCGGCGCACCAGCCACCAGTACCGCAGGAACTTCCGTCGGGCCGCATCGTCGGTGCCGGCGGTTCGGGCCTCATAGCTCAAAAGGCTCCGGTTCCGGCCGTAGGACCGTACCGAGAACCCGACGGCCATCTTGGCGAAATCGGGTTCGGAGAATCGGCGGAACTCCTCGGCGGTGACGGTCTTCCATTCGATGTCCGGCTGCCAAACCTTCCCGATCGCACCGAAGACGAGTTCCCGGCCCGGGCTCTCGCCGAGTGCCAACCAGCCCGCAAGCACATCCGGATCAGCCGAGCCGTCGAACATGTCGGCCAGCCGCATTGCCGGCGGCGGCGGTGGAGCCGGACGCTTGCGCAGCCAGCCGACAAGTCGGTCCGGAAGACCTCGTGCGAACATCAGCGCATCGACGGTCGGGGAGTGGACTCCGAGGAAGTCCATGGTGCGGGCCGCCTGGTAGACGACATCACACGGCGCATCGACGACGAGATGCTCGATGATCGTTGCGTCGTAGTCGGGCAGTATCTCGTCGATCAACATGGGGTTTGTCTCTGCGTCAGTAACGTCGGTCAACGACGAAAGCGGCGTTGCTGACTGTCGGAGTGGCTGGTCCGGATCCATGGTTGGTTCCTCCGAGGCTCGATCTCGTGCCGGCGGCGGCCACGGCGGCCGAACCAACCGACGACGGGGAGTTTGTGAAACGGGTTGGTGAATCTGCTACGTCTGGTCATGGTCCTTCCTGTCAAATGCCCATGGCACTCAGATAGTGGGCGACGTCATTGACGGCCGAGGTGAGCGTTGGATAGTTGGTTTCGAACTGGTGGAGGGCGTCGAGCAGCCGGCGATCCAGACGGCTGCGGTCCTCCGGCGGTGGCTCCGGCAGGCGGTCGAGCGCAGCATCCCGCAACTCGGTCAGCCGGTCGACGTCGTCGACATCGTCCCGGTCGATCAGATCGATCAACCGCTCGACGGCGGCGACGAAGCCGGGACGGGCCGGTCCCGGACCGCTTGGGAGCACGAGCACCGGCCGGTCGACCACCTTGAGCAGAGCCGAGGTCACGCTGTCCAGCATCGGCCGGCCGTCGAGATCGTGACGCCGTGCAACCATCACGATCACGGCGGCCCGCACCGCTTCGGCCTCGGCCAGAATCACGTCGACCGGTGGGCCGATCAGTGTCGAGGTGCTGGCGTCGATCCCGTGCTCGGCAAAGGTGCGGGCCGAGCTTTTCAGGCGCCGTCCGATGTCGTCGATCTCCTCGCTGGTGCTGTCATGGGGCGCGGCGTTGACGAGCACCAGTGGCCAGCCGGTGGCCAAGGCCAGGGTCTCGATCACCGTTGTCGGAGGGGCCGGGCTGGGTGGATCCACGGCCACGAGAATCGACGGCCCGTCGCCGGCGCCGGATTTGCTCACGTCCGCCTGTCGGGCCGTCACCGGACCCGGGTCCGGCATGCTCAGGTCGCTCACTGTTCCGACTCCTTGATATCGTCGACGAACGGGATGACGATCGGTCCGTCGGCGCCGAGGATCACGAGCAGGTCCTCGTCCGCCCGGTCGATGAGCTGCCGATCGAGATCCACCACGTCGACCGGTCCCTCCTCGTGGTCGGTGCGGTGCCAGTGCACGACGGAGGCGCCACTCGTCTCGGCTAGATGCCGGGCCAGCCTCGAGTGGTTCGACGCCACGAGCACAACGCGCCGGTCGTGCACCGCCTTCTCAGGCGGCTTGGTCGGTGGCGGCCTCTCACCGGTCTTCCGGTCCGCTCGATAGATCCGGTAGTGGTACCAGGCCACCCCGGTGACGGTCAGCAGGATGGCGAGCCCGATGCGATCGTCGTGGAGCGTCCGGCGGGACAGCGTGCCATCCAGGACGTCCTCGATCGTGGTGAACAGCAAGGCCAGGGCGCTGATCAGCACCAGGAGCCCGCCCACGCCGAACAGGGTGAACAGGTAGACGCGGCGAACCGGCGAGTTGGTTTCGCGTCCGGGGTCGGCGCGTACCGTCGCTCCGATCCGGGACCAGAACCACACCCAGACCGGCCCGGCCACAGCGACCGTTGTGGCTCCACCGACCACGGTGTTGGCCACCGACCCCGGTCCATCGTCGAACACGGCGACCAGAAGCATGGTAATCCCGACAACCGACGCGACGAGTGCCGCGAACGCCAGCAGGTAGTCGTAGACCCGGATCGCCATGCCCCGGTCCGGATCCGGCCCGAGCTCCCAGCGGTGATACAACCAGCACGGTGCTCCGGCGGCCACCACACCGACCAGGGCCGGTATGGAGTCGAAGTGGCGCACCGCCGTGGCGGCGTCCGGGTTGCCCAGGAACCAGACCCCGACGTCGTTGATGGCGGCGGCCACCCCGACGATCGTGGCCACGAACCCGGCGAGCGCCCCAACGGGTACCACGGTGACGTACCAGATTTCGGTGCGGGGCGACCGCCGGTAGTTGTTCAACCAGTACCAGGCCCAAACCACCGCACCCGCGACGGCCAGGGCCGCGAAGTAACCGAAGCCCGGCTCGGCCTGGGACGTGTCCGGGTTGTCGGTGACGGCGTCGTAGAGTATGTCGGCACCGATGTAGGTGACACCCCCGAGCCCGACCACCATCGGCACGAGCCCGACGATGGTTCCGATCGCCAGGTGCAGGTCACCGAGGATGCCGTGACGGCGCCGCAGCCCGAACCAATGGCCGGCCCAGACGCCGCCCCAGACGACGGCGGCCACGATGTTGGAGATCTGGAAGCTGCGCTCGGAGTCCGAGGACAGCGCCGCGTGCAGAACGGCATGACCCTCGATGACGAAGCCGACGACGGCCGTGGCCAGGATGGCGTTGAGGTACACGGTCCAGGCCAGGGCCATTCGTTCCTCGGGTCTTGCCGCGAGGCGGCGGTCGATGGACCGGCCCAGCAGGCCCGCGACCGGCAGACCGATGATCAGGAAGCTCATGGCCTGGGCCAAGGCCGTGTTCGAACGGCGGTCGGATTCGATCAGCTCTCCGGTCAGTTCGATGACGCCCTGGGCGGCCAGGATCACCGTGGTGTACAGGAGCCCGTAGAGGAAGAGTCGACGAACCGTTGCTGCCGGATCCCGGCCTTCGGGGCCGGGGTCGCGGGCGACCCGGACCACGAGCCATGCGGCGAGGAGGGCGATGACGATGGTTGAGAGACCGACCAGCATCGCCTGGCACCTACTCCCGCTTCTCGTCGGCCGGGATGATGAGGCCGTAGTGGCCGTCGTGACGCCGGTAGACGATGTTGCCGCGACCGCTCGCCGGATCGACGAAGAACACGAACCGGCTCCCTGTGTTCGCAAGGAGCTCGATGGCCTCCGACGGCCGAAGGCTCGGAGGCGGGCCTTCGGCCGTCAGCACGTCGGTCATGCAGTCGGCGCGGCCGTTGTCGACCGGATGCCGGAACTGGATGACCAGCGAATCGTCGTCGGCGGTGCTCAGGACAGCGTCGTCACCGGTTTCGGCCTCGACGAAGAGGAGGAAGTTGTAGTCGAGCATGCCGAGATCCCAGGCCGCCTCGTCGATCGTCAAGGAATCAGGGGCGAAAGACCGATGGCGGACGATTTCGGGTCGTTCCGGTGTCGCCGCCCCGGGTTCGGGCCCCGTCGTGGCGGTCAGGCTGAGAGATATCGGCGACTCGTCGGTCGCCTCCCGCCCGCGTTGCCGAGCCTTGCGCCGGCTGCGCTCGTGGCGAATCCGTACCTGGATCCGGTCGACGGCGCGGTCGACGGCTTCGGTGAAGGTCCGGGCATCGGCGTGGGCCCGGACTATCGTGCGGTCGAGATCGAGAACGATCTCGGCCATCGCCGAGCGTTCGTTGGCCGGGTTGTCGACCGCCGTGAGCTTGACCCGCACGAACCGGACGGGTCGGCCGACGGTGTCGATGAGGTGATCGACACGGGTGCGGGCGTAGCGTCGGGCGTCGGCTCGGACCGCTCCCCGGATGGCGAGCTGGAACGGCGGCGCTTTCTCGGTCTCGGCCTCCCCCTCACGGTCCGGTTCGAGGTCGACCCACTGCTCGATGATCTCACCCCGTTCGACGACGAACGAAGCACCGTGATCGACGCCGTCGACCGGGCAGTCGACCCGAACGTAGCGGCCGAGCCCGTAGACTTCGGCGGCGTCCGGATCCAGGCCGGCCAGTGGGGACTGCTCGAGAGCGGCCCGTAGCCGGTTGCGTCCGGTGACGTCGCCGTCGGGGGCGTGAAGCACGGCGTCGGGTCGATACAGGGCGGCCGCCCCGTCGACGTCCCAATCACTCATGGCATCGAGCCAGGCCTCGACCACCTGGAACGGCGGCGATGAAGCGTCGATGCCAAGGCGATGGGTCGCCGTGGTCGCGACCTTGGCCCCCGGGAGCCGGGCACCGGTCAGATCGCCGAATCGGCGCTGCCTCCGGTTGGTCCGGGTGCCTCGGCGAAGGCGGACGTCAGCAGCCGACACGTCGCCGTGATCACGTACGAGCCGGAACTCCACTCGGGCGTTCGGCACTCTGGCTTTGGGTTCGACCTCACTCAAAGGGGCAGCCAGGGTGTGACCCCGGCGAACGATGTACACAACGTTTCGTTGCTTATCGATCCGTTTCACGCGTCCAGCAGGCATGGCACTCCCCGCGTCGGTTTCACGTTCACTCTGATCCCCTGCCCGACGATCGATAAGGGTCAATGGTCCCATCCTCATCCTCTGCGAACAGCCGACGGTGAGCCACTGGCTCCGTCGTTTGCCGTTGGGACCTCCGACCCTGCCGATTCACCGGGCCACGGAACACGATGAATTGAGAAGCGAAGGAGTGCATCATGGGCTATTCGGTGCTGGACCGCCAAACAACCCGCCATCCGCTTGCCGTAGACCGGTCACACAAGACCCTGGGTGTCGGTCTCCTCGTCCTGGCCGGCGCGCTGGCGGTCAACTCGGCGCTCGGCCCGCTGCTGCTGGATGTCATCGACTATCCGGTGTCGGAGACGATGCGCAACCAGACCATCGGGCTCGACGCCGCCAACCTGCTCCTCGTCGCACCACTGTGCGCATTCGTCGGCCGGCTGGCCCTGCATCGAAACCGGTGGGCGCCGTTGCTCGCCCTCGGACCGACGACCTACACCGCCTACATGTTCGTCCAGTACATCGCCGGCCCCGACCACGCCACCTACGTTCGAGCCCTACCTCTCCAGCTCCTCGCCTTCGTTCTGGGCTGGATGCTCGCCGTTTTGGCATGGCGGACTCGGCCCGGTCCCGTTCGCTCGTCGATCGATCGCCGGCTCCACGCCATGGTGGCCGGGCTGTTCGCCGGGTTCGTCGTGCTCCGCTACCTGGCCGGTCTTGCCGGCACCATCACCGAGGAATCGTTGCCGGCCGAGCTTCAGACCGACCTCGCCATGTACTGGTTGATCTTCCTGCTGGACCTCGGGGTGTTCGTGCCCGTCGCCGTTGCGATTGCGATCGGGCTGTGGCGGGGCTCGGAGTGGGCGATGCCGGCGCTGGCCGGGCTGGTCGGCTGGTACCTACTGGTGACCGCCGCCGTCGGTGCCATGTCGGTCACGATGGTGGTGAACGGCGACCGCTATGCCAGCAACGGCCTGCCTGTGCTCTTGGCCGCCGTGACGGTGGCCGTGTCGGCCTATGCCGTCGTGCTGGCGGAGTCGGTCCCAGTCGAGAGCCCGTCACGTATCAATGGAAGCCGACCATGAGGAGTTACGACCATGACCTCGATTGCCAACGCGGCAGCTGAATTTCTCGCCAACAAACGTATTGCCGTAACCGGCGTGTCCAGGAACCCCGGCGCGCATGCCGCCAATGCCGTCTACAACCGTTTGAAAGAGCGGGGTTACGAGGTGTTCGCCGTCAACCCCAACACCACCGAGGTCGAGGGCGACCCGTCCTATCCCGATCTGACGGCTATCCCCGGCGGTGTCGACGCGGTCGTCATCGGCACAGCGCCCGATCAGGCGCCGGCCACGGTGCAGCAGTGCATCGACCTCGGTGTCGACCATGTGTGGTTCCACCGCGGTCCCGGCCGGGGAAGCGCCAACCCGGAGGCGGCCGAACTCGGACGAGCCAACGGCCTGGCGGTCATCGACGGTGGTTGCCCCTGCATGTTCGCGCCGACGGCGGACATGGGCCACCGCATCATGCGGCCCATCCTGCAACTCACCGGCAACGTGCCGCGGCATGTGTGACGGTGTGAACGGCGGGTAGGCGTCAACCTCGACCTCGACCTCAACCGCTGCTGCTGCTCCAGCGTTGAACGCGCAGGGCCCTGAGGGTGTTCCACCTGCTCGGTTCTCCCGTTCTTTCCATCTCGAACCAGGCCCGACCACGATGCCGGTTCTGTACCGGCCAGGTGCCGTCGGCCCGCCGACGTTGCTCGAGGACTCCGAGCGCGTCGGCGTAGCGATCGTCGTGTGGCGAGTCGGTGACCGCGAAGTGCTCGAGTCCCCGGAGGAGGTCGTAGTGCCAGCGTGGAGGGAATGACAGGCGGGTGAAGGCGGGATTGGCGGGAGCGCCGGTGCGGTGCGACTGGTACAGGCGGTGCCGGAGAAAGAACTCGCGCCCGGGGGCAAGCGCGGCCACTATGTCGGCGCGGTCGGGGTGAGCTCGCCGAATTTCGGCGAGGGCCTCGAGGGCGAGGATCGAGGTGTGGAAGGAGCTGTGTCGGTCGCCGAAGCGGACGGTGCGGCAGTTCCAGCCGCCATCGGAAAGCTGGTTGGCCAGGAGCCAGTCGAGAGCCGGCCCGACGTTGGGGTGAGCGACATCGAAGTAGGAGGCAAGCGCGAGATACATCGAGGTGGCGCAGGCTTCCGGGTAGTCGATCGAGACGGCGGGGGTGAGGCCCCCCTCGAAGTATCGGGCGCCGTCCCAGATCCGTTCGACACCGAGCCTGGCCTGATGGTGGGCCGGGTCGAGTCCGAATCTTCGGAGCAGCAGCAGGGTGTAGGTGGTCGACGTCCACTTCGGGCTGTAGAGCCCGCCGCCCCAGGTCCCGTCGTCGGCCTGCATCTGGAGAAGTCTGGCTCCCCACCCGGACGACGCGACGAGTGCCCGTTCGTCGATGACCGCGTCGAGTGGCGCATCCATCAGATCTTGGAGCGTCTGCCATCTGATTGCCGGATCGCCCTCCAGCAGCCAGTCTGTGATGCCGCGATTGACTACAGCCGACACGGATCGAGTCTCGGGCACGAACGCTGCCACGCCCAGAGCCCTTGGTCCCATAGCGGGTCGTCGCCACGGGACGTTCGACTCTGAAAGGTCATCGGGAAATGGCTCACCATGAGGACAATGAGTGGCTCGCGCCCACCCCGTCTTCCGGGCTATGGGCCGAGGAGTCGTTCGATCTGAGGTCCCCATGAGAGTGTTCCGGTACGGGCTCGTCACCCTCGCTGACGCCGTATTCGCCCCGAGTCCTCGGAGGACTCAGACGATCGGCACGTGAGGTGGATGGATCGATCCGATGACTGTCGACATCAAACCACGAGGCCTCGTCGAGTCCACGGAGGCGGGCTCGTCGGAACTGGCCGTCTACCTCCTGCTGGCGTTCGGTGTCACGTTCGCGCTCACCGCGCCGATCGCCGCCTCGGAGCAGGGATGGATCGCCACCGACGTCGGGTCTGAATGGCACGGGGTCGGAGCACTCGGACCGCTCGTCGGCGCTCTCGTCGTTGCCAAACGGTCGAGCCTGGCGGCGGCGCACCTCCGACAAGGCATCGGCCGGTGGCGAGTCTCGCCCTGGTTCTGGCTGGCAGCCCTCAGCCCGCTGGTCTTCCTTGTCCCCGCCGCTTTCGTCGCCCGCCTGGTCGACGGTGAGCGGCCGGCATGGTCGGCACTGGCCGATTCCGATCGACTGGCCGGAGGAGGCTGGATGACCGCCCTCCTGATTCCGGCGCTCGCCTACGGCATCGGCGAGGAAGCGGGATGGCGGGGAGTGGTCCTGCCCCGCCTCCAGTCCCGGTTCCAGCCGCTGCCGGCGGCCCTCGTGCTGGGCGGGATCTGGGTGGCCTGGCACATCCCGTTCTACCTGTATCGAGAGGGGATGGTGGACGCGGCACTCGGTGAGCAGATCGCCCAGGCGGTCGTCATCGTGATCGGCGGCCTCTTTCTCGCTTGGCTCTACAACAGCACAGGAGGCAGCATCCTCCTGTGCGCTGTCTGGCACTTCTCCCACAGTGTCGTCCACGTCGCCGCACCGGAGATCTCACAGAACTTCGACACCGTTAATGGTGTGTTCAGCACCGTGCTCGCGATCTGCGTGGCCGCCATCTGGTGGCGTCGCATGAGCGTCAACCAAACGGTGACGTTCCCAGGTGAAACGAGTTTGCCGTGAGGAAGTGGTGGACACCGCTGATCCTCTTCTCCGTCGGTGCGTATGCCATCTCGTGGCTGATCTGGTTTCCCCAGGTGGCCGAAGCCAAAGGATGGATCGAGGCGGTGGGTTCGTGAACGGTCTCGGCGTCCGCACAGGTCGACGCATCGTCGTCAGGCCGGGCGGCCCTCGAGCAAGGCTGCGCGCCCAGCTGGCCGATGGTGTGGTGATTGCCGGTTGGGCGGTGGTGGCCGCCGCCGTAGGTCTGGTCGTTCGCAGCACCGGATACGAGTTCGGTGATCCGTCGACGGCCGACCTGTTTGCATTCGTGACCCTCGTCGCACCCGTCACCATCACCTTTGCCCTCCAGGAGTCGTCACCCGATCAGGCAACATTCGGCAAACATCGCGGTGGCCTGCAGGTCACAGACCGCTCCGGACACAGGTTGGGACGGGGCCGGGCCCTCGTCCGCTCAGCCGTGAAGTTCGCGCCCTGGCAACTCGCCCACACGGCAGTGTTCGGACTGGTGGCAGAACCGACGAGCACCTGGTTCGCGGCACTTGCCGTCGGGTCACAGCTGGTCGTCGTCGCATCGTTCGGGATCATGGCGGTCGACGCCGACCACCGGGCGCTCCACGACCTCGTCGCAGGCACGCGGGTGGTCAAATCAGAACCAGAGAAAGGAGAAGGGTGATGACACAGGCGAATGCAATCGTGGCGCGTGGCGTCACACGCCACTACGGCGACGTCAAAGCCCTCATCGGTGTCGACTTGGATGTCCGACACGGTGAGGTGTTCGCCATCCTCGGTCCAAACGGCGCCGGCAAAACGACGTTCGTCGAGATCATGGAGGGTCTGCGGCGCCGGGATGGCGGGTCGGCGAGCGTGCTCGGATCGGATCCGAGCGAAGCGAGCCGAGCGTGGCGTTCGAGGATCGGTGCCGTGCTCCAGGTCAGCACGCAGAACGACGAACTCACGGTGGCGGAAATGGTACGCGCGTTCGCGTCCTACTATCCCGCCCCGCTCGACGTCGACGCGCTGCTCGATGAACTCGAGCTGACCGATCTCTCGAACCGGAGAATACATGAGCTGTCGGGGGGTCAACGCCGTCGTCTCGACCTCGCACTCGGTCTCGTCGGAAACCCCGAGCTGCTGTTCCTCGATGAGCCGACGACCGGCCTCGACCCCGAGATCCGGATCCGAATCTGGAAGCTCGTCGAGAAACTGGCCGCCGAAGGGATGACCATCTTGCTCACGACCCATTACATGGAGGAGGCCGAGCGGCTCGCCGACCGTCTGGCTGTGCTGGTCGCGGGCGAGATCGTGGCCGAGGGAACACCCGGCGATCTGATCGGCTCCCAGCAGTCGCACGTGTCGTTCCGGCTCGTAGCGCCGCTCGACGCCGCACAACTTCCACAGAACATCGCCGATCTGGCGAGCCGGGACGGTGATCGGATCCACGTGTCCACCACCGATCCCACGGCCATGGTGACCCGTCTGGTCGCCTGGGCGTCGGAACACGGCGGGGAACTCGCCGGACTGGAAATCGAAAAACGCGGGCTGGAACAGGTGTACCTCGATCTGCTGTCCGACACGAGAGTGGAGGAAATGACATGAACTCCCTGCAACTGAGTCGGGCCTCTGAGAAGGCCCTCCCCAATCCCATCCGACTCGGCCTCACCCAGGCCGCTTTGGAGATGAAGGCGTTCGTCCGAGCCAAGGACAGCGTGCTGTTCACGCTCGGACTGCCGCTGATGTTCCTCCTCGTGTTCGGTCTGGTGTTCGCCGGGGAACTCGAGGGATCCGACGTGAGCGTCGGGCAATGGTTCACCCCGGGCATCATCGCCGCGTCGGTCTTGTCGGCCGGCATCGTCAACCTGGCGACGTCGATGGCGATCGAACGTCACGACGGCACACTCCGTCGGCTGGCGCTCACGCCGCTCCCGGCCAGCTCCTACATCATCGGCAAGATCGTGATGACGTTCGTCACCGCGGTCGGCATGACCGTGGTGCTGCTGGCTGTCGGCGTGGCGTTGTTCGATGTGGCGTTGCCCACGGAGGTCGACCGGTGGCTCACGTTTGCGTGGGTGTTCGGTCTGGGCGTGGTGGCTGCGGCCGTGATGGGCATCGCGATGGCACCGATTCCGCGAACGGCGAAGTCGGCCTCCGCGGTCTTCAACCTCCCGTTCCTCGGCCTGATGTTCATCTCGGGCGTGTTCATCGAGTCCGGTTCGATTCCCTCCTGGCTGCGCACGGTCGCCGGTGTGTTCCCGTTGCGCTGGCTGGCATCCGGCATGCGAGCGGTGTTCCTGCCCGCCGAGTTCGAGACCGCGGTGGAACCCGGGGGCTCCTATGACCTCGAGATCGGCGCCGCGGTGCTGGCCGGCTGGGCGGTTCTCGGCTTCATCGTGGCCGTCGCCACGTTCCGTTGGGGAAGGGAGGGCCGACGCTGATCGAGGGCACGACATGCTCATCTCCGACCTGACTCTCCTTGTGTCCCTCGCGGGCTTCTGCGTTGCCTGGCTCTGGACCGGGACGGCCGGGCGCAACGCCGTACTGTGGGCGACGGCAACCGTCGGATTGGTCAGTGGTGCCTGGGGAGTGATCGACGGCCGCTGGCAGGCCGGTCTCGGCACGGCGGTGGCCGTCGTCTTCCTGGCGACAATCGCCGTGGGCACCCGGCGGGAACGGGTGGCCGAACAACGGGTGCCGCTCCTGTCCGGGATGACCTTCATCGCTCTGGCCGTGCTCTCGTTCGGCCTCTTGTACTCGCTGCCGTCTTTTCGCTCCCCGAGCCCGACGGACCCTACGACGTGGGAGTCCGGGACTTCGAGTTGACCGATACCGAACGTACCGGAGTCCTGTACGACCCACCTGGCGAGCCGAGGCGGCTGGCCGTCCGAGTCTGGTATCCGGCCGCCGACATCGAAGGATTCGAGCGGCGGCCGTACGCCACCGAGGTGGAGCTCGAGTCCACTTTTCCCGCGCTCGCCACCCAGGAGTTGGGCGTGCCCTCGTTCTTCTACTCGCACGTCCGACATGTCGACACCCACTCCTTCGTCGACGCACCGGTCCTGGACGACGGCACGCTTCCGGTCGTGTTCTTCCACCAAGGCCTGAACGGCTATCTCTCACAGAACACGGTGCTGATGGAGCATCTCGCCAGCCACGGCTACGTCGTGTTCTCGGTGTCGCATCCGTATGACTCGGCTCCCGTTGTGTTCAACGACGGCGAGGTCATCGCCCTACCGGACGCCGAGGTCGCGGCCAGGGCAGGCGACGTCGAGCATTCCGATGCGGCGCTTGCGCTCGTCGACCAGCTCGGCTTGCGGGAGAACGGACAGACGTACGAGGAACGATTCGAGGGCACGCTGGGGCTCATCGAGCTTGCCCGTGTTGTCGATGATCGGGTCTTCGACACGAGTCCCCGAGTTTGGGTCGAGGATGCCCTCTTCGTCGAACGAGAGCTTGTCGGCGATCGCGCCCCGATCAGAGACATCCTCGCCGTTATCGACCTGTCGCGAGTGGGACAGGTCGGGATGTCGTTCGGAGGTTCGACCGCGGCCGCCCTCGGCTATCTCGATCCCCGTGCGGCTGCCGTCGTCAACCTCGACGGAAGCGACCACCACCAGGTCGGCTACGACGCCGAGGTACCGGTCGCACTGCTGATGCTGTACACCGACTCGATCGATACGCTCGGCACCGTTGACACGGTGCCGTTCGGCTGGAATGGCTTCCTCTACGAGCCGTTCGAAACAGCCGGGACTCGAGACGACGTCGTCCGGCTTCACCTGGAGCGCGTTCAACACTTCGGGGTCACCGACGCCCAGCTCATGAGCCGAGGACCTGTCCACACGATGTTGGCCGGTTCGCTCGACACCGACCGCGCGCTCGATGCCATCAACGACGTCGTGCGTGCCTTTTTCGACGAGCACCTTCGCGCCACGTCGATCGACTTCCCCGCCGCTCAGCTCGACGCCCACTCCGGGGAACTCGAGCTGCACGACGTGGCCCCAGTCCGCGACTTGTGGAACGCCAAATCGTCGAATCGCCAGGCTGAAGCACGGCGAGCGCTCGGCGAGGCGCTCGACAACGGTGTACCCGTGCACATCGCCACGCGGAACCCGTGACTCAGTCGATGGGGTCGGCTCGCGAGGCCTCGCGGATGAACCAGAGGGCGGTGGTGAGGAACATGAGCCGCTGAAACGCCCCCCACATGCTGGTGGAGCCGGTCAGCGGAACCACGGCCGCCACCAGGAATGCCACCCAGTCGGGGATGGCCGCCAGGATCGAGCGGTGTCGACGGGCCACGATCAGCGTCAGGGTCCCGACGACGAAGGCAAAACCGGCGGTGCTGGCGAACACGGAATGGAGAAGGTCCTCGCTCTCGACGAAGGCGGCATCCGCCTCCCACGGCTTGGCCGCGAAGGCCGCCACGCCGAACATCGAGCCGCCGAACAGGGCAAAGAGTGCCGTGGCCGGCGGACCCCAGGTCGCGTGTCGAAGGCCGACCAGCCACACCACCGCCAGCCCGTACAGGATGAGGCCGAGCCGGGCCAGCCAGGCACCGTCGATTCCCTGGGCAGCCGACTCGCTGATGCCGTGCTCGATCCAGGAGAACGATTCAGGGATCAGCGTGGGGGCGATGGCGAAGGCCCCGAGGGCGCCGATCAGCAGTGCGGTGATCCGATGCTGCGAGTCGGGCTGACCGCTCCGCCGTTGGGATGATCGCTGTTACGGGTTGGGCGATGGTGGTCGGCATGACGGTCGGCTCCTCAGGGTTTGCTTTCAGCGGCCGATTCGTATCGGCGCTGAGGTGACGATCACGGGACGTACTGTTCCTCGATGCCGGTGATCTGTCCGTTCTCGATCTCGAGCCAGACACCGGGTATGGGGTCTCGGCCGGGCTGTTCGTCCAGCCAGGCGCTGTAGACCACGGTCTCGACGCTGGCCGGGTCGCCGGGATTGGGAAGCCACTCCACCATGGCACCGGGATCAACCGGCAGGGTTCGGAGTTGCGTGTTCACGTTGCGGATGTGGAAGTCGTTGGGGGGTGGGCTCTCCTCCCCGTCCTCGGCCGCTGCCAGCGCAGCGGCTTCGCCCGTGAACCAACAGGCCAGGTCGAACGAAAGCTGGTCGACCTCGGCCCCGTCGACGAATCCGTACCACCGGCCGTCGGGCAGCGTGTCGCTCGACGGTGGCGTACAGCCGGACCCCGAGGCCAGCTCGTTGGTTGACACCGCTGTCGTGGCGGTGGACGTCGCGGACGTGATTGTGGTCGAAGTACTGGTGTCGCTGGTTGCCGTGCTGTCGCTGGTTTCGGTCGGCGTCGTGTCCTCGGTTGTCTCGGTCGGCGATGTGGAATCGGTCGTTGTGGCGGTCTCGCTGGTGGTCGTGTCGTCGGCCTCGTCGTCACCGTTGCCGCAGCCGGCTGCGAGGACGGCGAAGGCGAACAGCAAGCCGATGACCACTCGTCGGAAGGTGGCGTCTTGTCGTCTCTTGGTGCCCATACCCGTCACCTAGCTGCTACCTCCAGCGCTGTACAGAGTCGTAGGTCCCGCAGCGGGGATGCATCGTCGCCGTCCAGGCCATCAGCGATCACCCCAGGGTCCAAAGTCCTCCTGGCGAGTTCACGCGTGGAGCGCCCTGGGGCGATATGCCAGGGCCAGGGTTGCCGTGCAACAGCCCGTTCTCGTAAGGGACGTAGGACTCTGGCGGCTGCCCGGCCGGCGCGTTGTGATTTGAGAGGAAGGACTCGGACATGGCAGCGAACAGGAAAACCGACAGCGACCATATGGTTGTCGTTCCTCATACTCCACGCGAGGACGCCATTCGCCGCGGCTACAAGACGTGGCTTCGGGAGGTCGACAATCCGATCTTCAACCGCATGCCCGGCGTGGTGCGCTACGCCAACTGGCGGGTGTGCGCTCCGAATCCGGCGGTGCCGTTTACCAACATCGACTTCCTCCGATTGGTCGGGGAGCAGGAGGCGGCCGAGCTCGCAACCAACCCGGAGCTGGCCGAGCATGCTGCGAGCTGGACCAAACTCTGGGGCCGTTACCCCGACGCCTCCGACGACGACGCCCATCTCAATGGTCATCTCTATCTGTGTCAACGGTTGGCCGGGCGCCAGTCGACAACCCGGTTCCTGTCACTCCAGACAGCGCTGGAACGGCCAACCGATGAGTCCGGTGATGCCGAGATCTGGGAGGTGACGATGCCGGTCGTCGGCGACGCCCGCTTCAAGTACCTTCGGCTCGTTCCGCTCACCGATCCGTCGCAGTTCGCCGCAACCGAGGAGGCGCTTCCGCAGGAGTGCCTCGGAGCTGCGCTCGCAGAGCTCATCGCCGCTCCCGATCTCGCTCACGAAACGAGCTCGCCGGCATCGATCGGTGTCAAGGAGACAGTGTTATGAGCCGGGCGTCGACCCGTGGCCACGGCAAGCCGACCTCGAGAACAGCTCGTGGCTCGAACCCGATCGTCGTGTGGGCGATCAAATACATCATCAGCCCGATTGACCGCTTCGTGGTCAGAGTCGGGCGGGGCCGTATCCGGCCTCCAACGAGCGGGATCGTGCCGACCGTCCTGATGACCACCGTTGGCCGCAAGTCCGGTCGGGACCGCACCACGCCACTGGTTTTCGTGCGAGACGGCGATGACTACCTGGTGGCCAACGCCCGCCCGGCCGGCGAGCGCCGAAATCCGTGGGTGTTCAATCTCCGTGCCGCCGGCACGGCACGGCTCCAGCAGCGGGGCCGTGTGGTCGAGGTGACCGCTCACGAACTCGACGACGACGAGCTCGAGCAGTGGTGGCCCGAGATGGTCGACGTCTGGCCGGCGTTCGCCGACCACTACGCCGCCACCGGTGAGCGCACGATGTTCCGACTCAGCCCGACGACCACGACCACGGATGGTGATGGACCATGAAAACACGCAACAAGACCCTCTACCTCGATACCACCGACCGGATGATCGGCGGCGTATGTGGCGGGCTCGCCCGCTACTTCGACATCGACCCCACCCTCGTTCGGCTTGCCTTTGTGCTGTTCACCACGTTTGGCGGTGGCGGCGTGCTGGCCTACGTGATCCTGTGGGTTGTTCTCGAACCGGCCCCACCGGTGGAGGCTTCTGCGCCGGTCGCCGACATCGACCTCGTCGAACCAGCAGCACCGGCGGCCGTCGACGAGGCGCCTCCGGCCGACGAGCCGCTTGATCTGGACGAGCCGCTGGTCGGTGATGGACCGCTCTCTGACGCGGAAGCCGCCGCCGACAGGGAGCAGTCGGCGCAGGCGTAGAAGGCGGAGTGGGTTTGGCCCAGCGCCAGTGAGTGTTTCGAGTCTGCGGGGTCACGGCGTCGAGGCTCTGAACCGACCTTGTTCTCGGCAAACGAGATCAATTCTGTATTCTAGTATGTCAAAGATTGATAATTACGTTTAAATCTATCTTCCGTGTTCTAAAGCTGCTTGACGGCTCGAACATGTGTTTGTAGAATGGTGATGTGTTGGGTGGCGGAACAAGTTCATCAACCGCTGCCGGCGGTGATCTCGCCGAGTTGGAGGAGGCGCTCGAGAAGTGCCTTGCCGTTCCGCTCTCGTGCCTGCCTGCGCCGGAGTTGGCAGGACGGGCCTGTGAGCTTGAGCGGTTGTCCGTCGGTTCGAATCGTTGCGGTGTTCCACGTTGGTGGCTGCTGCCGATGTGGTCGAAGCACCCGGGGGCGTTCAAGGAGCTTGGCTTTCGTCATGCCGTCGATTTCGTGGCTGATGCGTCGAAAGCCGACCCCAAGGTGCTGCGGCGGCTGTCCAAGCTCGGGCACTGGTTGATCGACTTTCCGGTGTTCGCCCAGGCGTTCGCAGCCGGGGGGTTGACCGACCGGCACGTGCGTGAGTTGCACAAGCTCGACAACCACAGAGTCCATCACCAGCTGGTCGAATCCCAAGAAGAGCTGGTGACCGCGGCCCGAGACTGCAATTTCGCCGATTTCGTCACGGTGTTGGCCTATTGGCTAAACGGCGCGGACCCTGATGGGTGCGAACCCTCCGAGCAAGCCGCGAAGACGGCTTGTAGCTACCGGAAGCATTCCGATGGGTCGGTGACCGGCCGATTCTCCTTCGATGCCCTCACCGGGCAAGCCTTCCGCCGGCTGCTCGATCTGGAATCCCAGAGACTGTTTCGTGAAGACTCGGAAACCGGGGTGGCTCGCACACCGACCCGGCGGCAGGGGACGGCGTTGGTCAATCTGATGGTTCGAGGCAGCCAGTCCGCGGCTGATTCGTCGATCACCCCGTTGATCAACCTGGTGATGGGCCAAGAATTGGCCGAATCGATCATCCGCCAACTCGCCGAGGGACTCGACGTGTCGGTCGAACCCAGCTACACCGACATCAGCCGCCGGTGTGAGCTCGACGATGGCACCCCCATCCATCCCAAGTTGGCTGCCACGGCGTTGGCGGTCGGCCGGTTCCGACGCATCGTGTTCGACTCGGAATCGAGAGCGGTTGATGTGGCGGTCAAGGCAAGATCATTCCCAACGTGGATGCGGCAAACGCTTCTCATCAGTGCACGTGGTCGATGTCAAATACCAGGGTGCGACGCCCCGTTTCCCTGGCTGCAGGCCGACCACGTCGTTCCGCATGCGAGAGGCGGTCCGACGAAATTGTCGAACGGACAAATCCTTGCGACGTTTGCCGAAGGCAAACTCGACCGCGATCTGCGAAGCAGACGCACTGCGACCCCATAACAAGAAGAAACGCGATACGTGAGTACCTTGCGCTGTGCGCTAGACGACGTCTCGGCGCTCGACGGCGAGTAGCCCGACTGCGGCCGGGACAGCGGCCCAGGCCACGAGCACGGCGATGGCGGCGAACGTGCCCGTGTCGGTGGCGACACCGGACACGACATTGGCCAGCGTGCTGGGGATCCAGGAGGCGGTATCGGTCGCCAGTTGAACCAGGAGCGGGGGAGCGACGATGAGGATCAGGACCGCCGTGGCCAGCGCACCGCCGGTGTTGCGGATCAGTCCGCCGATGCCGGCCCCGAAGACCGCGCCGCACGCTCCGGCGAAGGTGGCGGCGGCGAGCACTCGAACGACGCCGCCGGATGACACGAGGAATCCGTACTCCGTGGAGGGCAGCGCAGCGGCAACGGCGCCCATCGTGAGCGCAGCACCGATGAGGCTGAGGACCGCCCCGCCGACAGCGACGGCGGCGTACTGAGCGAGCACCGCCCGGTGGCGTCGAGGCACGGCCAGGTAGGTCGGCACGACGGTGTGATGCCCGTACTCCCGAGCGGCGGCAACGGCACCGAAAAGACCGGCTCCCATGAAGGCGTTGGCGGCGAACGCCATCAGCGACTGCTGGTCTTCGGCCGTGGAGATGAACGCTTTGCTGCCGTCCATGTCGGTTCCGAACGCCACGGCGATCCCGTTGACGATGGCGAGGAGCGCCAGGACGGCGAGGAACGCCAACGGCATGGCGGTCGTGGTGAGCTTGCGGAGTTCCGATCGGATCAGCCGAGACCAGGTCATGACAGCACCTTCGCTTTCTCGTTGTCTTCCCCGTTGCTGCGGCTGCCGGCGGTCCAACTCAGGAACAGCTCTTCGAGCGACCCGACCTTCGGTGAAAGTTCGTGGACCCTGACCTGATGATTGAAAGCCTGATCCCCGATCTCATCGAGACTCAAACCCCGCACGATCAGGGTTTCGTCATCGGCTCGTTCAACCATCCCACCACTGGATTCCAATGCCCGCTGCAGCGTGTTCGGATCGGGTGTTCGCACCACATTGGCGATCTGTTGCAGGTCGGCCATGGGGCCGCTGGCAACGAGCCGGCCTTTGTCGATGACCACCAGATCATCGGCGAGCAGTTCCATCTCGGCCAGAATGTGGCTTGACACCAACACCGTGTCCCCGCCGGCGGCTCTGGCCCGCAGGAGATCCCGGAGGGTGTGGATGCCCTGGGGGTCGAGCCCGTTGGCAGGTTCGTCGAGAACGAGGACCGGGGGATCACCGAGGAGGGCCGCGGCCAGGGACAGCCGCTGACGCATGCCCAACGAGTAGGCACCGACCCGCCGGTCGGCGGCACTGCCACTCAGTCCGACGTCGTCGAGCATGCCGTCGACCCGGCTCGGAGCGATACCGGCAGCTTCGGCCAGGATTCGGAGGTGGTTTCGCCCGCTTCGACCGGGGTGAAACGCATTGGGCTCCAGGATGACCCCGACGGTGCCGGTGGGGTCGCTGAACTCCCGGTAGAACCTGCCGCCGATCGTGGCCCGACCCTTGTCGGCCGAGGCCAACCCCAGCAGGATCTTGATCGTCGTCGACTTCCCCGATCCGTTCGGCCCGAGAAACCCGGTCACCCGACCGGGCTGAACCGTGAACGACAGGTCATCGACAACCGTGGTTCGTCCGTAGCGTTTGGTGACCCTGTCGAATTCGAGAACGGGCGATGGGATCTGACGGGACCGGTTGGCGGCGGTCACCTCGGACTCCGACAGGCTGGTGACGGACATCTCGTAGCTCCTTGACCCCCGACCGCAGCGCCGACGCGGTTCGGGACCTGCTTCCAGACTGCCCGCGATGGTTGTCGTCGAGCAGAGTCGAAAGTCCCGGCCCCTGGTGGCGGGACGGCCCTGCCGGCGTCGAAGGGACGAACGGCTCTACCGTTCAGAACCGGAGTCGATCACGCTTGACCCCATGAACGCAGCGATGTCTCGATTCGTCGTCGGCCTCGATGGGTCCGCTGCGGCTGCATCGGCGATGAGGTGGGCCGGGAAGCTGGCGGCCTCATCCGGCATCGAGATCCTGGCGGTCAACGCCTATCGACACGGATTCGCGGAGGTGCGCCCGGAAACCGCCGATCGGCTGATCTCGGAGCGGGAGAGCATGCTGAACTCCTGGATCCGCCCCGCGCTCGACGAAGGCGCGTCGGTTCAAGCCGTCTTGAAACAGGGAGATCCGCGCGACGTACTTCTCAAAGTGGCTGAGGAGGTGGACGCCGGCCTGGTTGTTCTCGGACGCACCGGGCAAAGCGGTGGCCCTGGTTTCCTGCACCTGGGCAGCGTCGTCGAATACGCCGCCCACCACGCTCGACAGCCGCTCGCCATCATCCCGTCCGCCGTCCTTGGACCGATCCGGCGGATCATCGTCGGCGTCGATGGATCCAGCGAGTCGCTCGGGGCGCTCCGGTGGTGCGCCGACCTGGCACAGTTGAACGACGCATCCCTGCGCGTCGTGACCGTGAGGGACCGTAACGATGAGGACACGGATTCCAGTCCGAGGTCGTGGCGCGACGATGTCGAGCCTCAAGTCAGGGCCTGGATTGCACCACTCGCCGACATGGGCATCTCCACCGATCACGTCATGCAGTCAGACCTTCATCCCGCTGATGGGTTGCTCGGGGTGGCGTCGGCGTCCGACGGTGACGTGCTGGTGATCGGCACCCGGGGTACGGGGCGGGTCTCGGGCGTTCGGGTCGGCGGGGTGGCGATGAAGGTACTCCACCGGGCCTTCCTGCCTCTCGTTCTGGTACCGCCCGTGTCCGAGGCCTGACCGACAAGACCGCGACAGGAGGGTCGACGCCATGAGCCCGGTGGTCGAGGTGGAGCATCTCGAGAAGCGCTACAGGGATTTCGTCGCCGTCGAGGACGTCTCGTTCACGGTGGAGGCCGGGGAGATCTTCGGCATCCTCGGTCCGAACGGATCGGGCAAGACGACCACGGTCGAATGCCTCCAGGGTCTGCGACGGGCCGATGGCGGCAGGCTCAGCGTTCTCGGCCACGACCCCCGTCGGGAAGCCGATCAGCTGAGGCGGCGCATCGGGTCGCAACTGCAGGAGTCGGCGTTGCCCGAGCGGCTCAAGGTGTGGGAGGCGCTCTCGTTCTTCTCCTCCCTCTCGCCCGGGGGTGGTGACTGGGAGACCGTCATGAACCAGTGGGGACTGGCCGAGAAACGCTCGGCCACGTTCGCCAGCCTGTCTGGCGGGCAACAACAGCGATTGTTCGTGGCCCTGGCCCTCGTCAACGAACCGGAGCTGGTCTTCCTCGACGAGATGACGACCGGTCTTGATCCGTCGTCTCGTCGGGTGGCGTGGGATCTGATCCGCAAGATCCGTGACGGCGGCGCCACCGTCATCCTGGTCACCCACTTCATGGACGAGGCCGAGACGCTCTGTGATCGCGTTGCGGTTATCGATCACAAGCGGGTCATTGCGATCGACACACCCGCCGGCCTGATCGACACGTACGCACCCGACACCGTCGTGACCTTTTCAACCGCCGACACCGACCTCGGCTACCTGCACGACCTCCGTGAAGTCGACCACGTCGAATGGTCCGGCCGTCAGGTCTCCGTGACCGGACGTGGCCCGCTCCTGGCCACCGTGGCGGCCGAACTGGTCGGGCACGGCCAGTTCCCCACCGACCTCCAGGTCGAACGGGCGGATTTGGAGGACGTGTTCCTGCAACTCACTGCGAGGGAGGCGTGAGATGGGTGTTCTGTTCCGACTGGCGTGGCTGGAACTGAAACTGTTCCTGCGGGAACCGCTCACCGTGGTCTTCTCCCTGGCGTTGCCACTGATCTTCCTGTTCGTTCTGGGGGGCGTGTTCGGGAACGAACCGACGCAACCGGGCGATGAGATCGTGTACCGGGGCGTGGGGGGAATGAACTACTACGTCCCGGCCTATCTCGGTCTGGTGGTCGCCTCCGTCTGCGTCATGAGCATCCCCGCACATCTCGCCGGCAATCGGGAGCGTGGGGTGCTCAAGCGTTACCACGCCTCGTCGGTTGGTGTGGTGGCGGTGGCCGGTGCCGAGGTGGTGGTGGCGTTCGTGCTGTCGACCGTGAGCGCCGTGATCCTTCTCATCGCCGCCGCCCTCGCCTATGACTTCGAGTGGCCCGACTCCGTCCCGGGCGTGATCGGTGTGTTCGTCTTCATCACCGCCGGCTTTGCCGCCTTCGGGATCCTGCTCGGATCGGTGTTGCCGACGGCCCGAGCCGCTCAAGCCATCGGCATGGTGATCTGGTTCGTGATGCTGTTCCTGGGCGGCGCCGGACCGCCACCGGAGGTGATGACCGGTGCCATGCAGACCATGCTCGACCTCATTCCGCTGTGGCATGCGGTCAAGGTCATGCAGGACGCGTGGCTCGGGCTCGACGCCGGCCTTTCGTGGCTGGTGTTCGCAGGAATCGGAGCCGTCAGTGCGCCGCTCGGACTGTACTTCTTCCGCTGGGAGTGAGCCCCTCGATCAGACGATCACTCGACAAAACGAAGAGGTGGATGTCCCCGCTGTCCACCTGCTCCACGAAGGTCGGGTGGGAACAGATCGTGACGTCGCACAAGGCCAAAGTCAGGCTTCTTCGACGCCGAAGTCGTCGCGCCCCGCCGGGTAGTCGATCGCCGGGTCGGTCCAGTCGATGTCGGCCGAACCCTCCTCCCGGCCGGTCGTCAAATCGACGACCGCGCATTCGACGCCGGGCTGTTCCTCCCAGTGGGCGATGATGTCGGCGGCCTCCTGCTCCGATTCACAGGGCTGCCGCAGGATCTCCACACCGTTGCGGACGACGACCACCTCGGTGATCGGCGCGCTACCCGGATCCTGGACATGGGGGTCGACGGTCATGGCGCCTGCCTTTCTAGCACTGGTCGCCGCCGCCGTGTCGGCGGACGCGATCGGTGTCTCGCTTGTCCCCTTCAACCTGAGCGATGTGGTCGCTTCCGGGCAGGGGCGTAGGTCCCGAATCGCCCTCACCTCGAAATCGTCGGGCTGATGGTCCCTGCTCGGTTCCCGGTCGTGCGTGGTCCACTGAGCGGTTTGCCGGTCGTTCGACGTGATCTTCGCGATGTGATTGTCCCTCCGTCTCGTCGGCATCGGCCCGGCCGTAGTCGGGGTCGGTCCACCCGGTTCGGCTGGCGGCGGTGACCGTGGCCACGACCTCGGCCACCGCATTGTGGGCGGATTCGGTCAAAGGCGCAAGGTGATCGGTCTCGCCGACCTGAACGGCGACGATGGTGAGGCTGCGGGGAAGCCGGCCGAGCATTCGGGCCAACTGCACCGCGTCGACCAACCCGAACCCGTGGCTCGACAGGGGGCGGTCCGCCGCCGGCAGCGGATCACGGAGCCCGTCGATCGTGACTGTGGTGCCCGGTGGACCGCCGCCGACCATGGCGTCGACGATGACCACGTGCTGATCGGGTGTCCAGGTCACCACCAGGTCGCTCAGATCGCCGGCGGCCACCATCGTCTCGACGTCGTCCAGATCAGATGCGGCTCTGATCGCCTCGATCACGGCCGGGCCGATTCCGTCGTCGCCGCGGGTCGGATTGCCGACGCCGACCACGAGCAGGGATCCGGGGCTCATGATCGGGTCCGATGTTCGATCGTGAGGTCGAGGAAGTGGGTGGCACACGAGATGCACGGGTCGTAGTTTCGGATCACCTGCTCGCACCGATGTTCCAGCTCGGCCCGATCCAGGTCGAGATGGCCGGTGACGAACCGTCGCAGGTCGGCCTCGATGGTCGGCAGGTTCTGCGACGTCGGTGGGATGATCCGGGCCTCGGTGATCGTTCCGTCGGCCTCGGTCCGGTAGCGGTGGTAGAGGACGCCCCGTGGGGCCTCGGTTATGGCGGCTCCGGCTCCGGCCCGGGGCGGGACGTTCACTGCGGCCGGTACCGGCGGCCGGTAGCGGTCGATCAACCGGAGCGCCTCGTCGAGGGCGAAGAACGTCTCCAGGCTGCGGACGATGATGCTGCGGAACGGATTGGTCACCGTTGGGCCGATGCCGACCTCGGCGGCCAGATCGATCACGTCGCCGGGGAGCAGGTCGGCGTTGTTGGCCCACCGGGCGAGCGGTCCGACGTGACACCAGCCACCGGTTCGAAGCCTCCCGTGCAGAGCCGTGGAGTGGGCAACCTGGTCCTCGACGATGTGATCCTCGAACTCGGCCTGGTCGATGTCGAGGCCGCGGTTCGACACCACCCGACCCTCGATGAACGGGTAGCGTTCGCCGTTGCGAATCGAGACGAACTCGTAGTCGTGCGACAGGTCCGGAAAGTCGAAGCCCGCCGTCCATCGCACCAGCTCGATTGCGAAGGTCCGGGATTCCTCCAGATCCGGGACCAGATCCTCGAGCTCGCTGATGGTCGGCGCTCGATGAAAGCCGCCGACCCGAATGTTGATCGGGTGAATCGCCCGCCCACCGATGGCCTCCATGATCCGATTACCGGTTCGCTTGAGGTGGAGGAGACCCTCGACCATGTCCGGGTGATCGGCGGCAAGGTCGAACCCGCTGTGAAAGCCCAGGAAGTCGGGGGCGTGGAGGAAGCCGATGTGGAGACCGTGGCTTGCGATCCATTCGCCGCAGTACAGCAGACGCCGCAGTTCGCCGATCTCGTCGTCGACCCTGATCCCGCCGAGCCGTTCGACGGCCCGGCAGGCCGACATCTGATAGGCCACCGGACAGATACCACAGATGCGGGCGGTGATATCGGCCGGTTCGGTCCACGCCCGGCCCCGGAGGAACGCCTCGAAGAAGCGAGGCGGTTCGTAGATCTCGAGGCGGACGTCGGTGACCTCACCGTCGGTCACCTCGACGTGCATCGCCCCCTCACCCTCGACTCGGGCCAGCACCGGCACGTTCAGTCGAACACTCCGGTGGCTCACCGGTCCACCTTCCCGTCGACCGAGTCGGCCGCATCCCGGAAGGGTTCGGCCCACCCGTTGTAGCTCCGGAAGGCCCGCTCGATCTCCCGGTCGCCGAGACCGAGATGACCGAACCATCGCACCAGCGACGCCGTGTTGGGCTGCTCCATCGGGCCGAAGCAGCCGTAGCACCCCCGGTTGTAAGAGGGGCAGAGCGCCCCGCAGCCGCCCATCGTCACCGGGCCGAGGCAGGCGGTACCGGCGGCGACCATGATGCAGGGGTTGCCCCGGGCCTTGCATTCCAGGCAGACGCTGGTCCTGGGGATTCGGGCCGGGCGGCCGGCCAAATGGGCGGCGATCGTCTCGACCAGTTGACCCTTGTCGATCGGGCAGCCTCGAAGCTCGAAGTCGATCTCGACGTGGTGGGCGATCGGCGTCGAGGTAGCCAGGGTGGAAACGAATTCCGGATGGGGGTACACGACACCGAGGAACTCGCTGATGTCCCGTCCGTTTCGCAGGGCCTGGATACCGCCACTGGTGGCGCAGGCCCCGATCGTGATCAGAACTCGCGACTGGCGGCGGACCTCGTGGATCCGTTCCACATCGGCGGGCGTGGTGATCGAACCTTCGACCAGTGACACGTCATAGGGTCCGGCCACCGTGGCGCTCGACGCCTCGGGGAAGTAGGCGATGTCGACCAGTCCGACAAGATCGAGCAGCTGAT
>JAOTVU010000111.1 GCA_029863385.1 Acidimicrobiia bacterium
GGCGAGGTGGCAGCCGTCACACGACGCGAACTTCCACACCGCCAGTGTCGGCTTCGTCGATTGCCCGCTTCTCGGTGGGGTCGAGGCGATCATGGCCGGCTCACAGATCTCGTATCGAGTGGAAACGGGCGATCCGGTCGGAGCGGACGACGGGTCCGTCCCGACACACGATGAACGGACCGAGTTGACAGTGACCGCAGAGGGCGTTGCCGCACTGCATGTTCCGTTCCAGGGTGAACCAGATCCGATCGGCCGGCACACCCAGCTGTTCGAGGGCGATCCGCGAGAAGTGCATCATCACGTCGGGTCCGCAGACGAAGGCGGTCGTGTCGGACCAGTCGAGATTCACCCCGTCCGGTGATCCGAGCAGATCGGGAACGACCCCGACGGGACCGGTCCAGTCGCCCTCATCGCCGACGTCGTCGACGATGAGGGCAACCTCCGTGCCGGTGTCGCTCCACCGGTCCAGGTCGGCTCCGTACAAGAGCAGATCAGGCCGTTTGGCCCCGTAGACGATAACCACTCGGCGTTCGGGCGCCATCCGCTCGACGGCCTCCTCGATCGCCGCCCTCAGCGGCGCGATACCGAGACCCCCACCAATGATCAGCAACGTCCCGCTGGTCACGTCGTCGAGCGGCCAGGGTTGACCGAACGGACCACGGACCGTGACGACGCCACCGATCGGGGTGTCGACCAGTGCTCCTGAGATCGGACCCGCTCGCCGGATCGTGTAGGCGTGGTGGTCGGTGCAGGTCACGGCTGAGCTGATCGAGATGGCGGCCTCGCCGACACCGAACGCACCGATCATTCCCACCTGGGCCGGCCGGAACGACGGCAGCGGTCCACCGTTGACGGGAACGACATGGAGGCTGGTGATGTCGGCGACCTCGGCGACCTTGTCGACCACCCGGTAGGGCCGCGGGATCAGCAGCGGATCGATCGCGGTCTTTGAGGCGGCCAATGTCGATGTCTTCGTCGCTGCGACGGTCATCGGACCGCCTCCTCACCGGCCCGCATCACGGCCAGCTCCGTCGTGATGTCGATCCCGACCGGACACCAGGTGATACAGCGTCCGCAGCCGACACATCCCGACTCTCCGAACTGGTCGATCCAGCCGGCGAGCTTGTGGCTGAACCACTGCCGGTACCGGGAGGCGGTGGAGTCCCGGACCGGTCCGGGACCGAGATGGGAGAACTCGGTGCTGAAGCAGGTGTCCCACACCCGCCACCGGGTGGTCTCGTCGCCGGCCAGGTTGGTGACGTCCTCGAGGTTCGTGCAGAAGCAGGTGGGGCAGACGAACGTGCAGTTGCCGCAGGCCAGGCAGCGCTCGGCCACCCGGTCCCACTGCGGACCGTCGAGGTTGTCATAGATCAACACCTTGATGCGGTCGGTGTCGAGATTCCGGGTCATCGTGTCGGTCGCGGCGGCTACCACCGCGTCCGCCGCGGCCAGTTCGTGGGGCGGGGTCGGGTGGGACGGCACGGCGTCGAGAATCACCTGACCCTTTGGGGAGCCGACCCGCACGACGTAGCGGGAGTCTCGGCCCGACAGGTCGGCGTCCGCGAGCTCGGTGATGGCCAGATCGTATCCCGGCCCCGACCGCGGGCCGGTCCCAAGCGACGGGCAGAAACAGGTGGCGGCCGGATCACCACAGTCGACCGTCACGATCAGAACCTCGGCCCGATTCGTGCCGTAGACCGGATCGGGATGGGGCCCGTCGGTGAGAACCCGATCCTGCCTCCCGATGGCCGCCAGCTCGCAGGGCCGGACACCGAAGAACGCTCGTCGAACCGGCTCCGGCTCGGTCATGGTCACGGTGAGTTCGCCCTCGTCATCGCGAGTCATCGACCAGACCTGCTGCTCGGGCGGATGCAGGAGCTCCTTGTAGGAGCGGGGTCCGACGGCATAGCCGAAACGGGCGCCGTCGCCCCGGCGTAGGGTGCGGTAGTGAGCGGGTTCCTGCTCGTCGGTCCAGCCGAGGGGAAGATCACGAACCGAAGGCAGGACGCCCGGAACGATCACCCCGTTGTCGATCTGTGGGCCCCAGACCTCGTAGCCCAGAGCCCAGAGGTGATCCACGAGTTCGGAGAGGCCGGCTACGTCGATCGTCCTCGTGGTCACGACGGGAGCTCGGCTCCGACCCCTGCCGGTTCGGGCATCACCTCGTTTTCGCCGGAGCCGCTGCCGGATTGGCGGTCTGTCGGGACCGGCGTGTCGACCGCGGTGTCATCCGGGGAGGACGGGCGAGGCGGCCCCGGCAGGGGACCGGGCTCCGCCCCGCCCTGGTCGAGCCGGAACGGTGGGTAACGATCGGTCATCAGTGAGGCATACGCGACGACCCGATAGACCCAGCGGTTGAGCCCGACGATCAGATCGAAGAGGTTTCTGGGATACGCGCCGGTCACCAGCAGGATGGCGGCGGCCACGAGCGTGAGGACACCGACCAGCCCGCCTCCGGCCGGCCCCCAATTGATGGAGGCGCCGCTGTCGGTCTGCCAGCCGAACCCGCCGCCGGCGATTACGGCCACGACGATATAGTGCGGAATGGCCAGCAGCCACCACTTGAACAGGACGAGCGTCCGCGACAGCCGCTCGGGGTACTCGACGTCGAGGGTGGCCGGGTAGTCGGGCTCCGGCCCGAGGCTGAACGGTGGGTACCGGTCGGTGCCGAGCCCGCCGCTGAAGGCGTAGTAGGAGACACGCCAGCTCCACCGGAGCACACCGACGTTGAAGTCGAAGATGCTCCGCGGATAGCGACCGGTGAAGAGAATGGAGACGCCCGCCACGATCGAAAGCAGCAGGTAGGCGATCCACAGGAGCACGAAGAACAGGAGATGGGGTAGGGCGAGCAGCAACTTGACCAGCCACATCCATCTCGACAGCGGCTCGTCGAGTTGAGCCTCCAGCGAGAGCGGGTAGGGAGATGAGACCGGTGTCGTTTCGGGCTCGTCTCCGACCGCGGGCCCGGCCACCTGTGCCCGCCGATCGGATGGTTCGGTCCCGGTCCCCAGTTCACGGCCGCCGGCCACGATCAACATCACGGCCCCGGCGATCACAAACACGCCGGCGACCAGCAGGCCGAGCGCCACCGGCAGCAGGACGGCCGATCGAATCCCGACGTTGACATCGGCGTTGACGCCCGGTGACCCGTCGGCGTTCATCACCGCAACCGCCCACCGGCCCGGTGTCGCCTCCCATACCAGCTCCTGCGTTCCGTCACCCGAGGTCGAGACCGCCCAGAAGTCCTCAGCGGTCGGGGGGCCGATCTGGTCGGTTCCGGTTCGGGAACGGTAGGCGGCGGTCAGATCCTTGACCTCCCGGATCTCATCGTGGGCCACGCCGGCGAGATAGTTGTCGAGGTCGGCTTCGGGTGCCACCCCGACGAAGATCGGGCGGGCGCCGTCAACCGGTGTGACCCGCAGCCTCACGTCGGTGTCGAGGGCGTCGTAGACCCAGCTTGGAGTTCCCGGCTCGGTCTGCAGGTCGATGTGTTCGGCGGTAACGGCCACGGTTGGGCTGACCAGCGGATCGAGGCCAATATCGACGAAGCCGTCGTCGGATCGTGCGGCATAGGATCCCGCCAGCACCGTGCCCGATACCAGCAGAACGCTCGCCAACACGCCGAGCAGGCTTCCGACCACGAGGGCGACGATTCGTGTTGCTCGCATCATTTCGATCCTCCCGATGAGTCGACGTGCTCGGCGAGGTCCAGCGCTCCTTCAGCTTGACTTGGTGACCGGGACCCGCCAAGAGGCCAAAGTCCCGGTCATCGGACGTTCACGGTCGGCTCGGCGCTCAGCGACGGACGATGGGAACCTTCTTCTTCGGTTGCGCCTCCTCCTCGGCGACGGGGATCCGGATTTCGAGGATGCCGTCCGCGTAGTCGGCCTGGATGTCGTCGACGTCGGCTCCCTCCGGAAGGCCGATGACCCGGGAGAAGGAGCCGTAGTGGAACTCGGAGCGGTAGCCGTCGGTATCGTCCTCGGTCCGCGATTCCCGCTCGGCGCGGATGACCAGGCGCTGGTCCTCCACGGAAATGTCGATGTCCTCATCGGGGTCGACGCCGGGGATCTCGGCTCGGACGACCAGCGAACCGTCGTCGACGTACTCCTCGATCTTGATGTGGTCGAACAGCCCGCCGAACTCACCGAGGATACGATCGGGCCACAGCCGGCCGAACCGTGCCGGGCGCCAGGGGAAGTCCCCTGCGGTCCATCGATCCCACGGATCGGTCAGCAGCGGGCGCAGTGAAGGCGCCGACTCCACCGCCTCGGCCTTCTCCGTCTTTTCGGTCGAATCGGACTCGACCGTGGACTTTGTGGTGGTCTTGGTCTTAGCCATGTCAGCCTTCCTTCGCTCTTGGCCCGCGCTCGGCGCCGGGCGCTACACCGTCATTGCAAGTCACCCGAGCCGCGTCGACCAGGGTCCAATGTCACAGCCGGGGACCTTCGGCCCTGGCCCCGACGAATCCTTTGCGGCCACGGTGAAGGGTTAGGAGGAGGCCGTGGCACGCGTGCAAACCGCTCCGGTCACCGAACCGGTTTGGGCGGCGGAGACCGCCCAGCTCATCGAACAGCTCGAAACCGATCCGGTCGGCGGGCTCGGCGGTGGGGAGGCCGATCGCCGTCTGGCCGTCGCCGGTCCGAACGAACTACTCGCTGAAGCGCCGAGCCCCTGGTGGCGGCGACTCCTGGGCAACCTCATCGATCCCGTCGTGTTGCTGCTCCTGGCGGCCACCGTGGTGTCGACCGTGGCCTGGCTCATCGAGGGGGCCGACGGACTTCCGCTCGATGCCCTGGTGATCATCGTCATCGTCATCGCCAACGCACTGATCGGCTACCTGCAGGAGCGTCGGGCGGAAGCGGCGATGGACGCACTTCGGGCGCTGACCCGCAACGAGGCCACGGTGGTACGGGACGGTGTGGCCGGCCGCCGACCTGCCGCGGAACTCGTACCGGGTGATGTGATCCTCCTCGCCGAGGGTGACATCGTGCCCGCCGACGCCCGTGTCGTCGAGGCTGTTCGTCTCCAGGCCGCCGAGGCGGCGTTGACCGGTGAGAGCTCACCGGTGTCCAAGTCGGTCGAACCGTCGCCCGCCGACGCGGCCCTGGGTGACCGCTCGGTGATGGTCCACAGCGGAACGGTCATTGTGACCGGCCGGGGGCGGGCGCTGGTAACGGCGACGGGCGACGACACCGAGGTCGGCCGTATCGCCGAGCTGTTGGGGTCGACCGAACAGGAGCCGACGCCGCTGCAAACCGAGATAGCCCGGGTCGGGCGGGTGCTCGGCGTCGTGGTCGTCGCCATCGCAGTGATCGTGGTGGTCACGGTCATTCTCCTCGACGGGTTGCGAACGGCCTCCGATCTTGTCGAGGCGCTCCTCATCGGGGTGTCGCTGGCGGTGGCCGCAGTACCGGAGGGCCTCCCGGCCGTGCTGTCGGTGGTCCTCGCGTTGGGTGTTCAGCGGATGTCCCGGCGCAACGCTCTGGTCAAACGGCTGATGGCCGTCGAAGCGCTTGGCTCGGCCACCGTCATCTGCTCCGACAAGACAGGCACCCTGACCCGGAACGAGATGATGGTTCGGGTACTGCTGGTGCCATCCGCCGAGTTGGGTTTCACCGGAACCGGCTACGACCCCGACGGACGTGTCCTGAACGGCGCCTCCGACTGCACCGACCCCGACGCCCTGGACGAGGCCCGGTGGACGCTGGCCGTGGCCGACCTCGCCAGCGACGCCTCGATCCGCCAGGACGGAGAGCGCTGGATCGCGGTCGGCGATCCGACTGAGGCGGCGCTGATGACGGCCAGGGCCAAGGTCGGCGTCGAGGACCCATTCGAGGTGGTCGGCGTCCGGCACCGGTCCGACGAGATCCCGTTCAGTTCGGAACGACAGCGGATGAGCACGATCAACGTCGACGGCGACCAGTCGGCGCTGCTGGCGGTCAAGGGTGCCCCGGACCAGGTCGTCGACCGCTGCCGGTGGGAGCGCCGCGCGGACGGCCCGTGGCCGCTCGATCCCGACCGGCGACGGTGGTGGCACGATCAGGTCGAGGCGATTGCCGAGCTGGGCCTGCGCACACTTGCGGTCGCCTACCGGGACCTTGGTCCGGACCGTTCGAACGCGCCGTCCCCCGGCGAAGACCCCGACATCGAACGCGACCTGGTGTTGTGCGGTGTCGTCGGGATCATCGATCCGCCGCGGCTCGAGGCCCGTGACGCGATCGAGCTGGCGGCCAGGGCCGGCATCCGCGTGATCATGATCACCGGGGACCATCCCGGTACCGCTCGACGCATCGCCACCGAGGTGGGCATCATCGACGAGGGCGGGGCAGTGGTCAACGGCGCCGAGCTGGCGGCCCTCGACGATCGGATGCTGGCCGACACCGTTCGCTCGACGTCGGTTTTCGCCCGCGTCGCCCCCGAGCAGAAGCTGATGATCGTGCAGGCGCTCCTGACCCAGGGCGAGATCGTGGCCGTCACCGGCGACGGGGTCAACGACGCGCCGGCGCTGCGAGCCGCCAGCATCGGTGTGGCCATGGGGGTGACCGGCAGCGATGTCTCGAAGGAAACAGCCGACATCATTCTCGCCGACGACAACATCGCCACGATCGTCGCCGCCGTGCACGAAGGCCGAACCATCTTCCACAACATCCGAAGTTTCCTTCGCTATCTGCTGTCGTCGAACATCGGTGAGGTGCTCACCGTCTTCCTCGGGGTGGTCGGGGCCGGGGTGATCGGCTTGACCGAGGCGTCCTCGGGCGCCATCGCGTCGCCGCTCCTGGCGGTCCAGATCCTGTGGATCAACCTGGTCACCGACACCGGTCCGGCGCTTGCGCTGGGGGTCGACCCGCCCCGGCCCGATCTGATGGATCGCCCTCCACGCGAGATCGGGCGGCGAATCATCGACGGGCCGATGCAGCGCGGCATCGGCCTGATCGGTTTGACGATGGCGCTGGCCTCACTGGGCATGCTGGACCTGAAATTGCCCGGGGGTCTGCTGGGCGGACCCTACTGGGGTGACGGTGATCTCGTCACCGCCCGAACCGGAGCGTTCACCGTCCTGGTCCTTGTGCAACTGGTCAACACGTTCAACGCCCGTTCCGACGTCGACTCGATCTGGGGACGGATCCTGATCAACCGGGTCCTGCTCGGTGCCGTCGCGGTTTCGCTCGCGTTGCAGGTTGCGGTCGTGCACGGCCCATGGTTCCACGCCCCGTTCGGGACCGCATCGCTCGGCCCGACGGACTGGCTGGTCGCCTGCCTGCTGGCCCTGTCGGTGCCGGCAGTGAGCGAAATCCGCAAGCTGATTCGGCGACGAGGCCGCCCGGGTTTCCGGTTGCCCGCAACGTCACTCGGCCAGCGGGACGACAATGGTCGGCGACAACGGATGATGGAGCAGTGACGTCGTCGTCGAGCCGAGGAGCAGGTAGGACACACCTCGATGACCTCGGGCGCCGATCACCAGGAGATCGGCGGTTGCCGCAAGGTCACGCAACACGATGCGGGGATCCCCCCGGCGAATGTCGGTGACAACCGCAGGTCGTGCCCGGATGGCCTCGACCGACTCCGTTCCGACGGTGGCCAGAGCTTCGTCGACGGTCTTGTCGACCAGCGCTCGGGTCGTCGCCTCCAGTTCGGGATTCGGCAGGGGTGGTTCACCGAAAGTGTGGTCGGTCCAGCAGCCGACGGCGATCACCTCACCATCGGGGTCGACGTGACGCAGCGCCCAAATCAACGCCTCGACCGAGTTGGGCGAGCCGTCGATGCCGACCACCGCCCGTCCGATCGTCGGTTCGATGGCGGCCTCCTCGGTGATGACGGCCACCGGAACCGATGCGTGTTTCACACAGTACGAGCCGATCGATCCGAACAAGGTCTCGGCCAAGGCGCTGCGGCCACGGCTTCCGACCACGAGCAGATCGGCATCGGCCGACGCACCGACCAGGGCCGGGCCCGCACTTCGGCACACCACTCGGGCCCGCTCGACCAGCTCGGGGAACCCCTCGATCGATGCCGTCAGCCTTGCTTCGGCGTCCTCCTTCACGATCCGGTCGATCTCGTAGTACATGCTCGGCATCCCGAGCCCATCGCCGAGCGGTTGCATCGAATAGGCGAGCAAGGGTGTGACCGGGCCGAAGATGTCCGTCTTGGCCACGGCCCAGGCCAGAGCCCGTTTGGCGTGGTCCGACCCGTCGACTCCGACGATGACGCGGTGACGTTCACCCTGCATGACTCACGCTCCAATCGGGTTGCCTCACCGTGATCATGGCCCCACGGTCGGATACCGGCCAGGGGCGATGGTCCTGTTGCCGTCCGGCAGGGTGCCGGAGAATTGACCTTCAGGGCATTCGGGCGTCTACGAGCCCAGATCGAGTTCGGTCCAGCCGGTTCCCTTCTCCAGCACCGCCGTCACCCGAGCCCAGCTGGCGTCGAGTGCGGCCGCCAATCTCGGGTCGACGTCGGACGGCCGGGCTGCGGGGTCGGATCGGTGGACGGTGAGAGTCCTCGGGTCGAGATGCAGCGCGATCGCCCGCAGTTCGGTGGAGAAGGTGCCGTCGACGGTCTCGGTAACGGTGACCTGAACCATGAGCTCGTCCCGCCGGGTCGCCTGGGTCGAGGCTGAGAGCAGGTTGCCCAGTCCGTAGACCAGCCATTCGCCGCCGACGCGGTCGATCGGTTGGACGGTGTGGGCGTGGTGCCCGATGATGAGATCGATATCGGGTGACGCCAGCAGGCGGGGTCCGAGGTCGCGTTGTTGGCGGTTCGGCGTGTGCTGGTACTGCTCGCCCCAGTGCAGCGACAGCACGACGTATTCGGCTCCCCGGCTGCGGGCCTGTGCCGCATCGGCCAGGATCCGATCCTCGTCGATACGGTTCGACAGCCACGGCTTGTCGGACGGCACGGAGAATCCGTTGAACCCGTAGGTGTACGACAGGTTCGCCACGCTCACCCCTGCCGGTTCGATCCAGATGCCGTCGGACGATTCATCGGGATCACGAGCCGAGCCCGTGTGTTCGAGGTCGGCGTCATCGAGAACGGCGAGCGTCTCCGCCACTCCCCGCGCTCCATGGTCGAGGGCGTGGTTGGATGCCGTGGTGCAGGAGTCGTAGCCGATTCGCCTCATGTCGTGGGCGACGTCGCCCGGGGCCCGAAAGACGGGATACGGGTGGAGTCGCTTGTTGTCCGCCGACAGGTTCACCTCGAGGTGGCACACAGCCCAGTCGACCTCGGCGATCAACGGAGCGATCGGAGCGAGGAGGGACTCGTAGTCGTATTCCCGGTATTCGTCGCCGGCCGCATTGGCTGCCGCGGTGGCGTTCACCCGGTTGTGGAGGAGCAGGTCGCCGGTGAAGGCCATCGTGAACGTTCGTCGTGGTCGGGTCGTGGACGTCTCCCTGGCAGTGTTCGGGGCCACGGTCGTCACCACTGCCGTTGTCGTCCGGGCCAGGGCCGCCGGCTCCGATGGCCGATCGTCGCCGAGCACCGGTGTTCCGGCCTCGGTGCCCGCCGGAGCGCAGGCCACAGCGAAAGCAAGGATCATCGCCCCAATCACTCCGCCGAGTTGTGACATGGTTCAAGTATCGATCGACCGGGCCCTGTGGTGAAGAGTCGATGGTCCTGTCGGAGCCTGCCGGCTACCGATCCTTGCGGACGACCAGCACGGCGCAGGGGGCATGGTGGAGTACGTTGGTCGACACGCTGCCGTGAAGCAGCCGCTTCGTCGCCCCCTCGCCCCGGGACCCGACCACGATCAGGTCGGCGTTGTAGGACTCCGCGGCGTTGAGAATGGCGTCGGTCGGATGGTCGTCGACCTCGTGGTACTCGGCTTCCACCCCGGCCACCTTCATGATCGCTCGGGCGGCTTCCATCGTCGAATCGGCCCGCATCGTTCCGTACACCAGCGGTTTGAATTCGTCGGGCAGGCTTTTCATGATCGACCGGAGCTGGTCCGGTGGAATCGGTCGGTAGGCACCAATCACATGGATCTTCGTGTCGGGGTTGACTCGGGCCATCTCGGCCGCGGCCCTGAGGGCGTCCTCGGCGTCGGGCGAACCGTCAGTGCCGACAACGATCGTGGAGAACACGGCATCGTTCCTTTCCTGGGGGATGGTGACACAAGGATCGTGCCCCACGCGTCCGCCGGTGACCAGAGTCCAATGGCCCGACCGCCGGCGGTGCCGGGCGTGTCCCTACCGGCCTACGGTTCGTTGTGGATGATGGCGCCGACCCGATCCTCGATGTGTTTACGCCAGAAGCCGACGATCGCCGGGTTGGCCTCGAACGAACCGAGGAGCCACGACTTGAGGTGCGAGATCTCGATGATCATGCGCCGAGTGGTGCGGCCTCGTTGCGCCGCCATGAACCCGGGATGTTCCTCGAGCGCCGACAGACGGTACGGCTCGATCTCGAGCTGGGTACCGAGACGCAACGTGTCAGCCCCCCTTCGGGGTGCTCGGAGGGTGTGGAGGATCCGTGCGAAGTCGAGTTGGTCGCGCCCTGGGCCGTCACGGATCCACGAGCCGACCTCGGGGTAGCGCGTCAGGACGTTCTCCGTCATCGCGTCCACCTTGGCGAGGTCCTTCGCTCGCAGACCCGAGATCGACCTGGTCAGGTAGTTGAGGATCGTTGCGCCGGGATGGCAGGTCGGCGTTGGGGGCCGACCGTGGAGCACGAGCTGAAAGGTCTCCAGCGTCTCGTCGTTGATCGGCGCCTGAAACGGGTAGAGGGCCTTGAACCCTTCGAAGGTGACGGGGGGTTGAGCGTCGCCGTCGACGGCCGCGACGTAGCGATCGGCCAGGAAGACCCGGGTCGTGCTCCGCCAAGGCCGGCGGCGCTGGCCGTCCAGCTCCGCCAGCGTCTTCAACCCGAACACGCTGACCGGTAGCCGATCACCGATCACTTCCTCGCCCAGGAGCCGCACGGCCTCGATTCGCTCCGGATCGGTCGAGAGCACGAGCGTGTCCACATCCCGGACCGACCCGTCGGCTCTGAGCCGGGGAAGGTCGCAACTCGCAGGCGCGCTGATGATGCGCGATTCGAGGTCGATCACCGTGTCCTCGTTCAGCAGTGCGGACGCGCCGTTGCCCCCGATGATCTGTATCGGGGGCAGATCCGGTCGTTCGTCCAGGGCCCGCACGAACGTCTCGATGATCGAACCGCAGGTCCCTCGTCCCGTCACCTGCGTCACCACGTCAACCGACCGCGAACGGTCAGTCGCAGGTCCGGTGGATTATGGCGTCGCTGCCCGGGACGACGATGTGGGTGAGCGGATCGTCGCTCCACAGAACCCGGTACGGAGGGTTGCCCTTCGTGCCGAGAACCTCGACAATCCGGCCGATTCGGGCCGCACGGCCGACTCTGCGGCTGGCGACGACGAGGCTGTCCCCCTCTGATGCATACATGGGCGATCTCCTGACTTCTCGGGTCCGGCGGTTTGT
Source organism: Acidimicrobiia bacterium (assembly GCA_029863385.1). Lineage (GTDB taxonomy): Bacteria > Actinomycetota > Acidimicrobiia > Acidimicrobiales > SZUA-35 > JAHELU01. The sequence continues at coordinate 11,439 of JAOTVU010000111.1, forward strand.
CGTTTTCTTGGGAGGTGGTTCGGTGCGGTCCGTCAGCCGAGGAGTTCGTCGGCTCCGGGTGTTGAATTCGAACGGGCCTCGGCCTCCAGGGCCCGCCGGTGATACCGGCGGATGTAGGCCGACAGATAGGCGACGAATCCGTGGAGGCAGATCGCCACGAAACCGTACATGGCGGCTGCGAACAGCAGGGAGGCGTCGAACACCGACCGGCCGTCGATCTCCTGAATCGGGTACATGCCCCGGAAGGGCTGCATCATTCGCTCGGTGGTTCGGTACACCCAGTCGACGAACGACGCGTCCGGGCTGGCTCCGGCGAGGTGCAGGAGGAAGCCCAGTGCCAGGATGGAAAACGTCATGAGTACGACGATGTTGACCACCATGACCAGGGTCTTGGCGCCCCGCAGCAACATCTCGATCGTCTCGTCACTCACGAACTCCGGTTCGACGAACTCGTCGTCATCGATCTCGGGTGTCGGTGCGGACCGGCGGTCCTCGACGCCGGGATCCTCACGATTCCTGATTGCGGTCATCGGTCCTGCTCCTTCCAGTCATCGTCGTTCAGGGGTGTGTGTCATTGTGCAGTTGATCACGTGCCGTTGAAGAGAAGTCGGGTCACCGCCGCCTCCCAGATCCGACCGTCCTCCGCACTTGCCGTGGTCAGCACAAGCGCTCCGCCTCCGGAGTCGGTACCCGACCACTCGACCGTCGTCTCGAACGGGCGGGGAACATCGCCACCGCCGGTTGCGAACGTCTCGACCAGCGGCAGCGTGACGCCGTCGGCTCGCAGGGCGATGTCGACATGGCCCTCGAAGGCCAGGACCGTGCCGGCCACGGTCAGCGGTGATTCGACCTCCGACATGGCCGTCGGTTCGGTCAAGGTGATGTTCTCGGTGGCAGACCCGAGGATCCACCACGTGTCGTCGGAACCCAACTGGCGCACGAACACGACCGTCACCGGACCACTCGCCTCCGGTCGTATCTCGACCTCGCCGGAGCGGCTGTCACCCTGCTGGAAGTCGCCCACGATCGGATCGGTGAAGCCGATGAAGTCGACGGCGAAGCTCCTCGCCGCCTCGACCGGGTCGGTGAAGCGGGTGGCGGAGTCGACCCATGGCCACGCGGCGCTGCGGTAGGTGTCGGGATCAAGGACGGTCGTCGTTGTCGGCGCCGTGGATGTGGTCGTCGCCGAGCTCGTCGTGCTCGACTCCGTCGTCGAGGCCGACGAACTCGTCACCGAGTCGGTGGAGGTCGATGCGGTGGTCTCGGTCGATGTCGACTCCGTTGTCGTCGCAGTCGTCGTCGAGGTGTCGGTGGTGTCGACCGAGCTGTCGTTGTCACCCAGGAGAGCCAGTACGACCACGATGATCACGATGGCCGATATGAGAACACCGGCCGCCAGCACGAAAGGATCCGACGTCGGTGGTCGGTTGCCGCCACGACCTCCCCGCGGGGCGGTCGGTGGCCGGTCGAACAGTTCCGTGGTGTCAGTCATGTCCTCGGGCTTTCCTGCCGGCACGTTCATGCCGTCGTCGGCTACCGATTTCATTCTCCGACCCGCCCGGTCGGGGCTCCAGAGTCCAAGGTCCTCACCCAACCGGCGGAAACTCGGGTTTTGGGACTTTAGGCCCTGTTGTTCGTGGGAGCCCCAGGTGACGATGAAGGCCAGTCCACGAGATGTGCGAGGGAGCCATCGGCTGAGAGGCAGTGAACGCCCGAAAAGGCTTCGACTGCGACCCCAATGACCTGATCCGGACAATGCCGGCGAAGGGAGAACATCTCGTGGATACCACCGCGCCCGGTCCGCCGTGCGCGGTCCGCCGTGACTGGAGCGAAGGTCACGCAGGCGACGACGATGGGCCGGCCCCGTCCTGATGGCGTCGGTGTCGTCACGGTCGTTTCTCCAAAGGCTACGTCATCGAGGATGGTCGTAGTGACCGCGCCGGGTAGGAGTAGAGGCGGCATGCGTTGATGTCGCCGTGGAGGTCGACCCGTGCTCTTGGTCGCCCCTTGTGCGGCCTGTTGGCGGGTGCTGGCAACCGTGTTCCGATCCTCAGCAGCGCAACTGGTCGCGCCCCGTGATCGTATACACCTTGATACCAGGCCCGAAGGGTGATCCTCGCCAACGGGAGGCCGCCGACCGAAGCAGTGCCGGCGAATGTCCAGCGGCCGAGGCGGTCGGCCTCGACCAGCGTCGACTCACAGCGAACCGCCGAGAGCCCACGATCGCCTCCCAGCACCAACGTGAGCTCGAGCTGCATTGCCAGCGGGTCGATCGGGATGTCGAGGCGGCCACCGGTTGTGAGTGCCGACCGTTGCCGACTCCAGGGCCATCGTCCGATGGTGTCGAGGCGCTGACCGCCCGGGATCCCCCAACGTCCGGTGGCGGGCAGCTCGATGCTCCCTCGAGTCTGGATCAGGTCGCGACAGTCCCTGATATCGGCCGCAGGGGCCGAACAACCCCCGGAATCGCCGAAGACGATTACCTCGCCGAACCTGAGGTTGCAGATCCGGGGTCCGGCGTCGTCGACCATGTCGCCGACGGTCATGACTGCTCTCTGCCGTCTTTGAATCCTGTTCAGGCTTTGTGTTCAATTCTGAGCCCTGCGCGGTGAGCTTGTCCATCTGTGTGGGCCACGGATTCTGCACGAGCGATACATCGAAGCGACTCCCGTGTGACCACAGGCATATTTATCAAACGGTGTCGTTTGGTAAACTGATGTCGTGACCATGACCGAGACCAAACGTCGAGGGCGACCGCGGGATCCTTCCCGGGATCGCATGATCCTCAATGCGGCCCGTGACGTGATGGCTCGGCGCGGGTTCACCGGTGCCACGATGGAGGAGATCGCCGCCACCGCAGGCGTCGGCAAGGACACGCTCTACCGTCGCTGGTCGTCGAAGGAGAAGCTGGCCATCGATCTGGTCGCGACCATGGCCGGCGAAGCCGTCGGCCCGGTTCCGCTCGACCCCGATCCCCGCTTCAACCTCTTCACCTTTCTCAAGGACATCGTCCGCTTCAACCGCACCACCGACTTCGGCCCGTTGATCGCCGGGATCGTGGGCGAGGCCGCCCGCAATGACGAGCTGGCCGACAGCTTCCACATGTTCTGGCGCCATCGCCGGGCCTTGGCCGCTGAACTCGTCACCGACGTGATCGGATCCGATGCCACGCCCGAGGTTGTCGACCGCATCCTGGATCGGCTGCTCGCCCCCATCTACTACCGCCTCCTGCTCACCGGCGACGACATCACCGACGAATACCTCTGGGATCTGGTCGCCTCGCTTCCCTGGTCCAACGAACCGGGATGAAACCGCACCGCCGGCACCAACCGGATCACCCATCCCCCAAGCAAGAAAACCAATTAGGAAAGAAGGCTGTCATGGCCAAACGTGAACACCTCCTCACCCTCGTCGAGCCGACCAAGGGCGGTGACGCCACCCTGGATCTGGCGCACGACACCGTCGAGCGAGGCGGCGACGCCACGGTCGTCATGGTCGTCACCGACCGCGTCCGGCGCGACATCGACGCCTACGCATCCTCCGAAAACCTCGACCGGGCCGACGCCGAAGGCCGGGCGCTCAACCAGCTCGACAACTACTGCCGCACCCGGGTCGGCGGTTCAACCAACGTCGTAACCCGCTACAGCAGCCCCCGCACGAACGTCGCCGAGCTCGTCACGCCGGAGATCACGGCGATCGCCGTTCCCGAGGGCCTCATCGGCCAGCGGGCCATCGGCAAGCTGGTCAAGCGCACGGGTCTGCCCGTCGTCGTGACCCCGGCCCAGGCCGACACCACCCCCGACGTCGCCGCCTGAGGCGAGGCGCCGGCGGTTTCGCCCGGGTGCGATCACCCGACCGACGGTCAGCAGTGTGAGTCGAGCCAGCCGATGATGTTGGCGGTGACCTCGTCACGGTTGGTCTCGTTGAGGATCTCGTGGCGGGCGCCGGGATATACGGTGACGGTCACGTCGTCGATCCCGGCGGCCCGGTACCGCTCGCCGAGCAACGTCACCAGCTCGCCGCCACCGGCCAGCGGGTCGTCGCTCCCGGAGGCGATCAACAGCGGCAGGTCGGACCGGACACCGCTCAGGGCCTCCGGGTCGGCCAGCCGGGCCGCGCCGCCGAACAGCAACGGGATCGTCTCGGGCGGGCTCTCGAACCCGCACCACGGGTCGGCGACGTAGGCGTCGACTTCGGCCTCGTCCCGCGACAGCCACTCGAAACCCGTCCGGTGCTCGAACCCGACATTGAATGCCTCGAGCCCGACCGGACCCTCGGCCTCGGCCAAACCGGCGGCCAGCACGTCGAGTGCTGTCGATCCCGAAAGCACCACGCCGTTCCACACGTCGTCGTGGTCGAGGATCGCGGTCTGTGCCGCGAACGAGCCCATCGAATGGCCGAGCAGGAACACCGGCCCGTCGGCGTGTGACTCGCCGATCCACCGACCGAACTGCACGACATCCGCGATCAGCCCGTCGAATCCCACCTCGCCGAAGTGGCCGAGGCCGTGCTCGCTCTTCTCCCCGGTCCGGCCGTGACCGCGGTGGTCGGTGGCGAACACCCGGAAGCCGGCCTCGTTCAGGGCTCGGGCGAACCGACCGTATCGTGCCGCGTGCTCGGCCAGACCGTGGGCGATCTGGACCGAACCCTTCGGCGAGTCCCCGGCGTCGACCCAGGCAATGGTGGCGATCTCGGTGCCGTCGGCCGCCGAGGTGAAGGAGGATTCTGTGGCGCTCATCGGCCAATCATGGCACAGGGCCGGGGTCGGTTGCCCACCTGGCGAGTCCCGGTCGAACTAATGGGGGTAGACCGGCTTGTCACAGAGGTGGGAGGCTGGTGCCGGGCTGCTGGTCGGTGAGCACTTCTTTGAACGGGAGCTTTCGGGATTCCTAGGGCTAGATCGTGCCCCGGCTGGTTGG
>JAOTVU010000250.1 GCA_029863385.1 Acidimicrobiia bacterium
AACTCGGGCCAGGAGGCAGCCCAATTCGACGGCGACATCGGGCACCTGTCGGGGCGGATCCACGCCAGTGGGCGGATCCCGGCCGCCGGCCTGACGGCCGACTTGAAATGGAACGTGGTGGGAAACGGCATCGTCGACGTCTCCGAGAACGAGATGGAGATCTGGTACCGACCGGGCGACGAATTCGCCGTTCGGGTTCGGTCACCCTCGGGGTTCGAGACCGACTGGGTGAAACCGAGCGAGTTCTACGAGAACCTGCCCCTGCCCAGCCAGACCTTCCTGAGCGTCTACAACGAGCAGTACCACCCGGCGAACGGGGCCAACCGCATCTCGGTCTTTCTCAGCCCTCGCCTCAAGCGACCCGTCGTCGGGATAGAGGCCGGTACCTGGACGATCCGACTGAAAGGCATCGAGATACGAGACGGCCGCTATGACGCCTGGATCGAGAGGGACGACCCTCGGCCACTCGGACGGATCGATGAGGCCGAGGCCGAGGCCTGGTTGTTCCCCTCGTACTTCGCCAGCGAGTCCAACGTCGACACCAACTCGGTGAGCGCACTGGCCTGCGGCCGAAGCGTGATCGCAGTGGGCAATGCAGACACCCCCGGCGAGCGAATCCACATCTCCTCGAGCCAGGGACCCACCTGGGACGAGCGCCAGAAGCCGGATATCGCCGCACCCGGTACCGACATCGTCGCAGCACGAGGCTTCGGTGGCGTCGAGGAGCGCCTGCAGTGGATGTCCATGACGGGGACCTCCATGGCCAGCCCCTATGTGACCGGAGTCGCGGCGCAGATGCTGGCCCGAGAACCCCGTCTCACCTCCACCCAGATCATGGGGATCATGCGGCGAACCGCCCAGCCGCTCCCCGGCGCGGACTACATATGGCAAGACGACGCCGGCTTCGGCGTGATCCAACCCACCGAGTGCGTGCGCCGCGTGAGGCAACCGTTCGGGTCGACGGACAAGAAGAAACAAGCCGAAGAAGCCGCGGCCGGGGAGCCACAGGCCGAGTCATGAGGGTCGAGGTCTTCCACGTCGGCGACGGGGACTGCCTGTTGCTGAGCAGCACCAGAACCGACCGGAACGGCAACGAAGTCGAGTACCGCATCCTGGCCGACGGAGGTCGCAAACAACCGTTCCGAGACCACGCCAGGGAGGAGATCTACGGCCTCGACGCCCTGGATCTCGTCTACGTCTCCCACATCGACGACGACCACATCAGCGGCATTCTCGGAATGATCGAAGACCTGGTGGTCTGGCGGGTACACCATCACCGTCACGCGAGAGGCGAGCCGTCCCCCAGACCCAGCTTTCCGGAACCTCCGCGCATCAAGGAGATCTGGCACAACTCACTGTTCGAGCTGGTTGGCGACGAGCTCGAACCACGGATCGAAGCATCACTGGCGGCAACGGCGGCCACCTTCGCCAATGCGACGCTTCCCGCCCTAAGCGACCTCGCCGCCTCGTGCCAGAACCTGGCCACCGGCGAGCGGTCGTCGATGGAGCTCTCGCGACGGATCTCGACCAGACAACTCGACATCGCTCGAAATCGGCCACGGAACGAGCTCATGCACACGGAGAGCTCGCGCTACCGGCGCATCGGGCCCTTCACGATTCGAATCATCGGCCCGCAACAGAGCGCCCTGGAGGCACTGCGGCTCCGGTGGGAGAAGTGGCTCACGGAGAACGGCGACATGCTGAAACGGCTCCAGGCCGAGATTCTCGACGACGAGGAGCGGCTGTCCGCGGCAGAGGCGAGTACCAGATCCACCCCCGGAATCAGCACCGCGCTCGGCGACGGCACGATCACCGAACCCAATCTTGCATCGCTGATGCTTCTCGTGCAGGACCAGGCCGGCCCGACCGTTCTGTTGACAGGTGACGGATCGTCCGAAGACATCTTGGCCGGCCTTCGCCACCACGGAAAGCTCGACGACGACGACCGCATCCACGTCGACCTGCTCAAAGTGCAACACCACGCGGCCGAGGCGAACGTCACCCGGGAGTTCGTCGAGCGGGTGACCGCCGATCACTACGTCTTCTGTGGCAACGGCGCCCATCACAACCCCGAGAAGACAGTCGTCGCAGCCCTCGCCGAGGCACGCCTCGGCGTGGACCGCGACCAAGCCCTCGGCCCGGCCTCGGACTTCACCTTCTGGTTCTCCAGCAGCAAGGACACGCCGGGCCTCCAGGGCCGACGAGTTGCCCACATGACCGAGATCGAGAACCTCGTCGAGTCAATTGCCGCCGATCACGATCGAGAGGGGCGATTCCACCGGAGATTCCTCAGACAGCGACCGCTGGTGATCGACCTATGATCCCGGAGCTGGCCGGTGTGGCCACTCGTGACCGGCCACCCGTGCCACACTCGACCGGGACCTGGCTCTACGAGGACGACATATGGTGAAGCAGCAGAGCGAACAGGATCGTGGATCGACGCCGACCGCGGCCGACGGGCTGGCCACCGGAGATGTCGACATCGCCAGCAGAGCGGACCAACGCCGGATCCGCGAGCTGGCCGATGAACTGATCGACTCCGGCGCGTCGACTGGCGAGCTGCGGGCGGCTGGAGCCGATCCCGATCGACCATTGGATCTTCGGGTCGCCATCAAGCTGGCGCTGTCCAAGCATGCGTTGCGGCGGTCGACCTGGTCGGGGCGCCTCGGCGTGGTGTTCGCCATGTGGGGCGAGCAGCGGCGCCTGCGGCCTCGGGGCGAAGGCAATCCCACCGGCGAGGACGCCCTCCACGTCAAGCTCGATCAGCTCGAGTGGCTCTTCTCCGGCAGCGACGTCGACTGGCGTCTCTACCCGGTCGACGACGGCGACCCGGAGGACAGCGCCGCCGTGGCCGCGGAACGGGCGGCCCAGCACGGGTGCGGCCACCGGGTGGAGGTCCTGCGGTTGGCGGAGGCCATCCCCGCGTCGACCGGTCCACTGGCCGGTCTCGGTCATGTCGACCAGTCGCGAAAGGGGGGTGCCATCGTCCACGGCGCCGAAGTCGCCCTCTCCGAGGGATGCGACGCGATCGTGATGACCGACGCCGACAACTCGGTCAACCTCGGTCAGATCGGCCTGCTCCTGAGTCCGTTCGCCGAGGGTACCGAGGTGGTGATCGGCGATCGGAAGCATCCCGAGTCGGTGCTGGTGAAGGCCGAGGCCCGGTGGGGGCCCGGCATCGTGGTCCTGAGGCACATGCAGAGGATGGTGGGCCGGGCCATCTTCGACCGCGGCCTCCGCGATACCCAGGCCGCCTTCAAGCTGTACGGCGCCACCACCCTCGCCGATGTCCTCGCCACCCCGTCGACGTACGGCTTCGCCTTCGACTCCGACTGGCTCTATGCCGCCATCGCCAACGACCGGAGCATCGAGCCCGTCCCGTTCGCCTTCATCGATTCGTTCGCCGAGTCGGCTTCCATCGCCCAGGGACCGATGACGACCTGGGAGTCCCTGCTCCGAGGTCTCGTCGACGCCGCCCGGGCCAGGGCGGTGGATCACGACGAGGCGATGGCGGCGGTGATCGACGACTACGCCGTGGTATCGAACCTCGACGTCGTCGTGCAGAACGTGCCCCCCCAGCTGTCCGGCGTCGCCGACAGCGAATTGGGTCGCCGCCAGCTGATGACGCCCGATGAGCTACGAAACTGGCTCGACGGACTCCTGGCCGGGACCTGACGCCCGCACGCCGGGAGCTGACCGATGTACCACCTTCGCCGACCCTCCGCAGCCGTCCTGGCCTCGCTGGTGAGCCAGCAGTCGGCCGAGGCCCTCTCCTACCCGGAGGTCGGCATCTCGCTCGGCCCGTCGAGCTCGCCCGGTCACCATCGGCTCCGGGCCGTCCGGGCCGTCGGGAGCGGCGAGGCGACCTTCGCCGCGGCCAGGCAGGCGATCGACGGCTGGTTCGGTCACGCCCGGGCCGGCGCGACTCTCCAGCCGCCCCGACCGCCGATCGAAGCCGACCGCACGCTGGCCCTGGCCCTGCGGGTGGGGCCGCTGTGGGTCACGGCGGCGTGCCGGATCGTCGCCGTCGTCGACGAGGAGCATCGCTACGGGTTCGCCTACGGCACGCTCCCCCACCACCCGGCGCAGGGGGAGGAGTCCTTCCTGGCCGTTCGGGATCCGGGGACCGGTGGCGTCCAGTTGGAGATCACGGCCTCCTCCCGTCCCCGTGCGGTGCTGGCCCGGCTGGGGGGCCCGGTCGGCCGGTGGCTCCAGCAGTCGATGGCCGAGAGGTACCTCGACGGCTTCGCCTCCGCCATCCACCGGTCAACGAGGTGATGGCCGCCGCCCTCCGGTCAGGCGCCGATAGCTCGGGCCAGGGTAGGGGGGCACCGGTCGCCACCGGCGCCCGGGGGACCGACAGGAGGGCGGCTTCGACGGTGTTGGCCACGTCGACGGCCGACGCCTCGTTCGGGGCGCACCGCCGCACCCGCCCGGCGCTCCAGGTCGGCGGCGTTGGCAAACTGGTTGGTCGAGAAGGGCTGCGCGGTCCCGATTCCCAGCCCATCGCCCGAGCCCGGGTTCCGTCGGCAGGGCTCACCGGGCAAGTGAGCGGTCAGCTCCCGTGTTCGCTACAGCTCCCGAGAGGGCCATCGACATCCGACCCAAAGCGACAAGACCGCGGCCCTAGGAATGCCGGAACGACGAAACGCCTCAGATCAGACATCCGGCAACGAGACATCTGCTCTGCGGCCTCCGGTGTGTGCCAGCGGGTACGATCTCGTCGAGCGCCGGGCCGAAGAGCCGTGTCGGGCCAGGTCGGCGACGATCTAC
>JAOTVU010000251.1 GCA_029863385.1 Acidimicrobiia bacterium
GTGGGTGGCGGTGACATCGCCGGCCGCGTCGAGGGTTGACGTCTCGGTGCCCATCACGACCTTCCCCTCGTATCCCTTGTCCGAGCCGGTCGTGTACTCGAGCAGTTTGGTTCCCAGTCCCACCCCGAGGACAAGCACGCCGGTGGCGTCGGGATCGAGCGTTCCGGCGTGACCTACCCTTCGGGTGCCGAGCGCCTTGCGAACGACGTCGACGACATCGTGGCTGGTACAGCCGGCCGGTTTGTCGATGACCACCGAGCCGGACACACCCGAATCCGGGCGCCGCTTGCGACGGCCACCGGCCACGTCAGCCGTCCGTCACGGTGGTTTCGTCCGCCGGAACGTCGTCCGCCGGGTCGGGCCCCGATTCGGGCTCAGCGTCGGTCGGGTCTGGGCCGGATGGGCTGATGGCGGCCAGGATCTGGTCGATGCGGGCGCCGCTGCGGACAGCCGGATCGATGACGAAGACCACCTCCGGTGTCTTCCGGATTCTTGCCTCGCGCCCGATCTTGGCCTGCACCGGTTTGCGGTAGTCGGCCAGAGCGTCGAGCAGTTCCCGGTCCGGGTCGGCGTCGCTGTCGGCAGCAGGTGTCGAAGCGTCGCCACCGTCCGCCGGATCGGGGGTCGACAGCGGTATCCCGCCGAGAGCCGACACGAACACCTGGGCCCGGTTCAGATCGTTGTCGACCTCGACGCCGGTGACCGTCAGCATCTCGAAGCGATCGTCGTCGACCCGTTCGAAGAAGTCGGCCACGATCTCCTGCAGCAGCGTGTTCAGCCGGGCGGTGCGAGGGTATTGGCGATTGATGGCGGGCCGTTTGGACCGGGAACGGCCACCGGCCCCGGATCCACCGCGTCCGCGGCCGCTCCTGCCGTCGCTGCGGCCGCTTCCGCCACTCCGTTGAGACCTCGATTTGCCGGCCATTATTCGTCCTCCCACCAGCTGCGGTGAATGTCGAGCACTTCCACCTCGGTTCGGGACCACACCAATCGCTCGACGGCGTCCATCACGTTGGTGACCTGACCCACGGTACCGCCGACGACGCTCACCCCGAGCGCCGATCGTTGCCAGAGGTTTTGATGATCGACCTCGGCACAGGCAACGCCGTGGATCTGATCGATGAGCCGCACCAGGGACAGCACAACCGACCGCTTGGCCTTGAGCGACCGGGCGGCCGGAACGTGCAGTTCGATGCTGGCGACGAGAACGTGCACCGTCCGCTCGCCCCTATTCGCGAGGAATCTCTCGTTCCTCGTAGGTCTCGATGATGTCGCCTTCCTTGAGATCTTGGAAGTCGGAGAGGCCGATACCGCACTCGTAGCCGGCGGCGACCTCCTGGGCATCGTCCTTGAACCGCTTGAGCGACTGGATCGTGCCCTTCCAGATGATCGTGCCGTCTCGCAGGAAGCGGACCTTTGAGCCCCGGGTGATGACACCGTTGGTGACCATACAACCGGCGATGGCTCCGACGCGAGGGATCCGGAAGATCTCCCGCACCTGGGCGTCGCCGGTGACGACCTCCTCGAACTCCGGCTCGAGCAGGCCGAGCATGGCGTTCTCGATGTCTTCCAGCAGCTTGTAGATGATCTCGTAGGTACGGATCTCCACCTTCTCCTGCTCGGCCAGTTCGCGGGCCTTGCGGTCGGGCCGCACGTTGAAGCCGAGAATGGTGGCGTTGGACGCTGCGGCGAGCTGGACGTCGTTCTCGGTGATACCACCGACGCCCCGCAGGACGAAGGCCAGCCTGACCTCGTCACGTTCCCGCTTCTTCAGACTGTCGACGACGGCCTCGAGCGAGCCGTTGACGTCGGCCTTCACGATCAGATTGAGGGTGGCGGCCTCGCCGGCCTGGATCTGCTTGAAGATGTCCTCCAGCTTGGCGCCACCGCCGGTCGCCGGCGCGCCGGCGCTGCCGAAGCTGGCGACCCGCTGCCAGTGCTCACGGGTATCGGCCACCTTGCCGGCGACCTTCTCGTTGGGGGCGATGATGAACGAGTCGCCTGCCTCGGCCACATCGCTCAGGCCCAGAACCTGCACAGGGGTGGACGGGCTCGCGGACTCGACTCGTTCGCCTCGATCGTTGACCAGGGCGCGCACCCGGCCCCACGCGGCGCCCGACACCAGCGGATCGCCGACGTTGAGCGTGCCATGTTCGACCAACACCGTGGCCACGGGGCCCCGGCCGATGTCGAGATGGGATTCGAGAACCGTGCCACTGGCCCGGCCCTCGGGATCGGCTCGAAGGTCTTCGACTTCCGCGACCAGCAGCAGGTTGTCGATCAGGTCGTCGACGCCGTCGCCGGTCATGGCCGAGAGCGGCACCATGATCACGTCGCCACCCCATTCCTCGGGAACCAGACCACGTTCCGACAGCTGGGTCATGACCCGGTTGGGATCGGCGCCTTCACGGTCCATCTTGTTGATGGCCACGATGATCGGCACCTCGGCGGCGCGAGCGTGGTCGAGGGCCTCGACGGTCTGCGGCATCACGCCGTCGTCGGCGGCCACCACCAGCACCACGATGTCGGTGGCATCAGCGCCTCGGGCCCGCATGGCGGTGAACGCCTCGTGACCGGGGGTGTCGAGGAAGGTGATGGACTTGCCGTTGCGACTGATCTGATAGGCACCGATGTGCTGGGTGATACCACCGGCCTCGCCCTCGACCACGTTGGCCGAGCGGATGCGGTCGAGCAGCAAGGTCTTGCCGTGATCGACGTGACCCATCACGGTGATGACCGGAGGACGGATCGGCCAGTCCTCGTCGACCTCCTCCAGCTCCTCCTCGTCGAACTCCAGCATCTTGAGGAGCTCGACCTCCTGCTCCTCGCCCGGGTCGACGAGACGAATCTCGGCCCCGACGTCGGATGCGAACAACTCGATCATCTCGTCGGTGAGTGATTGGGTCGCCGTGACCATTTCGCCGTTGGTGAGCAGGAAGCGGACCACATCGGCCGCGGTGCGGTTCAGCTTGGGGCCGAGGTCCTGGGCGGTGGACGATCGCTCGATGACGACCGTACCCTCGGGCACGGGTGCGTCTTCCGACGTGTAGGTCGGAACGTCCATCGGGGTGAGTTCTTCCTGGCTCCGACGGCGACGCGTCTTGCGCCGGGGGCGACCACGTTGGGGACCGCCGCGACCGCGTCCCGGAGGACCACCACGGCCGGGGGGACCACCGCGGCTGGGGGCCGGGGCATTCCGGAAGCCGCCGCCTCCGCCAGCGGGACGGGCACCGCCGCCGCCGGGTCGGGCGCCACCGCCACCGCCACCGGAGGGGCGCGTGCGACCACTGCTACCGGGAGGAGGCGGGGGCGGGGGAATCGGTTTACCCGCCCGGCTACGAGGAGGTCCGGGTGGCGGCGGAATGGACTTGCCGCCACGGCCACTGGGTGGCGTGGCGGTCTGGCTGCCGTTGGAGTCGGCTGTTGCCGTGTCGTCCGATGGCGGGGCCGCGGGTGCGGCCGAAGCCTTTGCCGTCACGGGCTCGGATTCGGTTTGTGCCGGTGCCTCGGCCACAGGAGCCTCGCTCGGCTGGGACGGGACCGCCGGCGGAGCCTCGCTTGGAGTCGGCGCCGCGGCAGCGGGGGCCTGGGCCGCAACCGGAGCGGGGGCGGGGGCGGGAGGCGTGACCGCTTCGACCGGCTTGATCGCCGGCGGTGGGGGCGGAATCGGTTTCGAGGGGGCGGTCTCGGCCGAACGACCGCTCGACGAAACCACCCGCTTGGGCTTGCTCGACACGACTGCCGGTACATCGTCGGCCGGCGCCGGCGCGATGTCATCATCAGCGGGGGCTGGGGCCGGGGCCTTCTTGGCCACCTTCTTGGCCGGCGCCTTCTTGGCCGGCGCCTTCTTCGTCGACACAACTGCCGGCTTGTCGTCGGCCGCCGCAGTCTCCTCGGCCGGCGTCTCGACCCCGGACGGAGGCTTGATCAGCCCTTCGCGCTTGGCCTTTCGCCGGACGCGATCAGCTTGAGCCTCGACGATGCTGGAGGAATGGCTCTTCACTCCGATGCCGAGGTCAACACAGAGGTCGATGATCTCCTTGTTGGACAGATTCAACTCTCTGGCTAATTCGTATACCCGGACTTTGGATGGCACGTTGCTGATTTCACCTCAGGGTAGGAGGAGCCGAGCCCCGCCTTACCTCATTGTCTTCTGGATTACTTGGGTCTTGGATTACTGGGGTTTCCGAGTTGCTCGGTCTTCCGGATTGCTGGACGATTTCGGCCGTCGGCCCTCAGGGGAATTCCCCGAAAAGAACGACAGCGCCTCACTTGGAGGGCAACGACCCATCCTATCGTTCAGGGCCCGCAGACCCATCCAAACGTGATTGGCTGCAACCGGAATGACCGATTGTTCCCGTCACCGCCTTCGAGCGGCCTCAGGGTGTGTTCTGCAAGCGTTCGAGTTGGCTCCGCAGGTCCATCGGTGATGCGAGACGAATCGGTCGGCCCAGGGACCGCTCGAAACCGTTTCGGTTGACTGCGGCGTCGAAGCAACTGAGCACTGTATCCCGACAGAGCCACGCTCCCCTACCAGGGCTGGTTCGCCCGATCGACAAAACCCCGGTGGAGTCGACGGCGAGACGAAGCAGCCGTGTCTGGGAACGGACGGCCCGGCACCCGACACAGGTCCGTTGCGGATCAGCCAACGCCGGCCGATCCGCTCGGTTTCTTACTCTTCCTCGTCGCCGCCCTCACCGGCGGAGTCCTCATCGTCGTTCTCGCCGGTGACGTCGTCGGCCGCGTCGACCTCGACATCGGGTTCGGGTTC